>NZ_JAIFKB010000004.1:0-441827 GCF_019641445.1 Rhodococcus sp. DMU2021
ACGCAAGATGTCCGTCTTTCACGTCAAACATCCGTATCAGCGGAACGCGCCCTATATCGGACGCCGCCCTGTCGTCCTCTCAGGCGACTCCGTCCCATCGCCATAAGTAAACGGTATTGAGGCTAGGGGCTACTTACGCCCCGCCTGCCACTGCATGCCCCACCCGAACGCGCGGTCGAGGTCGGACTGGCTGCCGTCGATGTACTGCACGAGACGCTCGACGGTGATGCCCTGCCCGGTGTTCTGCAGCATCGCGATCGCGCAGATGCGCGCGCCGTTGTTCGGCGAGTCCAGGCGCACCTCGATCTGCGGACCCGACGGCGGGGTCAGCGTCACGACGCCGTCCACGGCAGCCCAGTTCGGCGCTCCTTCGTAGATCATCGCGAAGATCAGCACACGCTTGAACAGTTCGGGGCGCTCGAGGTTGACGTGCATGTTCTCGCCACCGGTGTTCGAGCCGGTGCGGTCGTCGCCGTCGAGGTGGATGTACGGCGGGGTGTTCAGCGCGCCGAAGCTGTTCCCGAGCGCCTGAATGACTCCCTTGGAACCATCGGCGAGTTCGAACAGGCAGCCGAGGTCGAGGTCCACGCCGCCGCTCGCGCCCGTGAGCTTCGCGAGGAAGCCCTTCTTCTGCTCACCGCGCGACCAGTTGAGGTTCACCCGCGTGACGCCCTGCCCGGACCCGGCCTTCGACAGGCTCACGGTCGGGGATTCCTTGGTGAGGTTGATCTTGCTCAGGTTGACGCCGCCGGCGTTCTGTTCGGGCTTCTTGTTGTAGTCGATGGCCATGTCGAGCCTTTCGTCGGAGTGCTGCGCGGATGCGCACGGGGTACGGAAAGCGATGGGAGCCCCCGATCCGAGATGTCGGATCGAGGGCTCCCATCGGCATGTGGTTCGAACTGTCGAGGATCAGGGGATGCTGGTCTTCACAGCATCTTCGCCTTCTCTCGCCGCGATCTTGCGGTTGCGGTAGATGCTCGAGGCGAATGCCGCACCGATCAGGGCGACACCGACGAGGCCGGTGATGACCTCCGGCACGTGGGTGCCGATCGAGTACAGCAGGATCAGTGCCAGCGCACCGATGGCCCAGTGAGCACCGTGCTCGAGGTACACGTAGTCGGACAGCGTGCCCTTGCGCACCAGGAAGATGGTGATCGAGCGGACGAACATCGCGCCGATGAAGCCGAGGCCCAGGGCGATGATGATCGGGTCGGACGTGATGGCGAAGGCTCCGATGACACCGTCGAACGAGAACGACGCGTCGAGCACCTCGAGGTAGAGGAACAGGAAGAAGCCGGCCTTACCGGTGGCCTTCGCGAGGCCGCTCGGTCCGCCGCTGGGCTCTTCGCCTTCCTCGGGGATGTGGAACATCTCGCCGAGTCCGTTGACCGCGATGTAGGTGATCATGCCGAGCGCGCCGGCGATCATGACGGTCGAGACCTTGTCCTCGGGTGCGATCACGGTGGCCGTGATGAGCAGCAGCGCGGTGGCGACGACGACCTCGAGCTGCTCGAGCTTGCCGGCCTTCGCGAGGGGACGCTCGAGCCATTCGAGCCACTTGATCTCGCGATCTTCGAGGATGAAGTGCAGGAAGAGCATCAGCAGGAACATGCCGCCGAACGCCGCGATCTGCGGATGCGCATCGGTGATCAGGGTCTCGTAGCTGGGGCTGCCGTCCGGGAAGTAGGCGGCTCCGTCCGGCGGCGGATTCAACGCGAGGTCGAGTGCCGCGATGGGGCCGAGTCCGGACGCCACCCACACGATCGCGAGGGGGAACACCAGACGCATACCGAAGACGGCGATGAGGATGCCGACGGTGAGGAAGATCTTCTGCCAGAACTCGCTCATCCGCCGCAGCACGGTCGCGTTGATGACCGCGTTGTCGAACGACAGCGAGACCTCGAGGATGCCGAGGATCACGCAGAGGAACAGAGCCTGCGGGCCGCCGTAGAGGAAGGCGACCACGAGGGAGACGACGGTGACCGCGAAGGATGCACCGAATATTCGCAGAACCACGAAGCGTGGCCTTTCTAATCGGAATCAGGGCGTTGCAGGGTGGTTACTGCACGTCGGCTCCGGCTTCGGTACTGCGACCGAAGCCGGAACCCGGAAGAAACGAACTAGACGTTGACGCCGTAGTCGCGGGCGATACCCGCGAGACCGGACGCGTAGCCCTGGCCGATGGCGCGGAACTTCCACTCCGCACCGTTGCGGTACAGCTCGCCGAAGACCATGGCGGTCTCGGTCGAGGCGTCCTCGGACAGGTCGTAACGAGCGAGTTCGTTGCCGTTCGCGCGGTCGACGACGCGGATGTACGCGTTGCGGACCTGGCCGAACGACTGGCTGCGGGAATCGGCATCGTAGATCGAGACCGGGAAGAAGATGCTCTCGATGTTCGCCGGGGTGGCGGCGAGGTCGACGTTGATGACCTCGTCGTCGCCTTCGCCCTCACCCGTGCGGTTGTCACCGGCGTGCTCGATGGCACCGTCGGGCGACTTGAGGTTGTTGAAGAAGACGAAGTGCTGGTCGGAGACGACCTTCTTGTCGGCCCCGGTAGCGATGGCGCTGGCATCGAGGTCGAAGTCGGTGCCGGTGGTGGTGCGAACGTCCCAGCCCAGGCCGACGGCCACTGCCGTCAGGTTCGGAGCTTCCTTGGTGAGGGAGACGTTTCCGCCCTTGGTCAAGCTGACGCCCATGCGGGGTCCTTTCGATCGTTCCAACGGTCGACGTACCGGTATAGGGCACGCCCGGTGTGCGTTTCTCCCCACACTAGTTGTTGCCGTGGGGTACGCCCATATCCACTATGCCCGGTCCCGCGCCTCACTTCGTGACCCGCACGAACCACAGTTCCGACCGGCGGAAAGGTGACGGATCGGCCCGGTGGACGTGCGCCCAGTACCATTCGGTTCTGTGGCGAGCCGATGGACGCGCCGCCTGTTCGGCGGGGGAAACACGGAAGATCCCGCGGCTCGTCGTGCACACGATGCGATGGTCGCGGCGTTCCTCGACATGGACAAGCGCCAGTCCGTCATCGAGGCCGGTGTGGCCGCGTCCTACGAGCTCGAACCCGAACGGCACCTGCTCCGTCAGTGGGATCCCATCCGTCAGGCGTGTTATCGCGTCGGTGAGACGTATCTTCAACTGGCAGTGACGGATCCGGAACAACCACTCGCACCTGCTCCGGCCTACGAGCAGGCACTGCGGCAGATAACCGATGCAACACGAACACTTGATGAATTCTTCGGAAACAACCGGGGACACCTCGAGCACATGACGACCGTGGCGAACACGGTGCCCGAGCTGGCACACCGGATGCGTACCGAAGCGCGCAACACCCTCGCCGCGACGCAGACCCCGGATTTTGTTTCCTTTGCGAACTATCCGTCGGTCCGATCCGCCACCGAAACGCTCGAGAAGGCCCTGAACAGCCTCGATGCAGCGCACAGCGTGGGCGCGACCCGCACAGCGGCCCTCCGAGTCGAAGAGGCGACCACTGCTCTGCTCGACGCCCTCGCCGCAGCACCGGGGCGCCGCGACGAGGCCGTTCGCACCCTCGCCTCGGTCACCACCAGGATCGGAGCGGTCCGGACCCGTGCGGAAGGTCTCGCCCCGGCCTTCTCCGCGCTGTTGCGCGAGTTCAATGCGGCCAGCTCCGCCGACCTGTCCGGGAACGAGAAACAGGCCGCCGAACTGCTCGCTCGCGCCGAGGACCAGCTCGGACGCGCACGGGCGGCGGCGAAGGACGGCCGCCCCGAGGAAGCGCTCGAGCTGGTCGCGGCGATCCGCGCCGAGCTGTCACGCGCCGAGGAACTCGTCGACGCCGTGACCGCACGACTCGCCACGCTGCGTTCCGTCCGGCAGAATCCGGGGGCCAAGGTCGACGAGGTACGGTTCCGCCTCCGTGACGCACAACACCTGGCCGTGCAACGCGGTCTCACCGCAGAATGGGGTTCCGTTCTCGACTCGCAGTTGAGCCGGATCGACAGGGCCGTCGACGCACTCACCGGTGTGCACCCCGACTACTGGGCCTACGTCAGAGATTTGGATGCGGTGTCTACCTTCATCGCAGGAGTGGTCGATCGGATGAGAGGACGGACCGAGAACGCATGAGGGGGGCCACGCTTACCGAAGTGCGCGCCATGCAGCACTTTCGGCATCTCGACGGCGCGACGATGGAGGAGTTGTTCCTGCACCGTCCCGAGCCGTTCGGGCACAGCGACGATCGCGACCGCCTGGCGACCGCTCTCGGCGCCACGCTCTACGTACCCGCGACGCGCGGAGATCTCGTCACGACCATCTCGAAACGTGCGGCCGAGGGTGTGACGTCGATGGTGCTCGACCTCGAGGACGCCGTCGCCGACGACGAGGTCGAGCAGGGCCTGCAGAACGCCGTCGCGACACTCGATGCGCTCGCCGAACGCGGACCGACGCCGATGATGTTGTTCGTCCGTGTCCGCACCGCCGACGGTGTCGGGCGGATCGCGTCGATGCTCGGCGCCGGCAAGGCCGTGCTGACCGGATTCGTGGTGCCCAAGTTCACCGCACACACCGGCCCCGTCTTCCTCGAGGCGGTGGCCGCGGCGTCGGACCTCCTCGGCCGTCACCTCTACGCGATGCCCGTCATCGAGTCGGCCGAGGTCGTCCACCGCGAGACCCGCGACGGCGAATTGCGTGCGATCTCGAGCATCCTCGCCGAACATCGCCACCGCATCCTCGCCGTCCGGATCGGCGCGACCGACATGTGCGCGACCTTCGGTATCCGGCGCGACCGCGACCTGACGATCTACGACGTCCGGGTCGTCGTCGACGTCATCGCCGACATCGTCAACCACCTCGGGCGAACCGACGGAACGGGTTTCGTCATCACCGGGCCCGTCTGGGAGTACTTTGCCGACCACGAACGCATGTTCCGACCGATGCTGCGCTCGACACCCTTCGAGGAACAGGATGCCGTGCTGTTCCGTCAGCAGCTCGTCAGCCGCGACCTCGACGGTCTGCTGCGCGAGATCGCCCTCGACCGCGCCAACGGCATCCAGGGCAAGACCGTCATCCATCCGTCGCATGTCGCTGCGGTGCATGCCCTGTCGGCCGTGACCCACGAGGAGTTCCACGATGCGACCGACATCCTCGATCGCGACACCGGTGGTGTGCAGGCCTCGGGATACGGGAACAAGATGAACGAACGACGACCCCACCGTACGTGGGCCGAGCAGACCCTGTTGCGCGCGTCGGTGTTCGGTGTCACCCGCAAGGGGATCACCTTCGTCGACCTGCTGACGGCGTTGGTGGACCGATGACCGATATTCTCGACATCCCCTGGGCCACCGCAGAGCTCGGTTTCGCTCTCGAACATGCGGAGTCGTCATGTGGCTACACGGTTCCCGAGCTCGTCAGGCCCGGGCTGCGACGCAATCCACGGCGTGCGCACCTGCTCGTCTCCACGGTTCTCGGCAAGCACATCCCCACCGAACCGGCCGCGGTGCGCGGCGCCGGTCACCGGCTCGGCCGGCTCGTCACCGACCTCCTCGGCGATGCGGCATCCGACGCCGTCGTCATGGGATTCGCCGAGACCGCAACGGGTCTCGGTCACTGCGTGGCCGACGCCCTCGACGCCGCATGCTGTCTGCATTCGACGCGACGCCAGGTTCCCGGAGCGGAGGTGCTCACCGGATTCGAGGAGGGGCACTCGCACGCGACCTTCCACCTGCTGCAGCCGACCTCCGGCGCACTGTTCGCCAACGCCGCGCCGCTCGTGCTCGTCGACGACGAGATCTCCACGGGAGCAACGGCCCTCGACGCCATCCGCGCGCTGCACCGCGATCATCCGCGTGATCGTTACGTCCTCGCCTCCCTCGTCGACATGCGGTCGGAACAGGATCGCCGCCGGACGGCAGAGGTCGCCGCGGAACTCGGCACGAGCATCGAGCACGTGAGCCTGGCCGCCGGACGATCCGTCGTCCCCGACGATCTCGTCGCGCGGGTCGCGGCGTTACCCGACCCTCTCCTCAATCCGGTGGGGGAGCAACGCGGCGACGTCCGGTTCCTCCACGCGGCGTGGCCGTCCCATGTGCCCGACGGCGGGCGGCACGGGATGTTGCGCACCGACGCGGCGGCCTTCGACGCGGCTCTGTCGACGCTCGCCGACACGATCGCGGACGTACGCGACGCCCGGCGACCCGCCGTCGTCGTCGGACACGAGGAATTGATGTATCTGCCGCTGCGACTCGCCGAGGCACTCGTCGACCGCGGCACTCCCGCCCTGTTCCAGACCACGACCCGCTCCCCCGTCCACGTGATGGACGTCGACGGATATCCGCTGCGCCGCGGATTCCGTTTCACCGCACCCGAACACATCGACAGCGAGTTCGAGAACGAGGTGCCGCGCTTCCTCTACAACGCGCAGTCGCCTACGTCCACCGAGGTCCGCGCCGAGCTGATCCTCGTCATCGATTCGCCCGCCGACACCGACCGCCTGCGCGCACCGGGAGGTGTTCTCGACGTGCTCACTGCTGCCGGTGAGGACGTCCTCGTCGTGATCGTGCCCGCCACCGATCCGACGGTGCTGCGCACCCACAGGGAGACCGTATGACCGTGCCACTGACCGGACCCGAGTTCGGCTCCTACGCGCCCGACGAGGTGACGTGGCTGCTCAAGGATCTCTCCCACGCCGACCTGGAGGGCGACATCGCCGAACGGGAGGCGCGGATCCAGGCGGGTCTCGCGCACTACGCGGAGTCCCTGCCGATCGAGTACCAACCCGACGCCGCCTACCGCGAACTGTTCGACAAGGCACTGGCCGGCACTGCGGGCCGGTTGGCGCACGCGGTGGGCACGGTCACCGAACTGCTTCTCTCCGAACGCGGAACCGACCTGACCCTCGTGTCGCTCGCGCGGGCGGGCACCCCGATCGGCATCCTGATCCGTCGATGGGCGCTGCACCACCACGGTCTGACGCTGCCGCACTACGCCGTGTCGATCGTCCGGGGTCGCGGCATCGACTCCGCCGCTCTCGACCACATCACCGCGCGGCACGCTCCCGCGTCGGTCGTCTTCGTCGACGGCTGGACGGGCAAAGGCGCGATCGCGCGTGAACTGTCCGCTGCGCTCGCCGAATACACCGCGCGAGGCGGTCCCGTCCTGTCCGACGATCTCGCGGTACTCGCCGACCCCGGCCACTGCGTCCGCACCTACGGCACGCGCGACGACTTTCTCATCGCCTCCGCCTGCCTGAACTCCACCGTCTCCGGACTGGTCTCCCGAACGGTCCTCAACGACAGCCTGATCGGCCCCGGGGAGTTCCACGGCGCCAAGTTCTACGCCGAGTTGGCCGCGGACGACGTGTCGAATCATCTGCTGGACGCCGTCGCCGCGGAGTTCGACACGTGCGGCGACGTCGCATCGGCCGCGCAGGCAGTGCTCGAATCCGACCGCACCCCCACCTGGGCCGGCTGGGAGTCCGTCGAGCGGGTGCGGGCGCAGTACGGCATCTCGAGCGTCAACTTCGTCAAACCCGGTGTCGGAGAGACCACCCGCGTGCTGTTGCGCCGCGTTCCCTGGAAGGTTCTGGTGCGCGACATCACCGCCGACGAGCACGCCCATATCCGGATGCTCGCGGCCGCTCGCGACGTTCCCGTCGAGGAGGTTCCCGACCTGGCCTACTCCTGCATGGGACTGATCAAGGACCTGCCGTGACCAGCACTGCGACCGCACTGGTCGCCACCGATCTCGACCGCACCCTCATCTATTCGCGCGCCGCGATGACCGGCGACCAGTTCGACACGCAGGATCTACTCTGTGTCGAGTACTACGAGAGCGCACCGCTGTCGTACGTCACCGACATTGCTGCGCAACAGCTTCGGACGCTCGCCGGCGAGGTCGCGATGGTGCCGACGACCACGCGCACACCCGAACAGTTCCGCCGCATCGACCTCCCCGGCGGTCCGTGGCGTTATGCAATCGCGAGCAACGGTGGGTCGATCCTCGAGGACGGGCATCTCGACCCGCACTGGCGCAGGACCGTGGAAGCAGCGGTACGCGCGGGGGGTGCGAGCCTCGACGAGATGACGACCGAACTGCGCCGCCGAATCTCCGAGGACTGGGTGTCGAAGTTCCGCATCGCCGACGAGTTGTTCTGCTACCTCGTCGTCGACGTCGCAACGCAACCGGCGGGATTTCTCGACGACTGGCACGAGTGGTGTTCGACGCGCGGCTGGAACGCGTCGCAGCAGGGCCGGAAGATCTACACGATGCCGAACAGCGTGTGCAAGAGCCGCGCGGTGGCAGAGGTGCACCGCCGGCTCCGAGACCGCGGGGTGCTTACCGACGACGCCCCGGTCTTCGCCGCGGGTGACGGTGCGCTCGATGCGGAGATGCTGAAGGCCGCCGACGCCGCGATCCGGCCTCGCCACGGCGAACTCGAACTGATGGACTGGCGCCACCCGACCGTCTCGGTGACCGACGCCGCGGGCGTCACCGCCGGGGAGGAGATCCTCGCCTGGTTCGCCCGATCCGCTCGTCTTCCGGTCGCTTCGTAGAGTAGAAGGTGCCCGGTCACCGACACAGTGAGGACACATCTCTTGCCGACTCCGCTCTCCAAGGGTCAGAACGGACCGCTCACCGCGTCCGACGTCGTCGTCTCGCTCGAGCTGACCACGCCCGCCGATCTGTCCGCACTGCTCGTCAAGGCCGACGGCAAGGTGCGCTCCGACGCCGACTTCGTGTTCTTCAACCAGCCCACCGGGCCGGGTGTGCGTCTCGTATCCGGCGCGCCCGGGCAGGCGGCCTCGCTCGCCGTGTCGCTCGCGCAGGTTCCCGCCGACATCGATCAGGTGCGCGCCGTGATCACCCTCGACGACGCGTCGAGTAGCTTCGGCCGGTTCGCACCGCCCACCGCGCGCGTGTCCGACAGTGCGGGAACGGTGTTGTACGAGTACCGGATCGACGGACTGAGCACCGAGTCCATCGTGATCGCGCTGGAGTTGTACCGGCGCCAGGGCGCGTGGAAGGTCCGCGCCGTGGGCCAGGGATATGCGGGCGGTTTCGCGGCGTTGGTGACCGATCACGGGGTCAGCGTCGACGACGCACCCGCCCAGCCTGCTGCCGCACCTCAGCCCGTCGCTCCCACGCCGGCTCCGGCTCCGCCCGTGCAGCAGACACCGCCCGTGCAGCAGACACCACCCGTGCAGCAGACACCACCTCCGGCACAGCAGACACCTCCGGCACAGCCTGCGGAGGTCAGCCTCACGAAGAACCGCCCGGTAAGCCTGGTGAAGGGCCAGAAGGTCACCCTCCGCAAGGACGGCGGCGTCGCGCTGACCTTCCTGCGCATGGGGCTCGGCTGGGATCCGGTGGAGAAGCGTGGCCTGTTCGGCAACCGTTCCGCCGACATCGACCTCGACGCCTCGGCCGTGATGTTCGCCGACAACCAGATCGCCGACGTCGTGTACTACGGCCAGCTGCAGTCGAAGGACGGCTCGGTCCAGCACCAGGGCGACAACCTCACCGGTGCCGGTGAGGGCGACGACGAGGTGATGCTCGTCGACCTCACGCGGGTCCCCGCCCATGTCACGACGGTGATGTTCATCGTGACCTCCTACAAGGGCCACACCTTCGAGCAGGTGCAGAACGCGTTCTGCCGTCTCGTCGACGGCACGATCGACACCGAGCTGGCCCGCTACACGCTGCAGGGCGGCATGCCGTTCACGGGCATGGTCATGGCGAAGGTTTACCGCCAGGGCAGCGAATGGAAGCTGCAGGCCATCGGCGAGGGCATGCAGGCGAAGCATCCCGGTGAGGCCGCGCCGCAACTGGGCCGGTTCCTGGCCGTCTGACCGGTGGGCGAACTCTTCACAGCGGGGCGCAACGCCCCGCTGCCGACCCGCACGGCCCGTTTCACGGCGACCGCATCCGTCCCTCTGGACGTGTGCGCGTTCGTCGTGGACGACGGCCTGCAGGTGGCGTCCTCCGACGACGTCGTGTTCTACAACCAACCGACGACGGCGGGCGTTCGGCTCGAGGGCAAGGTGATCGTCCTCGACGTCGACGCGGTCCGTCCCGGCGCACGCGTGCTGTGTGCGGTCGGCTGCGAGCGACCCGCAGCGGTGTCGACCTCGCTGTGCGACGCGGCGGGCACCGTCCTCGCGTCGTTTCACGTGGAACCGGCGGTCGGTACCGAGACGGCGCTGCTGTGCTGGGAGATCTACCGTCGTCACGACGAATGGAAGATCCGCGCCCTCGGCCAGGGATACGCCGGTGCACTCGCCGAGATGTTCACCGCGCACGGGGTGGAGGTCGAGTCACCCTCCGACGCGGAGAAGGTGGCCGCTCCCGGGCCCGGCCCGGTCATCGGCCTCTCACCTCTCGAGGTGCTGTGGCGGATCTTCGAGGACGCCGCCCGATCGGCCGCCGCGTACACGTCGAGTGCGGAGTTCGCCCAGCACCGTTTCGACGACGAACTCTCGACAGCTGTGGCCGATCCCGCCCGGCGCATGGAGCCCGAGGCCGACCGTGCCCGGGCGCGTGCGCAGCAGCGCTACGACGAGCTCGTCGGTGTCGCCGAGGCCCGCTACCGCGACGACAGCGCGGCGCTCGCCGCCGAACTGCTCACCGTCGACGCGACGTTGCCGCCCGCACTCGCATCCTGGATCTCCCCGGCCTGGATGCACCTGCACCTGCCGAGCGACGGCGTGCGGGTGGGTGAGGTGACGGCGCCCGATCTGGGTCCGCTGCGCATCCCCCTGTGCCTGCCGGCACCGCTCACGCGACCGTTGTGGATCGACGGCGACCCCGCCGACCTCGGTCCCGTCGTGTCGTCCGTGGTCGTGCGGCTGCTCACGGCCCGGCCCGACACCCTGCTGCACCTCGTCGATCCCGGGCGGACGCTGCCCGCACTCGAACCCCTCACCGCAGCCCGACTTGCCGGACCGCCCGTCCACGACCGGTCGCGGGTCCCCGCCAGACTCCGGGGGCTGGCCGACGCGGCGGACCTCGACGCGCTCGCCCGGCAGGTCGACGCGGAGACCGCCTCACCCGTGTTGCTGGTCCTCGCCGGGTTCCCCTACGGCTACGACCACGACGACCTGCTCGAGATCGTCCGGATCGCGCGTACCGGCAGTGCCGGCCGGGTCTCGGTCGTCCTCGCGGGTGATCCCCCGGACGATCGGGTCGCGGAGATCCTGTGGGACGAGGCGCAAAAGCTTCCCGTCGACGGGGAGCTGGCCGATCCGTGGACGGGAGGCCGATGGACGTTCGTTCCCGACAGCCTGCCCACCGAGACCGAGCATCTGCGCGGCGCGCTGGGTGGTAGTTCGCTTCCGGACTGATCGTCCCCTCGCACAGAGGGATCAGCGCCGATCGACGAGTGTCGTGACATCGGGCGCGTACACGGTCATCCAGTGCGGGTTCAGGCGGTAGTAGACCACCTCCTCGCTCCAGTCGAACGCGTCCCCGCCGTAGAACGACTGAAGGTAGGCGAGCAGTTCGGGCCAGTCGTCGGCCGGCTCACCGCCGCGCGGGTTGAGAATCTCCACGTGGCCGTGTGTGAACACGCCGAGGTCCTCCCCGCGCACGTGCGCCGCGCTGGCCGCGGGACGCGCGGCGAGATGCCGGGCCTTGGCGGCGTTGCGGGCCGTGCCGAAGTACCACTTGCCGTGCAGGAAATGTCCGTCCACAGCACTGATGCGCGGTTCCCCGCCGGCGGTGACCGTCGCCAGCGAGAGGACGCACATGCCCGTGAGCACCTCGACGAGTTGCTCGGCCGTGAGGGTCCGCGACGCGTCGACGATCGACCTCAGGTGGGATGTGGACCGGGACAGCGACGTGTCGAGGAGCACCTGGAGGTCGGCGAGCTCGGTGGGGGTTTCGTGCATGGCTCCATGTTCACATCACCGAGGCTCACGGGACCCGACAGTTCCTGCTCTGTTCTCCTCGCCGATGTCTGCTCTCGGGGAGATCACCGAACGCGGGTCACCCGCATGGAGGACCCGTCATCCCCCGGTCGGCCGACGCGCGCCGACCCCGCCGCATCGCATGGTGAGGATCATGACGGTCACCGGTTCGACGACGCGACAGCAACGTATCCTCGCCCTCGACGTGGCCCGGGGGATCGCCATCCTCGGCACCTTCGCCGCCAATGTCTGGATCTTCACCGACCCCGCCGGGATCGTCGGATATCTCGCCTCGATCGGCACCGATCCGTGGCCGCAACGCATCCTCATGCAACTCGCGCAGGGAAAGTTCCTCGGGTTGCTCACCCTGATGTTCGGGATCGGCCTGGCCGTGCAGGCGGCGTCCGCTCAGCGAGCGGGGCGGCCGTGGCCCGGCGGTTACCGGGTACGCGCCGCCCTGCTCTTCGTCGACGGGGTGGTGCACTACCTGCTCGTCGCCGAGTTCGACATCCTCATGGGGTATGCGCTGACGTCCATGCTCGTGTGCGGGCTCGTGATCTCCTCCCGTCGTGTGCGGCTGTGGGTCGCGGGTACGGCCGTCGCTGTTCACGCGCTGGCCGTGACCGCGCTCGTCGTGGCGCTCGCCAGTTCACCGCCGAATGCGGAGACCCCCGAGCTGACCACCGCCACCTGGTGGGACATGATCGTCTTCCGCGTGGACAACGCCGCTGCGTTCCGCGCCGAGGTGATCTTCGTGATCCCGATGACGGTCGCGCTGTTCCTGACCGGCGCCGCACTGTATTCCTCCGGGCTGTTCGACAGCAGAGGTGCGGTGCTGCGCCGGCGGCTGATGGTGGTCGGGGCGATCGCAGCACCGCTCGACCTCGCCGTGGGTCTGTTCGGCGGTGCCGCAGGTGTATTCGCAGCGCGCTACGGCATCGCCCCGTTCGTCGCGCTCGGCCTGCTGGCGTGGATCGCCCACTTCTACATCGGCAGGTCCACCACCGGCACGGTCGGCACCGCCTGTGAACGCATCGGGCGGACCGCGCTGAGTTGCTACATCCTGCAGAACATCGTCGCGTCGGTGCTCTGTTACGACTGGGGATTCGGTCTGGCGAAGACCGTGGACCCCGCCATGCGGGTCCCGTTCACGATCGCGGTGTACATCGCGGTGGGAGCGGTGATGGTCGTCGGATCCCGTTGGTGGCTCGGCCGATTCCGCCAGGGACCGGTCGAATGGGTGTGGCGGGTGTCCTACGAGCGGCTGACGGAACGTCGCTGACGTGTCGGGTTGCCTCGTGGGGGTCTGCCGCTCGGTCACGGATTCGACGCCCTCACCGGCGAGTACGGCGATATGTTCGACGAAGGGACGATCCGTCCCTCCAACATCTACCGACCGGAGGCAAGATGATCTTCATCGTGGTCCGTTTCAAGGTGAAGCCGGAGTACCAGGACAGCTGGCTCGAGACCACCGCGGAGTTCACCGAGGCGACTCGCAGCGAACCCGGGAACCTGTGGTTCGACTGGTCCCGCAGCGTGGACGATCCGTCCGAGTTCGTTCTCGTCGAGGCGTTCCGCGACGGGGACGCCGGATCCGAGCACGTGAAGTCCGATCACTTCCGCAGGGGGCTCGACGCAATGCGGCCGGCGCTGGTCGAGACCCCGCGCATCCTCAACACGGAGATTCCGGGCACCGAGTGGGGCCGGATGGGTGAACTGCAGATCGACTGATCGATCGCCTCGAGACCGACGTCGTGTGCGAGACCCGTCGGGGATTTCGCACACGACGTCGGTCTCGATACGCGCCCATAGGTTTGCCCTAACGTTGCGTACGGCTGCAGGTCTTTGTGGCAGCAGTCACGATCGTGATCGACTGGAACGGCGTGGACGGCATGTCCGCGCGTCGGCCGTGTCGATCAGGAGCGTGATGTGAGCGAGTTGCACCTTCCCAACCGAATCCGGCAGCTGGCAGTCGAACATCCGGATCGTGCGGCGGTCAGCTCCGGCGGAACCACACTCACCTACTCCGAGTTCGACGCGCTCACCAACCGGGTCGCCTCGGCGCTCGCGACCGTTCCGGCGACGTCCGAGCGCATCGGCGCACTGCTGCGCATGGGCCTACCCGGCGCGTCCTCGTTCGTCGGCTGTGCCAAGGCCGGACTGGTCTTCACCCCGCTCAACTGGCGCCTGAACCCGGGCGAGATCGCCGACATCGCCGACGACGCGCAGCTCGACGTCCTGATCGTCGAGGACGAGTTCGCCGCATCGGCCCGCGCTGCCGCCACAGTCCTGCCCGCCGTACAGATCGTCGTGGTCGGCGACGCCTCCACCGTTCCCGGTGCACGGTCGTGGGACGACTTCGTCGCCTCCGGTGACGACATCGACCCCGGCTTCGGCGACGACCCGCGGACCGAGGTGCTGCAGCTCTACACCTCGGGCACCACGGGTCGACCCAAAGGTGTTGTGGCGACGCATCACAACCTGTTCAACGAACCGCAGAACTTCGCGCTGTACGAGTTCACCGAGGACTCGGTGTCCCTCGACGCGCTGCCCCTGTTCCACATCGCCGGCGCCGGCTGGATGAGCACGACCCTGTCGGCGGGATTGCACCTGGTGTTGCTCGGTGAGATGCGCCCGAACCTGGTGGCGGCCGCCATCTCCGAGCACGGCATCACCCACGCATTCCTCGTGCCGTCGGTGATCAACATGCTCGTGGAGATGCCCGACCTGTCGGACTACGACCTGTCGGCGCTGCGTCTGGTCGCCTACGGCGCCTCTCCCATCACGCCCACGCAACTCGCCCGCGCCATGGACACCCTCGGCTGCCGCTTCGTGCAGCGTTACGGGATGACCGAGACGATGGGCGCCCTCACAGCGCTACGTGCCGAGGACCACGACCCGCACGGTCCGCGCTCCTACCTCCTACGTTCGGCCGGCACCGGGCTGCCGGGGATCGAGGTCCAGATCCGTGACCTCGCCACCGGCGAACCGCTCCCCCGCGGCGAAACCGGTGAGATCGTGAGCCGGTCGCGCAACAACACACAGGGTTACTGGCGACGCGAGGCCGAGAACGCCGCCCTGTTCACCGAGGACGGTTTTCTGCGCACCGGCGATGCCGGGCACATCGACGAGGACGGCTACCTGTTCGTCACCGACCGCGTGAAGGACATGATCATCTCCGGGGGTGAGAACGTCTACCCGATCGAGGTCGAATCGGTCATCTCCGAACATCCTTCCGTCGCCGAGGTCGCAGTGGTGGGAGTTCCGGACGACCGGTGGGGCGAGGCCGTGACCGCCGTCGTGCGGGTCGCGCCCGGAGCCGAGACACCGACCGAGGCCGAACTCCTCGAGTTCACCGTCGAACGTCTGGCTTCCTACAAGAAGCCCCGGCACATCCACTTCGTCGACGAGTTGCCTCGCAACGCCAGCGGCAAGATCCTGAAGCGCACACTGCGCGACGAGTTCGCTCCTGCACGGGAAGGAACGACGTCATGATCGTCACCGAGGATCTCGGTACCGTCCAGCGTGAAGCGTGGGCGGCCGGCGTACTGCCACCGGTCGAAGAGGTGCGGCCAGGACTGTGGTCGATTCCGGTTCCGATGCCGAAGAACCCGCTGCGGTACGTGCTGTCCTATGCGCTCGCCTTCGACGACGGCCTCGCCCTGATCGACCTCGGTATGGACACCGAGGAATCGTGGGACACCCTCGTGGCCGGTGTCGCCGCGACCGGCCATCACATCACCGAGGTGCGCTACGCGGCGATCACTCACCTGCATCCCGACCATTTCGGTCTGGCACCCCGGTTGAAGGAAACGACCGGCGCTGTGATCGCGATGCACGCCGCCGACGCCGCCGCCCTCGGGCACTTCACCCCGGAGGACGTCGCCGCCGACAAGGAAGCATGGCGCGTAGACCTCACCGGACTCGGCGCACCGCCCGAGGTCGTCGAGGCCGCCCGCTTCGAACTCGTCCGCTTCCCCCGAGGCGAGAGCACGGATGTCGTTCTCGCTCATGGTGATCGACTCGATCTGCCCGGGTGGAACATCGAAGCGGTGTGGACGCCCGGCCACACGCCCGGTCACCTCGCCTTCGTCGACCGCGACCGCGACTTGCTGTTCAGCGGCGACCACATGCTCCCGCGCATCAGCCCCAACATCTCCTCCGGCCCCGGCGAACTGGGCGACCCGTTGCACCGCTACCTGCTGTCGCTGCATGCGACGACGGCTCTGCCGGACTGCGAGGTGCTGCCCGCCCACGAGTACCGGTTCCGCGGAGTCACCGAACGCGCACGCCAACTCATGGACCACCACGAGGTCCGTCTCGACGAGATCCGCGATGCCGTCGCGTCCAGGCCCGAGTCGACGGCGTGGGAGATCACGACCCGCGTCACGTGGTCGCGTCCTATCGATGTGATGGATCCCCGGCTGCAGCGACTCGCCGTCCGCGAAACCCAGGCCCATCTGCTCGTTCTCGCCGATAGAGGCGACATCCGTTCCGACGGTGGAACTCCCGCCCACTGGACTCTCTCCACTCCGACCCATACGAAGGAAAACTGACATGAGCGTTGTCCTCACCGAATTCGCCGACGGCGTCGCGGTGTTCACCCTCAACCGCCCCGAGGCCAAGAACGCCGTGAACCTGGAGGTCTCGGAGGCGTTGGCCGCGGCCATCGACGAGTTCGAGGCACGCCCCGACCTGACCATCGGCATCCTCACCGGTGCCGGCGGAACGTTCTGCGCCGGAATGGATCTGAAGGCGTTCGCACGCGGGGAGCGCCCGTCGATCCCCGGCCGCGGTTTCGGTGGCCTCACCGAGGCACCGCCGAGCAAGCCGCTCATCGCCGCCGTCGAGGGCTGGGCCCTGGCCGGTGGATGCGAGCTCGCCCTGTCCGCCGACCTGATCGTCGCGTCGCGCGAAGCGAAGTTCGGTATCCCCGAGGTCAAGCGCGGACTCGCGGCGGCGGCCGGCGGCCTGCTGCGCCTGCCGAAGATCCTCCCCTACCCGCTCGCGATGGAACTGGCCATCACCGGTGACCCACTCACCGCCGAGGTCGCCCACCAGCACGGCCTGGTCAACCGCGTCACCGAGCCCGGTGAATCACTCACCGTGGCAAAGGAACTCGCCGCCCGCGTCGCGGCGAACGGCCCCCTCGCCGTCAAGGCCACCAAGCAGGTCGTCGCGATGGCCGCCAACTACACCGACCCCGACGCCTTCGTCGCGCAGCGCAAGTTCATCGACCCGGTCTTCGCGTCGGCCGACGCCAAGGAAGGCGCCCGGGCGTTCGCCGAGAAGCGCGCACCGGTCTGGAAGGGCGAGTAGGAATGTCGGATGTTCTGGTCGCGCAGGACGGCTCGGTCGCCACGATCACGCTGAGTCGACCGGAGCGCAAGAACGCGATGACGGTCGAGGCGTGGCGGTCGTTGCGTGAGACGTTCGGTGCGCTCCAGCACGACGATTCCGTCCGCGCCGTGATCCTCACCGGCGCCGGTGGTGACTTCTGCACCGGTGCCGACATGGAGCGGCGCGACTCCACCCATCCCCTCGACCGTATGCGGGAGATCAACGAGACGGCGCTCGCCGTCGCGGAGTTCTCGAAGCCGTTGATCGCGCAGGTCGAGGGGTATGCGGTGGGCGCGGGATGGAACATGGCGTTGCTGTGCGACGTGGTCGTCGCCTCCCGCACCGCGAAGTTCGGTCAGATCTTCGCGCGGCGCGGACTGTCGATCGACTTCGGCGGGTCGTGGATCCTGCCGCGCCTCGTGGGACTGCACCAGGCGAAGCGTCTGGTCATGCTCGCCGACATCGTGTGCGCCGAGGAAGCATACGACCTGGGCCTGGTGACCGAGCTCGTCGAGCCCGACGCCCTCGCCGGTCGCGCCGCCGAACTGGCCGCGCGGCTGGCCGCCGCCCCGCCGGTCGCGGTGAGCATGTCGGCGCGGATGCTCGAGCAGGGTTCGTCGCTCACGCTCCGCGAAGCACTCGAGAACGAGGCCCGCTCGCAGGCGATCAACCACGCCACCGACGCCCCCGATGCGATGCGTGCATTCGTCGATAAACGCGAGCCGTCGTTCACCGGCGGATGGCGGGTACCGCGCCCGGTAGACACCCCTTCCTGACGGTTGCGTCCGGGACGGTTCTGAGCGTCACCTACGATAATCGGGTGGACTTGCACCTCGTGACCTATTTCGTGGCGGTCGTCGACCACGGCGGGATCACGAAAGCTGCTCAGGCACTTTACATTTCGCAGCCGTCGTTGTCGCAGGCCATCCGCACCCTCGAACGCCGCCTCGACACGACCCTGTTCGACCGCACCGGCCGACGGCTCACCCTCACCGAGGACGGTCGTGTCCTCGAGGGCGCCGCACGCCGCATCCTGGCCGACGTCGAGCGGGCGAAACAGAAGGTCGCGGCGGTGCGCGATCTCCAGGCCGGTCGTGTCGAGATCGTCACCTTCGCGACGTTCTCGATCCACCCCGTCATCGAGTTCGTCCAGCGCTTCCGTCGGCGCTACCCCAACCTGACCGTGCGGGTGAACGACGCCGAAGGCCCTCCCGGAGTCCACGCGGCGCTGCGCCGCGGCGAGGCGGAGATCGGCATCACCGACCTGTCCGTCGATCACGCCGGCATGATCACCGTTCCGGTCCTCGAGCAGGAGATGGTGCTCGCCGTGCACCCCGACCTCGCCGCCGACGTGCCCGACCCCGTCACCCGGGCCCAGGTCCGCGACTTCCCGCTGGTCCTCGACCTCGGCTCCCGCGCGAGCGCCGCACGCACCGGTGAACTGCTCGGCGATCAGAACGTCGTCGTCGACTGCGCCAACCAGGCAGCCCTGTGGCAGTTCGTCGAGCGTGGCACCGCCGGGACGATCGTGCCGCGTCGCGTCGCCGAGAAGCAGATCCCCGGTGCGGTCGTCCGGCCCCTGGACCCACCGTTCCGGCGTCCCGTCGGATTGGTGATGCGACCCGGCGATCTGTCCCCCGCTGCCGCCGCATTCGTGGCGACCACCACCGGCACCCCCTGGGAAGCGTGACGACATGGAGTTCCGTCAGGTCGAGTACTTCCTCGCCGTCGTGGAGAACGACGGCATCAACGGCGCGGCCGCCGAGCTCGGCGTCGCCCAGCCCACCGTCTCCCAGGCACTGCGCAGCCTCGAGCGCGAGCTGGGGGTGCAGTTGTTCCACCGCATCGGGCGCGGCATGGTGCTCACCGCGGCGGGCAAGGCACTGATCGGCCCGAGCCGGCAGATCCTCCGCGATGTGAACGCGGTCGAGGAGCTGCTCACCGTGTCGACGACCGAGGTGACGGGCCGACTGGATCTGATGGTCTTCCCCGCTCTCGCAACCGGCCCGATCGTCGACCTGGTCTCCGAGTTCCGCCGTCTCCATCCCAAAGTCACCGCGCGCCTCGGTGATCTGCGTGCGGAGGAGTTCACCGCGTCGGTCATCCACGACGGCTACTGCGAGTTCGTCGTCACCCATCTGCCCGTCGAGGACGAGGTGGGTCTCGAGATCATCGAGCTCGGACAGACCGAGTACTGGCTCGCCTATCCCCCCGGCACCGACCTGCCACCCGGGCCGCTGTCCTTGGCCGAGCTCCCCGACATCCCGATGGTGTTCGTGCCGCGCGGTGGTGGCTCCGTGAGCGACGCGATCGACTACGCAATGCGGCAGGCCGAGGTGCGCCGTCCCATCTCCGTGCTCACCGATCATCGCGAGGCCCGCCTGCCGATGGTGCTCGCCGGTCTGGGTGGGTCGTTCGTCGAACGGTCGCTCGCCGAGTCGGCGCAGGACGTCGCGGTGGTCCGTCCGTGCGAGCCGACCTTCGCGCAGTCGTACGGACTGGTGTTCGACCCGGCCTCGCTGTCGAAGGCCGGTCGCGCCTTCGTCGACTTCGTGCGGTCGTCCGAGGAGTCCGGCGCGGAGGAGCAACTCCCGACGGAACGGTGACATCCGGGGATCCGGGGGCGACGATGGTGGGGACGACATCCACTTCTCCTCGGGAGATGATCCGTATGTCCACCTCGACGACTTCCTCCGTCCACCTCGATTCCGTCGACGCGTACGCGCAGCGCGTCCTCGATTCCGTCCTCGGCACCATGGACACCCTCACGATCCTGGTCGGCGACCGTCTCGGCTGGTACCGAAGCCTCGCCGACGACGGACCTGCGACGGCCGACGAACTGGCCGAACGCACCGGAACCCACCCGCGGTACACCCGCGAGTGGCTCGAGCAGCAGGCTCTGACCGGTCTGCTCGACGTCGACGACGGCGATCCCCCACGCTTCACGCTGTCTGCGGTCGGTCGCGAGGTACTCACCGATCCGCACAGCCTGGCGTACATGGCGCCGCTCGCCCGGATGATCGTCGGCGCGACGATGCAGCTTCCCGGTCTGCTCGAGGCGTACCGCAACGGTGGCGGCGTGAGTTGGAGCCAGTTCGGCCGCGACGTGTGCGAGTCGCAGGCCGACGCGAACAGGCCGCTGTTCGAGAAGGCGCTGCCCGATGCTCTGCGGTCGGTACCGGAGGTCGACCGGGTGCTCGGGCAGCCGGGCGCGCAGATCGCCGACATCGGCTGCGGCGGGGGATGGTCGACGATCACGATCGCGCGCACCTATCCGGATGCGAAGGTTCACGGCTTCGACATCGACGCCCCGTCGGTGGAGATGGCCCGGTCGAACCTCGCGGAGAATGCCGATGTGGCGCAACGGGTCACGTTCACGCAGTGCGACGCGTCCGAACTGCCCGATGAAAACTTCCAGGCGGCCTTCGCATTCGAGTGCGTCCACGACATGCCCCGACCGGTCGAAGTGTTGGCTGCCGTACGGCGGTCGCTCGCACCCGGCGGGTTCATGATCGTCATGGACGAAGCGGTCGCCGACACCTTCACCGCGCCCGGCGACGACGTCGAACGGCTCATGTACGGCTACAGCCTCACCATCTGCCTCCCTGACGGTATGAGCCACACCCCGAGCGCCGCGACGGGCACCGTCATGCGTCCCGCGACCCTGCGCCGCTATGCCCTCGATGCCGGTTTCACCGAGGTCGACGTGCTCCCCATCGAGGACTTCGGCTTCTTCCGCTTCTACCTCCTCCGCACCGAATAGCGTTGCCCGTCGAAAGTTCGGCTCAAACGGGCGCACCGGCCGCTCCCAGAGCACGCCGCACCCGTTCGACGAAGACTTCGGGCCGCCGGTAGAGGAGGTCGGCGCCGACCCGGATGACCGTCCACCCCAGTTCGGGCAGCACCGCGTACCGATCGATGTCGCGGGTGCGCTGAGTGGGGTCGGTCCAGTGCTGCACGCCGTCGTACTCCACGAGCACCCGCCACTGCTTCCATCCCATGTCGGCTCGCGCCACGAACACGTCGCCGTCGAAGATCTCGATCTGGGTCTCCGGCGGTGGGAGACCGGCACGGACGAGGAGCAGACGCGTGTGGGTCTCGGGCGGTGACGCAGCCCCACCGTCGACGAGGGCGAGCACCCGCGGCACGGCACCGATACCGTGTGCGCCTTTGCTCCTCGTCGCGAGTTCCTCGATCTCAGGCACCTTCAGGCCGGTCGCGTTGCAGAGCGCGTCGATCGTTTCGACGGCCCGATCGAACGGCATTCGTCGGGCGAGATCGAAGGCCGTCTGCGCCGGTGTGGTCGCGAACATCCCGTCGACCACGCAGGTGTCGAGCTTCGGGGCGCGTCGGACCGAGATGCCCGGCGCCGACCGGACGTGATCGGAGCGGACGAGTTCGGCCGCCGCATCCGGGTCGAGCCATCGAGTGCCGTGCACGGCAGCGGCGGACACTCCCGCGAGGACGCCGCGGCCCTGCGACCACAACCATGCCGCCTTCGCACGCAGCAGCGGGGTGGCCGGGATCCCTCGTCGGATGTAGACGTCGCGGTGGAGGTGGACGAAGTCGCGTGCGAGCCGATGCCGCGTGACGACGCCGGCAGCGAGTGCCGCGCGTCCCGAGAACGGTTCGTCGAAGTCGATCACGCGCCGAGCATGCCGGGCGCGACGCGCCTCCTGACGCCGCGTCGAGGCCCGGTTGTGGACAACCCGGCGTCATCCCCAGCCCGGTCACCTGCGACGAAAGAAGTTCGGGGAGGTTGTGTCCGGGCTTTTCGAGAAAAACCGAACACAACCTCCCCGAACCGGGAGCTGTCTGCTTACGCGACGCGCTCGAAGATCGCTGCCAAGCCCTGGCCGCCGCCGATGCACATGGTCTCGAGGCCGTAGCGGGCCTCGCGACGGTGCAGCTCGCGGGCGAGGGTGGCGAGCATGCGTCCGCCGGTCGCGCCGACCGGGTGGCCGAGCGAGATGCCGGAGCCGTGAACGTTGGTGCGCTCGAAGTCGGCCTTGCCGAACTTCCATTCGCGGGTCACCGCGAGGGCCTGCGCGGCGAACGCCTCGTTGAGCTCGATGATGTCGACGTCGGCGAGGGTGATGCCCGCCTTGGCGAGGGCGACCTCGGTGGCCGGCACGGGGCCGATGCCCATGACCTTCGGTTGGACACCGGCGACGCCCCACGAGACGAACCGCACCAGCGGGGTCAGGCCCAGCTCGGCGGCCTTCTCCGGGGTGGTGACGATGGCCATGGACGCGGCGTCGTTCTGGCCGCTGGCGTTGCCGGCGGTGACGGTGGCCTCGGGGTCCTGCTTGCCCATGATCGGCTTCAGCTTGGCGAGGGTCTCCAGGCTGATGTCGGGACGCGGGTGCTCGTCGGTGTCGATGACCTCGTCGCCCTTACGGCTGCTCACCGTGACTGGGATGATCTCCTCGGCGAGGATCCCGTTCTTCTGGGCGTGGACTGCACGCAGGTGCGAGTTCAGGGCCAACTCGTCCTGCTCGTCGCGGGAGATCGAGTACTCGCGACGCAGGTTCTCCGCGGTCTCGATCATGCCGCCGGGCACCGGGTAGAAACGGCCACCGGCGGTCGAGCGGGCTCGGACCAGCCCGTCGTGCATCTGCACACCGGTGCGGGCGCCGCCCCAGCGGATATCGGTGGAGTAGAACGCCGCGTTGCTCATCGACTCGGTGCCACCGGCGACAACGAGATCGTGGTCGCCGTTACCGACCTGGAAGGCGGCCTGGATGACGGCCTGCAGGCCCGAACCGCAGCGACGGTCGATGTGCATGCCGGGCACCGTGATCGGCAGACCGGCGTCGAGAGCGACGACGCGGCCGATGGCCGGGGCCTCACTGTTGCCGTTGCAGTGGCCGAGGATGACGTCCTGAACCTGTTCGGGCGCAACACCGGTGCGCTCGAGTAGACCCTTCAGGGCCGCGACACCGAGATCGACTGCGGTGAGGGACTTGAACATTCCGCCGTAGCGGCCGATCGGGGTACGGACCGGCTCGCAGATGACAACTTCACGCATGATGACCTTTCGGGAAGAGAGGGAGGTGACGGATGGACCGTCACATGAAGCGGCCGCCGGTGACCTCGAGGACGGTGCCGGTCATGTAGGAGGACATGTCGGACGCGAGGAACAGTGCGACGGAGGCGATCTCGTCGACCTCGCCGGGGCGGCCCATGGGGATCTCGACCATCTTCCGGTCCCATGCCTTCTGCGGCATGGCCTCGGTCATCGCCGAACGGATCAGGCCGGGTTGGATCGCGTTGACGCGGACGCCGTGGTGCGCCATCTCCTTGGCGGCGGCCTTGGTGAGGCCGACGATGCCCGCCTTGGCGGCGGAGTAGTTGGTCTGGCCGACCATGCCGACCTTGCCGGACAGCGAGGAGATGTTGACGATCGCGCCGCGCTTGGCCTCACGCATGATCGCGGCGGCCTTGCGGGTGCCGTGCCAGGTGCCCTTGAGGTGCACCGAGATGACGAGGTCGAAGTCCTCTTCGGTCATCGTGCGCATCGTCGCGTCGCGGGTGATACCGGCGTTGTTGACCACCACGTCGAGCGAACCGAAACCGTCGACGGCCTCGGCGAGGAGGGTGTCCCAGTCGGCGGACTCGACGACGTTGGCGCGCACGGCCCGGGCCACGTCGCGCCCTCCGAGCTTCTCGGCGGCGGCGGTGGCGGCATCGAGATCGAGGTCGCCGATCACGACGCGGGCGCCGGCGTCGACGAACTCCTGTGCGATGGCGAAGCCGATTCCCTGAGCGCCACCGGTGATCACGGCAGTGCGGTTCTCCAACAGAGACATCTACGATTCCTTTCGGCGGGACTCGGGACGGCCCCCAGACAAGTCGATGCTCCGAATATAACGGCGAACCGGCCGGTAGAACGGCTCTCATCCATCGACAATGCCTATATGGGAATGGCGCCATTCGTATTGGACACCTCCCCGCGGCCGCACGAAGGTTGTAGACATGACACTCTCCATCCCGGCCCCCGAGGTCGACGAGGACGACTTCCGCGAGATCCTCGCGCAGACCCGCGCGTTCGTGCGCAACGTGGTCGTGCCGCGCGAGCAGGAGATCGCCGAGACCAATGCGATTCCCGAGGACATCCGCCAGGCCGCGAAGGACATGGGCCTGTTCGGATACGCCATCCCGCAGGAGTGGGGCGGCCTCGGCCTGAATCTGCAGCAGGACGCGGAACTCGCGATGGAGCTGGGTTACACGACCCTGTCGCTGCGCTCGATGTTCGGCACCAACAACGGCATCGCCGGCCAGGTGCTCGTCAACTTCGGCACCGACGAGCAGAAGCAGCAGTGGCTCGAGGGCATCGCCTCCGGCGAGGTCGTCGCATCCTTCGCCCTCACCGAGCCGGGCGCCGGCTCGAACCCGTCGGGTCTGCGTACCAAGGCCGTGCGCGCCGGTGACGACTGGGTGATCACCGGCGAGAAGCGCTTCATCACCAACGCGCCGCTGGCGAACCTGTTCGTCGTGTTCGCCCGCACCCGTCCGGCAGACGGGAACGGCACCGGAATCGCGGTCTTCCTCGTCCCCGCCGACACCCCCGGCCTGACGGTGGGCAACAAGGACGCCAAGATGGGCCAGGAGGGCGCCTGGACCGCCGACGTGCACTTCGACGACGTGCGTGTGCCGAACTCCGCGCTCGTCGGCGGCAGCGAGGACGTCGGCTACAAGGCCGCCATGGTCTCGCTCGCCCGCGGTCGCGTGCACATCGCCGCACTGTCGGTCGGCCAGGCCCAGCGCGCACTCGACGAGTCTGTCGCCTACGCCGCGACCGCCACGCAGGGCGGCAACCCCATCGGAAACTTCCAGCTCGTGCAGGCGATGATCGCCGACCAGCAGACCGGTGTGATGGCCGGCCGCGCCCTCGTCCGCGACGCCGCGAAGGCGTGGGTCGAGGAGACCGACCGCCGCATCGCACCGTCGGTCGCGAAGCTGTTCTGCACCGAGATGGTCGGCAAGGTCGCCGATCTCGCCGTCCAGATCCACGGTGGCACCGGCTATATGCGCGAGGTGCCGGTCGAGCGGATCTACCGCGACGTGCGTCTGCTGCGCCTGTACGAGGGCACCAGCGAGATCCAGCGTCTGATCATCGGCGGCGGACTCGTCAAGCAGGAGCAACAGAAGAACTCCTGACCTTCGGGGCGCGGTTCCGGAACAGGTACGTCCGGAACCGCGCCCGAACCGATTCTTGCGAATCACCTTCCACCGCATACGAAGAAAACCCCGGCATCGGATGCCGGGGGTTTCTCGTGTGCGGGGTCAGGAGACCGTCAGTCGCGATCGCAGATCGGTCTTGAGGATCTTGCCCGCGGCGGAGGTCGGCAATGCGTCGACCACCACCACTTCACGGATCTTCTTGTACGGCAGGACCTGTTCGGCGACGTACGCCTTCAGCTCCTCCGCGGCGGGCTCCTCGCCGTCGACGGGGACGACGAAGGCTACCGGCTCCTGACCGATCGCGCCTGCCTCCCGCCCGACGACCGCCGCAGTGGACACCTTCGGGTGGGTCACCAGGATCTCTTCGAGCTCACGCGGATACACGTTGTAGCCCTTGTAGATCAACATGTCCTTCGCCCGGTCGGCGATGTACACGAATCCGTCGGCATCGCGGTAGGCGATGTCGCCGGTGGCGAGCCAGCCGTCGACGTACTGTTCCGCGGTGATCTCGGGGTGTCCGAGATATCCGTCGGTGACCTGCGGTCCGCGGATCCACAGTTCGCCGAGCTCTCCGTCGGGGAGGACGACGGTCGGATCGATCTGCGAGCGGATCTCGAGTTCGGTGTCGAAGACCGGGAGGCCGACGCTTCCGAGGCGGTACTCCGAGTCGACGACGAGCGGCATCGCCGTGACGACGCAGGTGCCCTCGGTGAGCCCGTAACCCTCCGCGATACGTGCGTTGGGGAACGCACGCTCGAGGTTCCCGAGGGTCACGTGGTCGATCGGAGCGGCACCGGACGACACGACCCGCACGGTGGACAGGTCGCGGGTCTCGACGTCGGGATGCGTAGCGAGGGCGTGCCACATCGCCGGGCTGCCGGTGATGTAGCCGGCCTCGTACCGTTCGATCAGCTCGAGCATCCGGGCCGGATCGAAGCGACCCGCGAGGACCTGGGTCAGGCCGCACGCGAGAAGGAACGACGTGTTGATCAGCGCGTGCGCGTGGAACAGCGGCGACACCACGATCGTCGAACCCTGACCCGGGACCGCACCGGCGATTTTCAGGTCGCCGATCGGTTCGAGCGAGATGCGCCCGTCGACATCGGCGACCAGCTGGTGCCCGGCGCGCCACGCACACATCTGCGTGACGTTGCCGACGACGTTGCGGTGCAGGACGCGCACGCCCTTCGAAATGCCGGTCGTGCCACCGGTGTACGCGATGTGCGCGATATCGTCCGGACTGGTGACGACCGGTTCGAAGGTCTGCGGACGTCCTTCGAGCGCATCGCCGAAGCGCACGGCACCCGGCGCGGTGACCGCTTCGTCGGAGACGACCGCGATCAACCGGATACTCGTTCCGGACGCAGCCCGGAACAGGGTGTCGGCCTGTGCGGAACCGGTGACCGCCGCGGCTGCGGAAGTCTCCTCGATCTGCCGGCGCAGACCCGGTTCGGGCTGCAGCGGATTCACGAGCGTGACCGCCGCTCCGACGCGGAGCGCACCGTAGTAGGCGATGTGGAACTCGACGCAGTTACCGAGGTGCAGGAGCACCACGTCGCGGGCCCGCACCCCGGCCTCGTGCAGCACGCCGGCGAACTGCGCCGAGCGTGCGTCGAGGTCGTTGTAGGTGAGCACCCGGTCGCCGTCGATCACCGCGGGACGGTCGCCGTAGACGGCGGCGAGGCTCGGTGCCCACACCGCCATCGTCGTCGCCGGGTACGACAGCCTGCGCTGTGCGAGGTCGGAAGCCGAGGTCATGGTCGACGCCCGGTTCACCGCGGTGCCATACGGATGGCGCCGTCGAGGCGAATGGTCTCGCCGTTGATGTAGCCGTTCTCGAGGATGTTCGTGGCCAGCTGCCCGAACTCGTCGGGCCGGCCCAGACGCGACGGGTTGGGCACGGTCGCTTCGAGCGACTTGCGGACGTCCTCGCGCAGGCGGGCGAGCAGCGGGGTGTCCATGATGCCGGGGGCGATGGTGTTGACGCGGATGCCCTTGCTGGCGAGGTCGCGTGCGGCGACGATCGTCATGCCGACGATGCCGGCCTTGGACGCCGAGTAGTTGATCTGGCCGATCTGGCCCTCGAAGGCCGCGACGGAGGCCGTCATGACGACGGCGCCACGCTCGTCCTCGATGAGGTCGAGTTCGGCCATGCGCTCGGCGCCGAGGCGCAGCGCGTTGAACGAGCCGATGAGGTTGAGGCGGATCACGAACTCGAAGTCCTCGAGCGAACCGGCCTTGCCCTCCTTGTCGAGGATGCGCATCTTGCGTCCGGCGCCGGCGCAGTGCACGACACCGCGCAGGCCGCCGCGCTCGTGCGCGACGTCGAGAGCCGCAGCGAACTGCTCCGAATCGGTCACGTCGCCGGGGGCGAAGACGGCGCCGTCGCCGAGCTCCTTGGCGATCTCCTCACCGTTCGAGCCGGGGAGGTCGATGAGGGTGACGTTGCCGCCGGCGGCCAGGACGCGACGTGCCGTGGCGAGACCGAGACCGGACGCTCCGCCGGTGACGGCAACGGACAGACCCTTGAGTTCCATAGTGTTTCCTTCGGATTCGTAGCAGCTGGGTGACGTGAGATCAGAGCAGTTCGAGGATGGTGGCGTTGGCCATGCCGCCGGCCTCGCACATCGACTGCAGGCCGTAGCGGATGCCGTTGTCGCGCATGTGGTGCACGAGGCGGGTCATGAGAATCGCGCCGGAGCCGCCGAGGGGGTGGCCGACACCGATCGCGCCGCCGAGCGGGTTGAGGCGGTCGGGCTTCGCGCCGGTCTCGACCTGCCATGCCAGCGGCACCGGTGCGAAGGCCTCGTTGATCTCGAAGGCGCCGATGTCGTCGATGGACAGACCGGAACGCTCGATGGCCTTCTCGGTGGCGGGGATGGGGCCGGTGAGCATGACGACCGGGTCGTCGGCGGCGACGACGGCGGTGTGGATGCGTGCGAGCGGGGTCCAGCCCTGCGCCGCGGCGTATTCGCTGGTGGTGATGAGCAGGGCGCCGGCACCGTCGGAGATCTGCGAGGAGTTGCCGGCGTGGATCACGCCGTCCTCCTTGAAGACGGTCTCGAGCTTGGCAAGCGACTCGACGGTGCCGCCGCGGCGGATGCCCTCGTCGGTGGCGAACTCGCCGACCACGGCGATCTGGCCGGTGAAGGCGCCCGCGTCGGTGGCGGCTGCGGACAGTTCGTGCGAGCGCAGCGAGAATTCGTCGAGCTGCGTGCGGGAGAAACCCCACTTCTCGGCGATCATCTCGGCGCCGATGCCCTGGCTGAAGCCGCCGACCTCGAAGCGGTCGAGCACGTTCTGCGGGAAGTGCTGACCGTCCTTGCTGGCGCTGCCCATCGGCACACGGCTCATGGACTCGACACCACCGGCGATCACGACGTCGTTCTGGCCGGAGATGACGGTCGCGGCGGCGAAGGACACGGCCTGCTGGCTCGATCCGCACGCCCGGTTGATGGTGGTGGCGGGTACGGTGACCGGCCATCCGGCCGCGAACACGGCGCTGCGCGAGACGATTCCGGCCTGGTCGCCGACCTGGCTCACACAACCCCACTGGACGTCGTCGATCGTGGCGGGATCGAGGCCGGTCCGCTCCGCCAGTGCGGTCAGCACGTGGGCGGACAGGTTGACGGGGTGGATCTCGGACAGTGCACCACCTCGACGTCCGATGGGGGAACGGACGGCGTCGACGATCACGGCATCGCGCATGCGAATCGGTCCTTTGCTGTTGCGGGACACGGTTGCCGGGCAACCGTGGTGGGAAAAGACGACCGGCCGGGTGGTGGTCCTCACATTCGAGGAGACCATGCACCCGGCCGGTAGGGGTAAGTCTTTCGGCGGAAGCTTCCGTTAGGCGGAAGCTATGCCGAACAGGTCAGGCGGCTGCCCGGATGATCTTGCGGTCGCGCTCCGGGTCGGCCAGGAAGAGCACCAGGATCGCGGCGAGCGCACCGAGTGCACCGATGACCTGGAAGGCCGTTGCATAGCCCTCCGCCGCGGTGGCGGCGTTGTCGACGAGGACACCCGTGCCGTAGGGGGCAACGAGACCGCCGACCGCCATCAGCGCGAGGAAGACACCCATCGTGCCGGCGGTCTGCTGCGGCGGGCACAACTCGGAGATCGCGGCGTTGATCAGCGGGAACGCGATGGCGCCGAAGCCGTAGCCGATGGAGACGACCGCGACGGCCAGAGCCGGCGTACCGATGGACGGGAGGAAGACCAGGATGGCACCGCAGATGAGCACACCGACGGCGGGCACGATGATGCGGACGACCCGCGAGCGGTAACCCTTGGCGCTGAGGCGGTCGGTGACCGTGCCCGAGCTGATCATGAGGAACAGACCGATGATGGACGGCAGGGCGAACATCGAGCCGGCCTGCAGAGCGCTGTAGCCGAGACCGACCTCGAAGTAGGACGGCAGCCAGGTCAGGACGACGGTGGTGAGCGCGTAGACGACCATGATCAGGATCGCGCAGCTGATGAAGGTGCGAGTGAGGAAGATCTTGCGCCACGGCACGGACGGTTCGGTCTGCGCGGCGGAAGCGGCGGTCTCGGCGCCCTTGACGGCCCGGGTCGTGTAGGGGCCTTCCTTCCAGCCGAGGAGCCAGCAGCCCATCCAGATCGCACCGAGGATCGACAGCGAGATCAGCGCGGCACGCCATCCCCATTCGACGGTGATGAAGGTCAGGACGGGAGCGAGGGCGATCTTGGCGACCGAGGCGGAACCGGCCAGGAAGGCGCCGGGCAGGCCACGCTTGGCCGGCGGGTGCCACGAGTACGCGGCGGTGTGCATGAGCGCCGAGCTCGGTCCTTCGGCGAGACCGAGCAGCATGCGGGTGACGACCAGCATCGCGAAACTCGCACTGACGACCAGCGGCAGCATGACGAGCGACCAGGTCAGGCCGAGGGCCAGCAGCGCCCAGCGGAGGGTCATGTACTTGTTCAACGGCCCGGCGAAGAAACCGCCGACGGTGAATGTGACGAAGAACAGCGACCCGACCAGGCCGATCTGGGAGGAGCTCATGCCGAGCTCACGCGCCAGAGGCTGGGCGATGATGCCGAGGACGGCCTTGTCGGCGTAGTTGACGACGTAGAGGAAGATGACCAGGCCGGTCATGCTCCACGCGCGGCCGGGGGTCACGAGAGGTGTCGAGCCGGTCGTCGGCCGACCGGGCCCGCCGGCGGCTGCCGACTTGTCGTGCGCGATTTCGCCTGTGGTCACTGGGAGTCCCTTCAGAACTCGAGCGGGATGGCCGACTTACGAACGATCGGTATGTCGCTGTCGGAAGAACGTCACGCCTGGCGTCTGCATGCATTGAACGTGAGCCATGTCACCTGAAGCAAAGAGCGGGAGGCGAACGAATCGATCACTGAAACCTATGACTCATCACACGGCGGATTCAGGCCGCATCGAGTATTGGTCTGCGCTAACCGAGCGATAGCCGATCGGTGCTGTTCCGGGCGGCAAAACCTGGGCATGCTGACTGTGCCCGAAACAATCTGCGACGAGGACGAGCGAGCCCAGCATGAACTCCACCGCTTCCACCGACGAACTGCCCTCGTCCACTGCACCCCTCGCGGGAGTGCGCGTGGTCGAGGTGTCCAGCTTCGTGGCCGCACCCCTGTGCGGCATGACCCTGGCCGCGCTCGGCGCCGACGTGATCCGGGTCGACCCGATCGGCGGCGCTGCCGACTACCGCCGCTGGCCGGTCACCGACGGCAACGAGTCGATCTACTGGGCCGGCCTGAACAAGGGCAAGCGATCGCTTGCAGCGGATTTCCGTAGCCCGGAGGCACAGAACCTGATCCGCGACCTGATCATCGATGCCGGCGTGCTGGTCACCAACGCCGCCGGTCGCTCGTGGCTCGACTACGACGAACTCGCCGCGATCCGCCCCGACCTGATCCACGTGCAGGTCCTCGGTCGCGCCGACGGCACTGGCGCCGTCGACTACACCGTCAACGCCGCCGCCGGTTTCCCGCAGGTCACCGGTGCCGAGAACGTCTCGACTCCGGTCAACCACGTGCTGCCCGCCTGGGACGTCTCGTGCGGCCTGTACGCGGCCCTGTCGGTTGCCTCGGCCGTCTACCGTCGCGAGATCACCGGCGCCGGAACGAGAGTCGTTCTCCCGCTCGAGGACGTCGCGTTCGCGACCGTCGGCAATCTCGGCTACATCGCCGAGGCCCAGCTCGGCCGCCCCGTCCGGGAGAAGGTCGGCAACTCCGTCTACGGCACCTACGGCGCCGACTTCGCCACCAGCGACGGTGCACGCTTCATGCTCGTCGCGCTCACGCCGCGCCACTTCCGCGATCTCACCGAGCTCACCGGCACCGCCGAGGCCGTGGCCGCACTCGAATCCGCCCTGGGCGTCGACTTCCGCGACGAGGGCACCCGGTTCGAGCACCGCCACGTGCTCAACAGCCTGTTCGGCGCCTGGTTCTCGCGCCACACCGCCGACGAGGTCGAGACGGCGCTGGGCGGCACCTCGGTCCTGCACGAGCGCTACCGCACGTTCGCCGAACTCGCCGCCGGCCCGCGCGTGACCGACAACCCGATGTTCCACAAGCTCGACCAGCCGCGCATCGGCAGCTACCACGCCCCGAGCACCCCGATGTCCTTCGACGGCCGGTATCCCGAGGTCCGCCCCGCGCCGGCCAACGGCGACGACACCGCCGAGGTGCTCACCGAACATCTCGGGCTGACCGACGACGAGATCGACGCCCTCGCAGCATCCGGCACCATCCGCATCTCCCAGAAAGAGCACGCATGACCCGCCTCGCCCAGACCCTCGGTCTGACGGAATTCCAGTCCGAGATCCTCGACACGGTCCGCGCCTTCGTCGATCGCGAGATCATCCCGAACGCTCAGGAACTCGAGCACTCGGACACCTACCCGCAGGCCATCGTCGACCAGATGCGCGAGATGGGCCTGTTCGGGCTGATGATCCCCGAGGAGTACGGCGGGCTCGGCGAGTCGCTGCTGACCTACGCGCTGTGCGTCGAGGAACTCGCCCGCGGCTGGATGAGCGTCTCCGGCGTCATCAACACGCACTTCATCGTCGCGTACATGATCCGCCAGCACGGCACCGAAGGGCAGAAGCAGTACTACCTGCCCCGCATGGCCACCGGTGAGGTCCGCGGCGCGTTCTCGATGTCCGAGCCCGAACTCGGCTCCGACGTCGCCGCCATCCGCACCAAGGCCAAGCGCGACGCCGACGGCAACTACGTCATCAACGGCCAGAAGATGTGGCTGACCAACGGTGGTAGCTCCACTCTCGTCGCCGCGCTGGTCAAGACCGAGGAAGGCTCCGACAAGCCCCACAAGAACCTGACCACCTTCCTGGTCGAGAAGCCTGCCGGCTTCGGTGAGGTCGTCCCGGGCGTCACCATCCCCGGCAAGATCGACAAGATGGGGTACAAGGGCATCGACACCACCGAGCTCGTCTTCGACAACTACAAGGCCTCGGCCGATTCGATCCTCGGTGGGGAGCCCGGCAAGGGCTTCTTGCAGATGATGGACGGTGTCGAGGTCGGCCGTGTCAACGTCTCGGCCCGCGCGTGCGGTGTCGCGATCCGCGCCTTCGAGCTCGCCGCCCGCTACGCCCAGCAGCGCACCACCTTCGGCAAGCCCATCGCCCAGCACCAGGCGATCTCGTTCTCCCTCGCGGAGATGGCCACCAAGGTCGAGGCCGCCCACCTGATGATGGTCAACGCCGCGCGTCTGAAGGACTCGGGTGAGCGCAACGACGTCGCCGCTGGCATGGCCAAGTACCTCACCAGCGAATACTGCTCCGAGGTCACCCAGGCCGGCTTTCGCATCCACGGCGGCTACGGCTACTCGAAGGAGTACGAGATCGAGCGCCTCATGCGCGAGGCTCCCTTCCTGCTCATCGGCGAGGGCACCAGTGAGATCCAGAAGACGATCATCAGCAAGGGTGTGCTGCACAGCTACGCGCTGTAAGGTGCTCCCCCACAATCACATCCATCCCTGGAAGGACAACGCGTGAAGCGCACGCTGTACAACGAGGATCACGAGGCGTTCCGGCAGACCGTCCGCGACTTCATCGCGAAGGAGGTCGTGCCCGTCTACCCCGAGTGGGAAGAGACCGGCCATCCTCCGCGCGAGTTCTACAGCCGCATGGGCGAACTCGGGCTCCTCGGCATCCAGGTTCCCGAGGAGTACGGCGGAGGCGGCGAGACGTCGCTGAAGTTCAACGTGATCCTCGCCGAGGAGGCGTCGGCGGCCGGTGTGTCGTTCGGTTCGTCGTCGGTGCACTCGAACCTGATCCTGCCGTACATCATGCAGAACGCCACCGAGGAGCAGAAGCAGCGCTGGCTCCCCGGGTTCGCCTCGGGTGAGCTGATGTTCGCCATCGCGATGACCGAGCCGGGCACCGGTTCCGACCTCGCCAACATCGCGACCACCGCGAAGCTCTCGGAGGACGGCAGCCACTACGTCCTCAACGGCGCGAAGACGTTCATCACCGGCGGTGCTCTCGCCGACCGCATTCTCGTCGTGGGCCGCACCTCGCCGTACAACCCCGAGGACCGTCGCGGTGGCCTGTCGATCCTGGTGGTGGACACCAAGAGTGAGGGCTTCGCGGTCGGACGCAAGCTCCACAAGATCGGTCTCAAGACCTCGGACACCGCCGAGCTGTCGTTCGACGACGTGAAGGTGCCGGTCGCCGATCTGCTCGGCAAGGAGGGCGAGGCGTTCTCGTACCTGACGCAGAACCTCGCGCAGGAGCGTCTCACCATCGCGTTCGGTGCTGCCGCCACCGCGGCCGCGGCGATCCAGCACGCCATCGCATACACCAAGGACCGCAAGGTCTTCGGCAAGCCGGTCGCGTCCTTCCAGAACACCAAGTTCGTGCTCGCCGAGTGCTCGACCGAACTGCAGGCCATGCAGATCATGGTCGACAACGCGATCGAGCTCAACGACCGCGACGAACTGACGGTGCCCGACGCCGCCCGCGCGAAGCTGTTCGCGACGGAGGCCGCCGGCCGCATCATCGACAAGTGCCTGCAGCTGCACGGCGGCTACGGCTACATCACCGAGTACCCCATCGCCCGCCTCTACGCCGACACCCGCGTGACCCGCATATACGGCGGCACCAACGAGGTCATGAAGACGATCATCGCCAAGGATCTGGGACTGTAGGTCTTCTGTAGTTCTTCGGTGGAGTGGGCCCCGCTACCGGGGGTTCACTCCACCGAAGTCGTTTCCGACTATCGTTTCCCGCCATGCGGCTAGTCGTGAAGACCAAGAGGGTGATCGAAGCCCACCTGAACAATTCGTCCGTCCGGGCCCTGTCGGGGTCGATGGTGGCGTACGAGGGCCAGGTCGGTTTCAAGTCCGCCGGTTTCGGTGGTGGCGAGGGTGTTCTCTCCGGGCTGCGGCAGCGCGCGACGGGTGAGGGGCTCTCGCTCATGGAGTGCAGCGGCACGGGCGTCGTCTACTTCGCGCACCAGGCGCAGGACGTCACGGTGCTGGAGCTGAACAACGAGACGCTGCAGGTCGAGTCCGAGCAGTTGCTGGCGCTGAGCGGGAATCTGAACACGAACGTGACGTTCGCGGGTCTGCGCGGCGGCATGAGCGGCCAGGGTCTGTTCACCACGACGGTGACGGGGACCGGGCAGGTCGCGCTGCTCTCCGCCGGGGGCCCGCTCATCCATCTCGAGGTGTCGCCGCAGCATCCCCTCGTCGTCGATCCCGACGCCTTCGTGTGCGCGAAGGGGCAGCTCACGCAGTCGTTCGTCACCGACGTGTCGTGGCGCTCGGCCATCGGTCAGGGCAGCGGCGAGGCGTTCTCCCTCGAGTGGGTCGGCGTGGGCGTGGTCTCCATCCAGCCGGCGGAACGGTAGGAACAGATGAGCTTCACGAAGATCAACGGCAAGGTCGTGCGCGTCGACCTGCGGCAGTCCGGTCCCGTCGTGGCCCGCCGCGGCGCGATGCTGTTCTACACCGGCAACGTCCGGTTCTCCCCCCACGGTGTTCCCGGTGGCGTCGGGGGCGCTCCGGGTCTCGGTGGTCTCGCCGGTATGGCGGGACGCATGCTGCAGGGTGAGCATGAGGCCACGATGCTCGCGCAGGGCGACGGTGTCGTGCACTACGGCTTCCGCGGTCTCGAGACGCACATCGTCGACATGTCCGCGGGCGGTGAGCTGCGGGCGGAAGCGTCGCGCCTGCTCGCCCACACCACCGGTCTGCAGTCCACGGTCGTCTCGGTGGCCGCCGCCTCCGGTGGGGGCGGTGGCGGCGGGGGTCTGCTCGGGGCGCTGCGCGGCGCCGCCACCGGAGCGATGACCGGCACCGGCATGTTCACCACCCAGCTGATCGGCCAGGGCGCGGCGGTGCTGCTCGCCCACGGCGGCGTGTTCGAGCTTCAGGTGGGTGGTCCGACGCCCGTGGTCGTCGACCCGCAGGCGTTCGTGGCGTCCTACGGCCCGGTCCGCACCGAACTGAAGTCGTCGATGAGCTGGCGGAACGTCGGTCGCACCGGTGGGGAGGCCATGCAACTCGAATGCAGCGGACAGGGCATCGTCTACGTGCAGGCATCGGAGGAGAAGCTGTGAGTACCGTTCTGAACCCGTCGAGCTTCGGCGGCAGCGACAACGTGCCGGGCAACCCCTACGCCTACTGCATCGACCTGCAGACGCCCTGGTTCCTGTCGAAGGGCGCGATGATCGCGTACTACGGTCAGGTGCAGTTCTCGGCACTCACCCACGGGCTGCAAGGACACCTGCTGCACATGGTGGCCCAGCAATTCTCCGCTCCGCTCTATCTTGGCGACTACGTCGTGGCCGAAGGCTTCGGGAAGCTGATCATCGGCGACCGCGGATACGACATCAACTCGTACGACCTCGACGACGGCAACCTCACGATCCGGCAGGCCAATCTGCTGGCCTTCGAACCGGGCCTGTCGCTCAACCAGTCGATCGTCCCGGGTTTCCTCACCCTCATCGGTACGGGCCGTTTCCTCGCGTCGTCGAACGGGCCGGTGATGTTCGCCGAGCCGCCGCTGCGGGTCGACCCGGAGGCGCTCGTCGGGTGGGCCGACTGTCCGTCCCCCAGCCATCACTACGACGAATCGTGGATCACCGGATTCGTCTCGGCCGGGGCGCGGCGTTTCGGTGTGCAGTCCGGTGAGGAACGGCAGTTCGATTTCACCGGTGCCGGAACCGTCCTGATCCAGTCGAGCGAGAAGGTCCTCGACGATTCGTCGCTGGTGCGCACGATCGAGAACCAGATCCCAGGCCTCACCTCGCCCGGTCTGCACCGGATCAACCAGGTGGTCTCGCAACACCTGCAACAGCAGTAGCTGCAGTGTCACACCCTGGGACGGACCTGGGCATAACACGGATCCGCCCCCCTCTTCTTGTGACTACGATCACAAGCTAGGCTAGCCTAAGCCGATGTAAGGTTTGGACAACCTAAGTGAGTGTTCCCTCAGTCGCAGAAAGGTGGCTCTGATGATCGTCTGCAGTTGCCACGCTCTTACCCACCACCACATCGAGGCAGAGGTGGCTGCGGGAGCACGCTGTACCCGCGAGGTGAGCGCCAAGTGCCGCGCCGGCACCGATTGTGGCAGCTGCGTCCGGAACATCTCCGCGATCATCCGGCAGGCCCGCCGGCGGAATGAGACCATCGAACTCGAGACCGCCGTGTAGCCAGCCCCTACCCGGCGGTAAACCTGATGGTTCACCCCGGGAGGTGCCATGAAGGGCGACAAGAAGGTCATCGAGTTGCTCAACGAACAACTCACCGCTGAGCTCACCGCGATCAATCAGTACTTCCTGCATTCGAAGATGCAGGACAACCGCGGATGGGCGAAACTCGCGAAGCACACTCGCGACGAGTCGTTCGACGAGATGCGTCACGCCGAGAGACTCACCGATCGGATCCTCTATCTCGACGGACTCCCCAACTACCAGCGCCTCGGGGCGTTGCGTCTGGGTCAGACCGTCAAGGAGATGCTCGAGGCCGACCTGCAGGTGGAGATCGAGGCCCGCGACCGGCTCCGGAAGGGAGCCGAGTACATGCGCTCGGTCAGCGACATCACCTCGGCCAACATCTTCGAGGAGATCCTCGCCGACGAGGAAGAACACATCGACTATCTCGAAACCCAGCTCGATCTGATCGAGCAGCTCGGCGAACCGCTGTACCTCGCCCAGCACATCTCTCCGCCGGAATAACCCGGCACAGCAGAACGGGCCGCGGCATTGCGCCGCGGCCCGTTCTCTATGCTGTGGACACACCAGCTTGGCTGTGGGACACACCAGCTTGTCGACGGTGAGAGGAAGACCATGAGCGATTCGTCCGTGACCGTGGTGCACAACGCCGAGAAACAGAGGTACGAAGTCCGGGACGACGACGCCGTCGTCGGATACACCCAGTACCACCCCGACGACGACGGCCGCCTCGTCTTCGACCACACCGAGATCGACAAGGGTTACTCCGGTCAGGGACTCGGAGGCAAGCTCGTCGGTTTCGCCCTCGACGACGTCCGCGAACGCGGCAAGCGCATCGTCGCGATCTGCTCGTACGTCGACAAGTTCATCGAGAAGCACCCGGACTACCGGGATCTGACCGACTAGACATGCACGCGGGCGCTGGTCAGTTCCCCGCGCGGTTGCGCAGGTCGAGTGCGACGTCGGTGATCATGTCCTCCTGCCCACCGACGAGGCCGCGACGGCCGATCTCGACGAGGATGTCGCGGGTGTCGAGACCGTAGATGCTCGCGGCGGTCTCGGCGTGACGCAGGAAGCTCGAGTACACGCCGGCGTAGCCGAGGGTGAGGGTCTCGCGGTCGACCTGCACCGGACGGTCCTGCAGCGGGCGCACGAGATCGTCGGCGGCGTCCTGCAGCCCGAACAGATCGCACGAGTGCTTCCAGCCGAGCAGGTCGGCGACGGCGACGAAGGGCTCGATCGGGCAGTTGCCGGCACCGGCACCGTGTCCGGCCAGCGACGCGTCGACGCGGATGACGCCTTCCTCGACGGCACACACGGAGTTGGCGACCGACAGCGACAGGTTCTGGTGCGCGTGGATGCCGATCTGCGTGGTCTCGTTCAGGACCTCACGGTAGGCACGCACACGCTCGCGAACACCGTCCATCGTGAGGCGTCCGCCGGAGTCGGTGACGTAGACACAGTCGGCGCCGTAGGACTCCATGAGCTTCGCCTGGCGGGCGAGCTCCTCGGACGGGGCCATGTGCGACATCATCAGGAAGCCGGACACGTCCATGCCCAGTTCCTTCGCCGCGGCGATGTGCTGCGCGGAGACGTCGGCCTCGGTGCAGTGCGTCGCGATGCGCACCGACCGCACGCCGATCTCGTAGGCACGCTTCAGCTCGTGGACGGTTCCGATACCGGGCAGGAGCAGCGTGGTGAGCGTGGCCGAATTGATCGCTCCGGCAGCGGCTTCGAGCCACTCCCAGTCGGTGTTGCTGCCGGGACCGTAGGTCAGCGAGTGACCGGCGAGACCGTCGCCGTGGGAGACCTCGATGGCATCCACACCAGCACGGTCGAGCGCACCGGCGATCTTCGCGACGTCCTGTGGCGTGATGCGGTGGCGGATGGCGTGCATGCCGTCGCGCAGGGTCACGTCCTGGATGTACAGAGCCGTTCCGTCGCTTGCGAATTCGCGAGTCGTCGTCGTTGCCGCGGTCATGCCGTCACCTGATCCTTCGTGCGTGCCGCCACGGCGCGTGCGACCTGCAGCGCCGCGGAGGTCATGATGTCGAGATTGCCCGCGTACTCGGGCAGGTAGTGCGCTGCGCCCTTGACCTCGAGGAACACCGCGACCTTCCACAGAGGGCCGGTGTGGTCGGTGAGCGTCTCCATGGGCTCGGTGACCTCGGTGAACTGCACCTCCTGCTTGAGGGTGTAACCGGGCACGTATTCCTGGACCTTCGCGACCATCGCCTCGACGGACGCGACGATCTCGTCCTTGCGGTCCTCACCGACGAGAGCAAGCACGGTGTCGCGCATGATCATCGGCGGTTCGGCCGGATTGAGGATGATGATCGCCTTGCCGCGCGTGGCGCCACCGATCTTCTCGATGGCCTGCGAGGTGGTCTCGGTGAACTCGTCGATGTTGGCGCGGGTACCGGGGCCGGCCGACTTCGAGGAGATCGAGGCGACGATCTCGGCCCAGTGCACCTTGGTGACCTGCGAGATGGCCGCGACGATCGGGATGGTGGCCTGACCACCGCAGGTGACCATATTGACGTTCGGGGCGTCGAGGTGCTCGGTGAGGTTCACCGGCGGCACCGTGTACGGGCCGATCGCGGCCGGCGTCAGGTCGATGAGCATCTTCCCGTGCGGGCGCAGGACCTTCTCGTTGTACTCGTGGGCCTTCGCCGAGGTTGCGTCGAAGACGATCTCGATCTCGTCGAAGCGCGGGTGCTCGACGAGTCCTTCGACACCGGTCGAGATGGCGTCGATGCCGAGGCGCTTCGCCCGTGCGAGGCCGTCGGATTCGGGGTCGATGCCGACGAGGGCGACGGTTTCGAGTTCGGCGTCGGCCAGTCGCTTGATCTTGATGAGCAGGTCGGTGCCGATGTTGCCCGACCCGATGATGGCAACCTTGGTGGTCATGAGTTCTCCTGTGCGGTGGAGCTTTCGGAAGAGAAACGCGCGGTGACGGTGCCGAGCGAGGAGATCTCGGCGCGGACCGTGACGCCGGGCGGCGCCGGAACCATCGGGCCGAGTGCCCCCGACAGCACGACCTGCCCTGCGCGCAGGGGCTGCCCGAACTCGCGTGCCGTGCGCGCGAGCCAGAGCAGGGCGTTCAGCGGATCGCCGAGGCAGGCTGCGCCGTTGCCCTCGGAGACGAGCTCGTCGTCGACGTACATCCGCATGGTGGCGTCGATCGGCTCGAACTCGTCGAGGGTGAGCGTCTGCGAACCGAGCACGTACAGGCCGCTGGATGCGTTGTCCGCGACCGTATCCGTGATCTTGATGTCCCAGCCGGCGACGCGGCTGTCGACGATCTCGAGAGCGGCAACCGCGTGGCCGACGGCGGCGCGGACGGTCGCGAGATCGAGATCGTCCGAGTCGAGGTCGGCGGAGAGGACGAAGGCGATCTCGGCCTCGGCCTTCGGCTGCAGCAGGCGCTCACTGGGCACCTCGTCGAGAGCGGTGACGTCCATGTCCTCGAAGAGGACACCGAAGTCGGGGCGGTCGACACCGAGCTGCTGCTGCACCGCCGGCGAGGTCAGACCGATCTTGCGTCCGACGATGCGGGCACCTTCGGCGAGCCGGCGGTCGGTGAGCTGCTGCTGCACCGCATACGCCAGGTCGATGTCGGTCTCCCCGAGCAGGTCGCGGACCGGACCGCACGGTGTGGAGCTGCGCGTGGCCTCGATGAGACGGTCGGCCGCCGCACCGGCGATGCGGGTGCGATCCGCCGCTGATGTGGTGTTGGAGCTGGTAGTCATCACGTCCTCGTCGTTCGATGGATTACGACCATCGTGGCGGCGAGGTCCGCCCCCGTACAGGGGGTCGTTCCGGTGAGTGGAACGTGCGCGCTCAGAGGTTGCGAATGGCCTCGCGGCGGGCGTGGGTGGCGGCGATACCCGCGGCGGCGGCCTTCACCGCTCCCTCGTGCTTCTCCGGACGGAACCGGGTGACGGGACCGGTGACGCTCACCGCCGCGATGGGACGCTCGTCCGCGTCGAGGATCGGGGCGGCGACACAGGCCAGGCCGACCGCGGACTCCTCGAACTCGAAGGCCACCCCGCGCTCGAGCACGGTCGCGAGATTCGCCCCGAGCCGCCCGGGGGTCGTGATGGTGCGGGGAGTCTTGCGCGCCAATCCGGCCTCGACCACCTCGGCCAGCAGCTCCGGTGGGGAGAACGCGAGAAGAGCCTTGCCGATCCCGGTGCAGTACATGGGCATTCGCCCACCGATCCGGGACGGCGTGGACGCGGGGCGATGTCCGCCGATCTTCGAGACATAGACGACCTCGACACCCTCGGGGACGCCGAGGTGCACGGTCTCGTGGGTGCGCTCGTAGAGGTCCTCCATGAACGGGATGGCGACCTCGACCAGGCCCCGCTCGAGGGAGGCGCGCAGGCCCAGTTCGAAGAGCTGCCCGCTCAGGCAGTAACCGGCCGGGTCCTTGTCGAGCAACCGGACGGTGACGAGGTCGCCGACGACGCGGTGCAGCGTCCCCTTCGGCAGACCGGTGCGTCGGCCCAGTTCGGCGAGGGTGAGGACGTGGTCGTCGGCGGTGAACGCCCACAGCACGGTGACGACCTTGCCGAGCACCGTGTTGGTGTCCACCCCGTCGCCCGGCGGGCGGGCATGCACCGGCGACTCGCGCTGTCCTTCCACGTGGCTCAGGTTAGGACACCAGCACCGTGTGGCGGTCGGGACCCACAGCCGCCCGGACCCGGTGCCCGCCCCTGGCATCCTGGATGTGTGACCGAGCGCAAGCGGTGGGATCTGACGTTCGAGACGTGGATCGAACGGCAGATCCGCGTGGCGCAGGACCGGGGCGATTTCGACGATCTGCCCGGTTACGGCAAACCCATCCCCGACCACGGCGACGACGAGCTGTGGTGGGTGAAGAGTTATCTGGCGCGCGAAGGTCTTTCAACGGAGGCTCTGCTGCCGCCCGAATTGCAGTTGCGGCGCGAGATCGAGCGGCTGCCCGGCACGGTCGGGTCGGCTCCCAGCGAGAAGGTGGTGCGCGAGATCGTCTCCGATCTCAACCGGCGGATCGCCGACTGCCTGCGGTTCCCGAGCGGACTGCCCGTGCCGATCCACAAGGTCGACGCCGAGGAGATGGTGGAGGTGTGGACCGTCGAGCGGGCGCGTCGTCGTGAGGAGGCCCGCGCGGCTCTGAACTCGACGCGACCCCGGCTCGAAACGGAGTCCGAGGCCGGGGCCGTGCGCAGGGGGTGGATCTTCCGGTGGTTCCGCAGGCGGAACCGGCCGGTCGTCAGGGAAGAATGAGCGGTGCTCCGGTCGCGGCGCGCACCTGCTCCTCGGTGACGCCGGGGGCGCACTCGGTCAGGACGAGGCCGTCGGCGGCCACGTCGATCACCGCGAGGTTGGTGATGATGCGCTGGACCACGCCCTCACCGGTGAGCGGCAGCGAGCACTCCGAGACGATTTTCGGGTTGCCCTGCTTGTCCGTGTGCTCCATGAGCACGATGACCGTGCGGGCGCCGTGGACGAGGTCCATCGCCCCGCCCATGCCCTTGACCATCTTTCCGGGCACCATCCAGTTGGCCAGATCGCCGGTGGCCGAGACCTCCATGCCGCCGAGCACGGCGGTGTCGATGTGGCCGCCGCGGATCATGCCGAAGCTCAGCGCCGAGTCGAAGAAGGCAGCGCCGGGGTTGACCGTCACGGTCTCCTTGCCGGCGTTGATCAGGTCGGGATCGACCGAGTCCTCGGTGGGGTACGGCCCGGTGCCGAGGATGCCGTTCTCACTGTGCAAGGTGACGTGCACACCCTCGGGCAGGTAGTTGGGGATCAGGGTCGGCAGGCCGATACCGAGGTTGACGTACTCCCCCGGCGCGAGTTCCTGCGCGGCGCGCGCGGCCATCTGTGTGCGCGTCCAACCGAGTGTCTCGACAGCTGTGGTCATGTTCTACGCTCCCTTCGCGGCGCTGACGGTGCGCTTTTCGATCTGCTTGTCCTGGACACCGGTGAGCACGACCCGGTTCACGAAGATTCCCGGCAGGTGCACCTCGCCCGGATCGATCTCGCCCGGCTCGACGAGTTCCTCGACCTGGGCGATGCACACGCGGCCGGCCATCGCGGCGAGCGGGTTGAAGTTCATCGCGGCCTTGTTGAACACCAGGTTGCCCTCGGTGTCGCCCTTGAGGGCGTGCACGAGCGAGAAGTCGGCGGTGATGGACTCCTCGAGCACGTACCGCTTGCCGCGGAACTCGCGGATCTCCTTCGCCGGCGACGCCACGGCGACCGAACCGTCGGCGTGGTACTTCCACGGCAGTCCGCCCTGCGAGATGGGCGTGCCGACGCCGGCGGGGGTGAAGAAGGCGGGGATGCCTGCGCCACCGGCGCGGAGCTTCTCGGCGAGGGTGCCCTGCGGGGTCAGCTCGACCTCGAGCTCACCCGAGAGGTACTGCCGGGCGAATTCCTTGTTCTCCCCGACATACGACGCGGTGACCCGGCGGATGCGCTTGCTGCCCAGCAGGATTCCGAGACCGTGGCCATCGACACCGCAGTTGTTGGAGAACACCTCGAGGTCGGTGGCCCCGGCGTCGGCGATGGCCCGGATCAGGATGTCGGGGATACCGCACAGTCCGAATCCGCCCACCGCGAGCGTCGCACCGTCACGGATGTCGGCGACGGCCTCCGCCGCCGTCTCGAACACTTTCGTTGCCAACTCTCACCTCTCGGGTTTCCGGGGGAGCCGCCGGGCTCCGCTGGACGAATCACGTCCACTGGATGAACGCAGTCGCATGCTTGGTTTCTACTAAAGAGTCTGCAGGTGGCGAACACAAGTACCTGCCGGAATCTCTCTGAAATTGATCGTTCATCGAACAGAGACGCTATATGCGTTCACTGAGTGGACGTAGAATCGAGGCATGTCGTCCGATGCACGGGGTCAACTGGTCGCGCGGATCGCCGCCCTGCTGCGCACCGTCTCGTCGCACGAACCGGAAGGGGTGACGACCTCGGAGGTCGCCCGCACCACCGATCTCGCCCGGCCCACGGTGCACCGGCTGCTCAGCTCGCTCGCCGACGAGGGGCTCGTCGACCGGGATCCGGCGTCGGGACGCTGGGCCCTCGGACCCGAGCTCTACCTGCTGGGATCGCTCGCCTCCGTGCGCTACGACATCACAGATCTCGCGGGCGACGTGCTGCGCGATCTGGCGCGCGCGACCGGCGAGAGCGCCTTCCTCTCCGCGCGGCGGGGCGACGAGACGGTCTGTCTGGCGATGGAGGAGGGCAGCTTCCCGCTGCGTTCGCACGTGCTCCACATCGGGATCCGGTTCCCGCTCGGGGTGGCGTCGGCGGGGCTGGCGATCCTCGCGCACATGCCCGATCAGGAGATCGAGGCGCATCTGTCGCGGGTGGATCTCACGCAGGATTGGGGACCGGACCACGCGCGACCCGCACTGGAGAAACGGATCGAGACGACACGGCTGACCGGCTACGCCGTCAATCCGGCACTGATCGTCGAGGGCAGTTGGGGAATGGGCGCCGCGGTGTTCGATCACCGCGGCGCCCCGACCTGGGCGTTGAGTCTGACCGGCGTGGAGAGCCGGTTCCGGCCCGATCGTGTGCCCGAACTCGGTGAGGCGCTGCTCGACAGCGCCCACCGTCTCACTCAGTTGTTGCGTCACCGTCCCCGGTGACACGCGGTCATGCCGAGGCGGCGGCCGACGCGCGCTGCAGCACGCGCTCGGCGTGGCGCAGCACCGGGGCGTCGACCATCTTCCCTTCGAAATCGAAGACGCCGCGTTCCGATTCGGCGGCCTCGAGAACGCGCCGCGCCCACGCCTCCTCCTCGGGGGTGGGCGCGTACGCCCGGCGGACGACGTCGACCTGGCTCGGATGGATCGACACCTTGATGTCGAATCCGACCGCCACGGCGTCGAGCGCCTCCTCGTACAGGCCGTCGGTGTCCTTGATGTTCAGGTACACCGAGTCGAGCGCCCAGCGGGCGTGACCCTTCGCGGCGAGCAGGGTCACCGACCGGGCGTGTTGCGCGACCGCGCGGTACGTCCCGTCGGCGTGACGGCTCGCGTTACCACCGAGTCCGGCGACGAGATCCTCGGCACCCCACATCATTCCGAGGGTGTTCTCGGCGACGGCGATGTCCTCCACCGCGAGTACCCCGAGGGGCGACTCGATGAGCGCGACCACCTCGAGCGGTGCGAGCGAGCGCACCTCGTCGCCGCTCTCGCACTTGGGCAGCATGACCCGCGTGTACGACGTGCGGCGCAGTGCCTCGAGATCGGCCTCGTGGTCGGCCGTGCCCACCGGGTTGACCCGCACCACGGTGCGTTCGGGGTCGAGCGGAGTGGCGATCAGCGCCTCACGGGCCGCCGGCTTGTCGGCCGGCGCGACGGCATCCTCGAGGTCGATGATCACCACCTCGGAACGTTCGGCGGCCTTGGTGTAGCGCTCCGGACGATCGGCGGGACAGAAAAGCCATGCGGGGCCGGGGAGTTCCCAGGTCATGTCGTGGGCCTCTTCTGGACCAGGGTCTTGCGCACGGCGACGGCGACGACATCGCCGTGCTGGTTGCGACCGGTGTGTTCGAGGGTGACGATGCCCTCCCCCGGCCGGCTCTTCGACTCGCGCTTGTCGACGATCTTCGTCTCGGCGTAGAGCGTGTCGCCGTGGAACAACGGCTTGGGGAAGGAGATCTCGGAGAACCCGAGATTCGCGACGATCGTGCCCTGCGTGAGCTGGGCGACCGACAGTCCCACGAGCGTCGAGAGCGTGAACATCGAATTGACCAGACGCTCACCGAAACTCGTCTCGGCAGCGTATGCGGCGTCGAGGTGTAGCGCCTGCGTGTTCATCGTCTGCGTCGTGAACAGCGTGTTGTCGGCCTCGGTGATCGTCCGGCCGGGGCGGTGCTCGTAGATCGCGCCGAGTTCGAACTCCTCGAACCACAGGCCACGCTGGACGATCCGCTTCTCCACGGTGGTGTCGGTCTCGCTCACAGTCCCAGCTCCCGTCCGATGAGCATGAGCTGCACCTCGGTGGTGCCCTCACCGATCTCGAGGATCTTGCTGTCGCGGTAGTGGCGCGCCACGGCGTACTCGTTCATGAAGCCGTAGCCACCGTGGATCTGCGTCGCGTCGCGCGCGTTGTCCATCGCGGCCTCGGACGCGACGAGCTTGGCGACCGCGGCCTGCTTCTTGAACGGCTTGCCGGCGAGCATCGCGGCGGCGGCGTCGTAGTAGGCGGTGCGTGCGGCGTGCGCACGTGCCTCCATGCGGGCGATCTTGAAGGCGATGGCCTGGTTGTTGCCGATCGGGCTGCCGAACGCCTCGCGCTCCTTGGCGTACTTCACCGATTCGTCGACGCAGCCCTGCGCGGCGCCGGTCGACAGCGCGGCGATGGCGATGCGGCCCTCGTCGAGGATGCGCAGGAAGTTGGCGTAGCCGCGGCCCCGCTCGCCGAGGAGGTTCTCCTCGGGCACCCGCACGTCGGCGAAGGTGAGCGGATGCGTGTCGGAGGCGTTCCAGCCGACCTTGTTGTAGGCGGGTTCGGCGGTGAAGCCCGGCGTGGAGGTCGGCACGAGGATCGTGGAGATCTCCTTCTTGCCGTTCTCCCGCACATCGGTGAGGGCGGTGACGGTCACGAGCGAGGTGATGTCGGTGCCGGAGTTGGTGATGAACTGCTTGTTGCCGTTGATGATCCACTCGCCGTTCTCGAGCTTGGCGGTGGTCTTGGTGCCTCCGGCGTCGCTGCCCGCACCCGGTTCGGTGAGCCCGAAGGCCGCGAGGTTGCGGCCGCTCGCGAGCTGCGGCAGCCACTCCTGCTTCTGCTTCTCGTTGCCGAAGCGGTAGATCGGCATCGCGCCGAGCGAGACACCGGCCTCGAGGGTGATGGCGACGGACTGGTCGACCTTGCCGAGTTCCTCGAGCGCGAGGCACAGCGCGAAGTAGTCGCCGCCCATGCCGCCGTACTCCTCGGGGAACGGCAGGCCGAACAGGCCCATCTCGGCCATGCCCTGCACGACCTCGTAGGGGAACGAGTGCTCGGCGTCGTGCTTGGCGGCGACCGGCGCGACCACCGTGCGGGCGAAGTCGGCGACCGTCTTGCGCAGCTGCTCGTACTCGTCGGGAAGTTGGCCCGTGGCCAGGTATTCCGTCATCACTTTGTCTCTTCCGTGTCGGCGTGCGGGGTGATTCGCACGAGAAGTTGATCGACCTTGACCTGCTCACCGGCTGCCGCGAACAGTTCGACGGTGCCGTCGATGGGGGCGGTGAGCGAATGTTCCATCTTCATGGCCTCGACGACGACGAGCGTCTGCCCGGCCGTGACGGTGTCGCCGGGGGCGACGGACACCGCGATGACGGCGCCGGGCATCGGGCTCGTGATGTCGGCGTCGCCGGCGTGGGCGTCGTCGCCGCGCACCGATGCCTCGCGCACCTCGCGGACGGCGACGCTGCCGTGGCCGTCGGAAAGCCAGACCGCACCGTCGGATTCGCCGACGCGGTAGCTGTGACGCCGGCCGTCGAGCACGACCGCCAGAGCGGAGCCGTGCAGCACGGCGCTGAACCGGTAGGTCTCGCCGTCCTCGACCTCGGCGACACCGGCCGCCGGAGTTCCGGTCAGGCGCACATGTGCGGTGCGGTCGCCGGAGGTGAGCCGCGACGTGACGGGCCGGTGGGCACCGACGCGCCATCCGTCGGGCACCGCCCACGGATCGGTGGTGTCGCCCGCCCAGCGGTCGAGCCACCGCAGGATGGCCGCGGCGACGAGCGTGGAATCGGCGGTCGTGGGGGCGGTGTAGTCGCCGAGTCGACGGTCGAGCAGGCCGGTGTCGAGCGCGCCGGCGATCACGTCGTCGTCGGCGAGCAGGAACCGCACGAAGTCGACGTTGGTGACGACGCCGAGCACGGCGGTCTGTGCGAGCGCCCGGTCGAGGCGGCGCAGCGCTCCGGCGCGGTCGTCGGCGTGGGCGATGACCTTGGCGAGCATCGGGTCGTAGTCGCTGCCGACCACGGTGCCGGCGCGGATGCCGGAGTCGACGCGCACGCGGGGACCGGTGACGTTCCCCGTCGCTGCGCTCGCCCCGAAAGGCTCGACGACATCGACGATCTCACCGCCGGTCGGAAGGAAGCCACGAGCCGGATCCTCGGCGTAGACGCGGGCCTCGATCGCGTGGCCGGTGAGGGTGATGTCGTCCTGGGTGAAGCCGAGCGGCTCGCCCGCGGCGATACGCACCTGCCACTCGACGAGGTCGAGGCCGGTGACCATCTCGGTGACCGGATGCTCGACCTGCAGTCGGGTGTTCATCTCCATGAAGAAGAACTCGTCCGGCTTGTCGGCGGAGACGATGAACTCGACGGTGCCGGCGCCGGTGTAGTCGACGCTGCGCGCGGTGTTGCACGCGGCCTCACCGATGCGGGCGCGGGTGGCCTCGTCGAGCAGCGGCGAGGGCGCTTCCTCGATGACCTTCTGGTGCCGCCGCTGGAGACTGCACTCGCGCTCGCCGAGGTGGACGACGTTGCCGTGCGCGTCGGCGAGGACCTGGACCTCGATGTGCCGGGGGCGCTGGACGAACCGTTCGAGGAAGAGGGTGTCGTCACCGAACGCCGACGCCGCTTCGCGACGGGCGGATTCGAGCGCGGCGGGCAGATCCTTCGGGTCCTCGACGAGGCGCATGCCCTTGCCGCCACCACCGGCGGACGGCTTGACGAGCACGGGATAGCCGACTTCCTCGGCGCCCGCGATCAGTTCGTCGTCGCTCAGTCCGGGCCGGGAGATGCCGGGCACGACGGGAACGCCGAACTCCGACACCGCTGCCTTGGCGGTGATCTTGTCGCCCATGGTCTCGATGGCGTGGGCGGACGGGCCGAGGAAGGCGATACCGGCAGTGGCGCACGCGGCGGCGAAAGCCGAATTCTCCGAAAGGAATCCGTAGCCGGGATGGATGCCCTGCGCACCGGTGGCGAGCGCCGCGTCGATGACCTTGTCGATCACCAGATAGCTCTCGCGCGCCGCGGCGGGTCCGAGCAGCACCGCGGTGTCGGCCTCCTGCACGTGCCGGGCGTCGCGGTCGGCCTCGCTGAACACGGCGACCGAGCGGATGCCCATCGCCTTCAGGGTGCGGATGACGCGCACCGCGATCTCACCGCGGTTGGCGACCAACACCGTGTCGATCCGAGTCGTATCAGTCATGGGTGCACTCACATCCGGAAGACGCCGTAGGAGACCGGCTCGAGCGGGGCGTTGGCGCACACCGACAGTGCCAGTCCGAGAACTTTTCTGGTGTCTGCGGGATCGATGATGCCGTCGTCCCACAGGCGCGCGGTCGAGTAGTAGGGATTGCCCTGTTCCTCGTACTGGGCGCGGATCGGAGCCTTGAACTCCTCCTCCTGCTCGGCCGTCCAGGGATTGCCCGAGGCATCGAGCTGGTCGGAGCGCACCGTGGCCAGCACCGAGGCGGCCTGCTCGCCACCCATGACGGAGATGCGGGCATTGGGCCACATCCACAGGAAGCGAGGCGAATACGCGCGACCGCACATCGAGTAGTTGCCGGCGCCGTACGAGCCGCCGATGACGACGGTCAGCTTCGGCACTCGGGCGCACGCGACCGCGGTGACCATCTTCGCGCCGTGCTTGGCGATGCCGCCGGCCTCGTAGTCGCGGCCGACCATGAAGCCGGAGATGTTCTGCAGGAACACCAGCGGAATCGAGCGCTTGTCGCACAGTTCGATGAAATGCGCTCCCTTGACGGCGGATTCGCCGAAGAGCACGCCGTTGTTCGCGATGATGCCGACCGGGTGGCCGTGGATGCGTGCGAAGCCGGTGACGAGAGTCTTGCCGTATTCGGCCTTGAACTCGTGGAAGCTGCTGGATTCATGGCCGTCACCGCCGGCGCCGTCGACCACACGGTCGATGACCTCGTGCACGTCGTAGGGGATGCGCGAGTCGGTGGGCACCACGTCGTACAGCTCGGTGGGGTCGGCCTCGGGTTCGACGGTGGGTTCGACGTCCCACGGACGCGGGTTGCGCGGACCGAAGGTGGAGACGATGTCTCGCACGATGCGCAGCGCGTCGCGGTCGTCCTCGGCCAGGTGGTCGGTGACGCCGGAGACCTTCGAGTGCAGGTCGCCGCCGCCGAGCTCTTCGGCGGTGACGACCTCGCCGGTCGCGGCCTTCACCAGCGGCGGGCCACCGAGGAAGATGGTGCCCTGGTTGCGGACGATGACGGCCTCGTCGCTCATGGCGGGGACGTAGGCGCCGCCGGCGGTGCACGAGCCCATGACCGCGGCGATCTGCGGAATCCCCTTGGCGCTCATGGTGGCCTGGTTGTAGAAGATGCGGCCGAAGTGCTCGCGGTCGGGGAAGACCTCGTCCTGCCGCGGCAGGAAGGCGCCACCGGAGTCGACGAGGTACAGGCACGGCAGGTTGTTCTGCAGCGCGACTTCCTGCGCCCGCAGATGCTTCTTGACCGTGATCGGATAGTAGGTGCCACCCTTGACGGTGGCGTCGTTCGCGACGATCACGCACTCGCGGCCGGCGACGCGGCCGATGCCGGCGATCATGCCGGCGCCGGGGCACTCGTCGTCGTACATGCCGTCGGCGGCGAGGGGCGACAGTTCGAGGAACGGGCTGCCCGTGTCGAGCAGTTCGTCCACGCGGTCGCGGGGAAGCAGCTTGCCGCGGGCGACATGCCGCTCCCGGGCTTTCTCGCTGCCACCCAGGGCTGCGGCAGCGAGCTTGTCTCGGAGCTCTCCGACCAGCTGTTCGTGCTGGTCGCGGCTGGTTGTCGAGGCCGTCTCAGCGGTTGTCACGGACACCATCCTCGGTAGATCGACTAATCGCCATTAACTGAAATCTAGGTTAGTTATGATTAACCGAGTTGTCCAGACCACACCGAGCGGAGATTTTCATGACCGAGTCCGCGATCGACGTCTCGACCGCATCGGGACGCCCGACGCGGCGTAGCCTCGCCAAGGCGGAACGCCGACGGGACCTCCTGCGTGCCGCGGCGCACCTGATCGCCGAACGCGGATTCCCCGGGGTCCGCCTCGAGGATCTCGGTGCGGCCGTGGGGATCAGCGGTCCCGCCGTGTACCGGCACTTCCCCAACAAGGACGCCCTGCTCGTCGAGATCCTCGTCGAGATCAGCCGCCGCCTCCTCGCAGGTGGCACGCAGGTCGCCGAGACGACGCCCGACCCACGCGACGCCCTCGAGGGCCTGGTCGACTTCCATCTCGACTTCGCGCTGGGCGAGCCCGATCTCATCCGCGTGCAGGACCGCGAGTTCACGTCCCTCCCCGACGAGGGGCAGCGGGAGGTGAGGGTGACCCAGCGTCGCTACGTCGAGATCTGGGTCGACGCCCTGCGCCGCATCGACCCCGCACTGCCCGAATCCGATGCGCGCACGATGGCGCACGCGACCTTCGGACTCATCAACTCGACACCGCACAGCGCCGACCCGCGTTCCCCCGAAGGCACCCGCGCGGTGCTGCGACGCATGGCACTGGCAGCTCTCGCCGCGACCCCCTCGGCTCTCGCGGCAGAGCCGTCACGAACGGAGACCGCATGAGCTACTTCGAACGACTCGGCCCGACCTCCTTCCGCGCCACCGAACATGTCGGTGGGGCGTGGAACGAGGCGGAGCAGCACATCGCTCCCGCTCTCGGGCTGATCGCCCACGTCGTCGAATGCGACCGCGACGCGCGGCGCGACGACGACCTCACGATCGGACGCCTGTCGTACGACATCCTCGGCACCGTGCCCGTCGGTCCCGTCGTCACGACGGTCGAGGTCCTGCGGCCCGGACGCACCATCGAACTCGTGGAAGCGACCCTCGCCTACGACGGGCGCGCGATCGTGCGTGCGCGCGCGTGGCTGATGCAGACCCGTCCCACCGCGGAGATCGCCGGCACCACGCTGCAGCCGATTCCGACGCCCGAGGACTGCGAACCCTGGGACCCGACGACGCTGTGGCCGGGAGGATTCATCGACTCGGTGGAGGTGCGCCGCGTCTCGACCGCACCCGGACGGGCCTCGTTCTGGGTGCGCACCGGTCTCCCGCTCGTGGAGGGCGAGAAGGTCAGCGATCTCGCCGCCACGGCCGGCCTGTTCGACATCGCCAACGGCATGGCGGTGCGTGCCGATCCGAGAACGGTCGCCTTCCCCAACGTCGACCTGACCGCGCACCTGTTCGCCGAACCCCGCGGTGAATGGGTCGGCTTCGATACGTCGGTCTCGTTCGGCGCCGACGGCGTCGGCCTGACGAGCACGGTGCTGCACGATGCGACCGGACCGATCGGCACGATGTCCCAGATCCTCACGGTGCGGCCGATCTGAGCGGCCACACCGATCCGGTGACCTCGGGGTTCGGTGACCTCGGGGTTCGGTGACCTCAGCTCAGCAGCGCGGACGCGAGCTGCCGGTAGCCCTCGCTCGGGAAGGTGAACGGATCCGCGGTGAGCACCTGGATGGCGACCTCGTCGGCACCGGCGGCGTAGTGCTTCTCGATGCCGGCGACGACGCTGTCGAGATCGCCCCACGGGATGAGCACGTCCATCAGGCCGTCGCTGCCACCGTCGGCGAGGTCCTCGTCGGTATACCCGAGACGACGCAGGTTGTTCGAGTAGTTCGGCAGCGCGAGATAACCGCGCATGTACTCGCGGGCGATGTAACGCGCAACGGTCTCGTCGGTTTCGAGGACGACGGCCACCTCGGGCGCGAGCAACGGCTCCGAGCCGAGGGCCTCACGCGCAACCGCCGTGTGCGCGGGCGGAACGAAGTACGGATGGGCTCCTGCCGCGCGCTCGGCGGACAGCTTCAGCATGCGCGGGCCGAGCGCCGCGAGGACCCTGCGATCGGTGGGCACCGGCGTCGACGCCACATCGAGGCCGTCGAGGTACTCGACCATCCGGCTGTAGGGCTTGGTGTAGCTGGTGTTCTCCCGCGCGTCGACGACGGGAGCGTGACTCGTTCCGACGCCCAGCAGGAAACGACCGGGATACCGCGACTCCAGATCGGCGACCGCAGCCGCCGTGGTCTCCGGGTCGGCGTGCCAGATGCTGATGATGCCGCTCGCCAGCTCGAGCGTCGTCGTCGCCGCGAGCAGTTCACCGTAGACGGAGGGGAAGCCGTCCTTGAATCCGCCGGACGTCCACAACCGGGAGTACCCGAGCTCCTCCAGTTCGCGGGCTGCATCGAGCGCCTGCTCGCGAACCTTCCGACTGAGCCAGAACGCGCCACCCCACACACTCACTCGTCGTGTCATGCGACCGACCCTAGTCGCGTTCCGGCACTCGGTGCAGCCGGTTCGGCCCGTGGCCGGATCGGAACGGCTCCACCGGTCGGCTACAGTTCGCATTCGGGTTCAACAGACAGCCCGTCCATACGTGTGTTCGCAGACCGACAGGTTCGGGACCGCACCGCCGTCGGGATTCGTCGCCCGTAGGCGCGAATCGGGCACGGGCCGGGAAGCTGGGGTGGATGTGATCGGTATCGTGCGTTCCGCCGAGGTCGGAGCGACGGTGCGGCGATGAGGGATCCTTCGGTTCCCGAACCGCGCATCGAGCGGTTCTCGTCGCGGCTGGTCGTGCAGAGCTGGTTCCAGGTCGCGTTCGCGGTCCTCGCGGTCTTCGCCGTCCTCGGCTCGATCGTGGGCGGAATCTTCATCCAGCGCACCGTGCAGATCACCGACGAGGTGACCGGGCGGATCCAGCCCGCGATGACGGAGTCCTACCGGCTGCAGAGCTCATTGCTCGATCAGCAGACCGCGGTCCGCGGGTATGCGCTCACGACCGACCCGATCTTCCTCGGGCCGTATCGCGCCGGCCGAGCCGATCAGCAGGTCGCCCTCGATCGCCTCCGTGAACTCCTCGCCGACCATCCCGAGCTCCTCGCCGACATCGACTCCATCGACGCCACCGCCCGGCAGTGGCAGACGCAATATGCAGAGCCGATCATCGCCACAGTCGTGCCCGGGCAGCCGCGCCCCGTCGATGCGAACCTGGCAGAGGAGGACCGGCTGACCTTCGGTGAGATCCGGTCGATGTTCGTCCAGGAGAACAGCGCGCTCTCCCGTGTGCTCGAAGAGAACCTCGACGATCTCGTGCAGTCCCGGACGATCCGCAACTCGGTCCTGATCGCCATGGTGATCACGTTCATCCTCACCGGCCTCGCGATGGTGGCCCTCGTCCACAATCTCGTCGCCGTGCCGCTCAGCAAACTCCGCAACGCCAGTCGCCGGGTCGCGCTGGAGGAGAACTTCTACCAGCACATATACCCCCAGGGACCGAAGGACATCCGGGCACTCGCCCTCGACGTCGAGACGATGCGCGGTCGTATCGCGGACGCGTTGGCGGACTCCCGGAAGCAGCAGACCCTGCTCGCGAAACAGACCGAGGATCTCGATTCCCAGGCCGAGGAACTCCGCCGCTCGAACACCGAACTCGAGCAGTTCGCCTACGTCGCATCGCACGACCTGCAGGAACCGCTGCGGAAGGTCGCGTCCTTCTGCCAGCTGCTCGAGAAGCGGTACGGCGACGTCCTCGACGATCGTGGACGACAGTACGTCGAATACGCCGTGGACGGCGCGAAACGGATGCAGGTGCTGATCAGCGATCTGCTCGCCTTCTCCCGGGTCGGACGCGTCCACGACGCCTACGTCCGGGTCGACCTCGGCCGACCGCTCGAGAAGGCGTTGTTCAACCTCTCCGCCTCCATCGAGGAGTCACAGGCGCAGATCGAACGCCCCGACGACCTCCCCGAGCTCACCGGCGACCCCACTCTGCTGACGATGCTGTGGCAGAACCTGGTCGGCAACGCCATCAAGTTCCGCCATCCCGATCGCACCCCGGTGATCAGGATCGAGTGCGAAAAGGCCGAGGACGAGTCGGACGGTCCGCGGTGGCACTTCTGCGTCACCGACAACGGCATCGGGATCGACAGCGAGTACGCCGAGAAGGTGTTCGTCATCTTCCAGCGGCTGCATCCTCGCGACGATTACCAGGGCACCGGTATCGGACTGGCGCTGAGCAAGAAAATCGTCGAGTATCACGCGGGAAGAATCTGGATCGACACCGAGTACGGCGATACTCATACCGAGGGCACTCGAATCTGCTTCACCCTCGGAACCGCATCACGCCCCGTCGAGCAGAAGCAGGGGACAACGTCATGAGGAGCACGATCGTGACCTATCCCGCTGCCCGACCGGTGGACGTCCTGTTGGTCGAGGACGATCCCGGCGACGAGCTGATGACCCGTGAAGCATTCGAGGACAACAAGATCGGCAACGCCCTACACGTCGTCCGCGACGGGGCGGAAGCACTCGACTTCCTGTACCGCCGGGGCGACCACGAGGGTGCGCCGCGCCCGGATCTGATCCTGCTCGACCTGAACCTGCCGAAGTACGATGGCCGGCAGGTGCTGACGAAGATCAAGTCCGATCCGGAACTGTCCGACATCCCGATCGTGGTGCTCACGACCTCGTCGGCCGAGGAGGACATTCTCCGCAGCTACAAGCTGCACGCCAATGCGTACGTCACCAAGCCGGTCGATCTCGACCAGTTCATCGGTGCCGTGAAGCAGATCGACGAATTCTTCGTGCAGGTCGTGCGGCTACCGCGTCGCGGACGCTGACGAGAAGCTCCGCGGGGCGGCTCGGGCCGAACCGTCAGGACAGGATGCCGAAGATCGCGACCACGAAGATGATCACGATCACCGCGACGGCGAGCAGCGCGAGCCACCCGCTGATGGGGAATCCTCGAGATCCGGGGTGCGCGAAGGTTCGGGATCCTGGCTTCCGTGGTGTTCGGGGTCCGAAGTGGTCACCTGACCTCCTTCTGTGCGGCTGTGCTCCCGCAAGAGCGGCCACAGACATGTGTCGCGGTGATTCGATTCTGTGGCGACATACCTCTCCTCCGGCACGCGCAAACATGTGCGGTGCGGCAGGGACCCGCTCGCGGGCAGCGTTTGCCCGCGCCGAGCGGGGGTAGGCATCGAGGGACACGTGCCGGGCACGGCCCGACATTCCTGCACCCGAGGAACCGAGGAGCGACATGAAGGCAGTGACATGGCAAGGGCGCCGCAACGTGAGCGTCGATACGGTGCCCGATCCGACGATCCAGGAGGCCGGTGACGCCGTCATCCGCGTCACCACCACCAACATCTGCGGCTCCGACCTGCACCTGTACGAGGTGTTGGGAGCCTTCATGACTCCCGGCGACATTCTCGGTCACGAACCGATGGGCATCGTCGAGGAGGTCGGCTCCGGCGTCACGAAGCTGAAGCCCGGCGACCGGGTGGTGATCCCCTTCCAGGTGTGTTGCGGCCAGTGCTTCATGTGTTCCCACGGCCTGCATTCGCAGTGCGAGACCACGCAGGTCCGTGAGGAGGGCACCGGCGCCGCACTGTTCGGCTACTCGAAGCTCTACGGCAGCGTGCCCGGCGGGCAGGCCGAATATCTGCGCGTCCCCCATGCCGACGCCACCCACATCAAGGTCCCGGAAGGGCCGGCCGACGACCGTTTCGTCTACCTTTCCGACGTGCTGCCCACCGCGTGGCAGGCCGTCGAGTACGCGGAGATCCCCGACGGCGGAAGTGTCACGGTGCTCGGCCTCGGCCCCATCGGAGAGATGGCCGCCCGCATCGCGGTGCACAAGGGTGCCCGCGTGATCGGCGTGGACATGGTCCCCGAGCGACTGGCCCGCGCGGCCTCCCGCGGCATCGAGGTCGTCGATCTGCGCGAGGTCGACAACAATCCCGGCGACATGATCCGTGACATGACGAACGGGCGCGGCACCGATTCGGTGATCGACGCCGTGGGTATGGAGGCGCACGGCTCGCCCGTCGCGAAGCTCGCCCAGAGTGCCGCCGGCTTCCTGCCGTCGGCGATTGCCGAGCCGTTCATGGAGAAGGCCGGAGTGGACCGTCTCCACGCGCTGTACACCGCGATCGACGTCGTGCGGCGTGGTGGCGCGATCTCGTTGAGCGGTGTGTACGGCGGGGCGGCGGATCCGATGCCGATGCTCACCCTGTTCGACAAGCAGATCCGTCTCCACATGGGTCAGGCCAACGTGTTGAACTGGGTCCCGGAGATCCTGCCGCTGCTGACCGACGAGGATCCGCTGGGGGTCGACGACTTCGCGACCCACCGCCTCCCGCTCGACGACGCACCGCACGCGTACGAGATCTTCCAGAAGAAGCAGGACGGCGCCATCAAGATCTGCCTGAAACCGTAGTGGACGCAGCCGAACCGGGCCCGGAAATCATCCCGGGCCCGGTTCGCCGTAGCGGTTCACTTCTCGATCGCGGCCTGGCCGTTCGTCTCCGCGTCGATCACCGAGATCTTGCGGGGCTTCGCCTTCTCTGCGACCGGAATCGTCACGCGTAGAACACCACCGCGGTACTGCGCTTCGATCCGATCGGTGTCGAGGGTGTCACCGAGGAACAGCCTACGAGTGAAGATGCCTCGCGGCCTCTCGGTCGAGACGAATTCCTTGTCCCGGTCGACTTCCGGACGTTCCGCGCGCACGGTGAGCACGTTGCGTTCGACATCGAGGTCGATCGAGTCGGCGTCGACGCCCGGGAGATCGAACTCGGCGACGAAACGGTCGCCTTCTCGCCATGCATCGAGCGGCATCACCGCGGGCCGTGCCATGGTGCCGAGCACCTGCTGCGTGAAGCGATCGATATCGCGGAAGGGGTCGGTGCGCATCAACATCGGTCTGTCACCTCCGACTGTCCGGCCGTTCGTGGCGGCCACACTTTGTCGATTACCTGTGTCCGTAGACACAGATTTATTATGGACCTGTGGTAAGGTTCGGTCAAGTCGCGGGTGACCGCAGCGCGACCCGAGAAGACCGACTCCGGAGGAAACGATGACGCCAGATCCGTTACGCGCCCGGCGCGGGGTCTACGGCATCTCGGTGGCCGCCGAACTGTCGGGACTCGACCCGCAGACCTTGCGCCTGTACGAACGCCGAGGGTTGCTGAACCCCGCACGCACAGCGGGTGGGACGCGCCGCTACAGCGACAACGATCTCGAGATCGTCCAACGGATCGTCGAACTGGTGGGCTCCGGAATCAATATCGCCGGAATCGCCCGGATCCTCGAACTCGAGGCGAACAACGCGGCCCTCAAGGAGGACAACGACCGTCTGCGCTCCACCCTGGACAGCAGACCCCCTCCCCCGCCGCATACTTCCTAGACCTCCTCTACCTGTGCAAACAGCAGAAAGACCGGGCCGGTTCAGTAGAACCGGGCTAAGATTCAAGAACGCCTCAGAGGTGCGTAGGAGTGCGTCCGCCAATGACGCACCGATAGCAATAAGGGGTGACCTCAGTGCGCAATGCACAGCACGATTCACCGAATACCGGACAGAGACAGCAGGACATGGCATCCCGGCCCAATCACATCGCAGACGACACGATCCGCTGGCCCGATCCGAGCCCGCTGGACGGATGGTGGGCCCGCGTCATGGGCAAGTCGGTTCCCTGAGAGGAACCGGCACGATCCGACCATTCCACGACATCGATTCGCGGATACCGAGTTGTTGATATCGAGGTGGACATGACGCCGCACCGCGACCCGATCTCCGGTGGCCGGTGGGTCTTCCGTTGCGACCATTGCGATCACTGCTACCGCACTGCCGCACAGAGCAAGCTGCAGGCAGAGCTCTATGCCCAGATGAACGGCTGGGCCATCCATCCGACGACGTTGTGCCCCGGATGCGCAACACTGTTCACCGGCGAGTTCGCGCCGCTCGCGCACGCCGACGGTTGATCCGATAGTTGTCGCAGTCGCCGGTCGGGAAGCGGGTGAGCATCTAGGCTCGCTTCATGACCGGCGACGCAACACGTATCGATTCACCCGAGAAACTCTCGGCTGCTCTCGAGACCACGGGATATCTCGCCGACGACGGACTGGCGACCGTCGTCTTCCTTGCGATGCGTATGGGCCGGCCGCTCTTCTGCGAAGGCGAACCCGGAACCGGGAAGACTTCGCTCGCAGCGGCTCTCGCTCAGGCCCTGGATCTGCCGATGGTCCGGTTGCAGTGCCACGAGGGCATCGACGCCTCGCAGGCCCTCTACGACTGGGATTTTCCCCGGCAGTTGCTCCATCTGCGCTCGCTCGAAGCGGCGAGCGACGGTGTGCTCGATGCGGACACCGCCGAGCGTTCCCTCTACACGGAGCGCTATCTCCTCGTCCGCCCGTTGCTGCAGGCGCTCACCGACTCACCGTGCGTGCTGCTCGTCGACGAAATCGACCGCGCCGACGACGAGTTCGAGGCCTTCCTACTCCAGTTGCTCGACGAGAACGCGGTGACGATCCCCGAATTGGGCGAGATCCGCGCGGAGGTCCCACCGCTGGTGGTGCTCACCTCCAATCGGACCCGCGAGGTGCACGACGCACTCAAGCGCCGCTGTCTGTACCACTGGGTGGAGCATCCCGATCTCGAACGCGAGGTCGCGATCCTGCAGCGGCGGCTGCCCGGTCTGGGGCACCCGCTCGCCGAACAGATCGCCCGCGCGGTGCGCTCGTTCCGCGAACAGGACCTCCTGAAGCCACCGGGGATCGCCGAATCCCTCGACTGGGCGCGCGCACTGGTCGCCCTCGACCGCGACGTCCTCGACGCAGCGACCGCTGCGGCGACACTCGGTGCCGTACTGAAGTACCGCGAGGACATCGACCGGGTCACCCGCGCCGGACTCGACCTCTCGAGGGCCGGATGACGACCGCCCCCGGACCGGTCGCCGGGTTGGCCGGCTTCTGCCGCGCCCTCGCCGCCGCCGGTCTGCCCGTCGCCCTCGACGCCACCGCCACCTATCTCGACGCCCTCGCACACGTCGACGTCGGGGATCCCGTGCAGGTCTATTGGGCAGGCCGCGCCACGCTGTGCCGCACACCGGACGACACGGCCCGCTACGACGTGGTCTTCGTCCACTGGTTCGGCGACACCGTCCCCACCGGCTCGCGTACCCACGGGCAACGCACCCGCACCGCACGGATCGCCGCGCTGTCCCGCAGCGAGGGCGCCGAGGGCGATTCCGGTGACGACGCGCCACGCCTGCAGGTCGCGGCGGACGACACCGACGTCCTCCGGCACCGCGACGTGGCCGAATTGACGACCGCCGAACGCGCTCACCTCGCCGAACTGCTCGCGCGGTTGCAGCCCCGACCCCCGACGCGTCGGGGATTGCGGTCGAAGCCCTCCCGCCGCGGGCCGGTGGACCCGCGGCACACCCTGCGCGACATGCTGGCGGGCGGAGGCGAACCCGTCCGGCCGCGGCACCGGGCACGAGCGACGAGACCGCGCCGGGTGGTGTTGCTGATCGACGTGTCCGGCTCGATGAGTCCCTACGCCGACGCGCTCCTGCGGTTCGCGCACGTCGTCACGCGTGCCGCGCCGTCGTCCACCGAGGTGTTCTCCCTCGGCACGCGGCTGACCCGCCTGTCGCGTGCGCTGCGTGCCCGCGACCCGCAGATCGCGCTCGCCGGGGCCTCGCGTGCGGTACCGGACTGGGCGGGCGGGACACGTCTCGGCGACACGCTCGGCGCGTTCCTGGACCGCTGGGGGCGCAGAGGTTTCGCGCGCGGCGCGGTGGTGGTGATCTTCTCCGACGGCTGGGAGCGCGGCGACACCTCGCAGCTCGGGGAACGCATGGCGCAGCTGCATCGCCTCGCGCACCGCGTGCTGTGGGTGAACCCGCACGCCGGCGGCGCCGGATACGAACCGATCCAGTCGGGTATCTCCGCGGCCCTGCCGCACATCGATCGTCTGCTCGCGGGACACAGCCTTGCGACACTGGAAGAACTTCTCGAGGAGGTTCGGCGTGCGTGAAATTCTGGACGAGCTCGACCGGCGGTACCGGGACGGGGAGGCCGTCGCGGTAGGCACCGTGGTCTCGACTTTCCGTTCGGCGCCCCGGGGGCCGGGTGCATCGATGCTGGTCGCGCAGGACGGCACCGTCACCGGCAGCGTCTCGGGCGGGTGCGTCGAAGGCGACGTCTACGAACTCGGCCGGTCGGTCATCGACAGCGGGCAGCCGGTGCTGCAACGCTACGGGGTCTCCCACGACGACGCGTTCTCCGTCGGCCTGACCTGTGGCGGCATCATCGACGTCTTCGTCGAACGGATCGACGCCGCGTCCTTCCCCGCCTTCACCGACCTGCTCGACTCCGTCCGCGCGGGCGAACCCGTCGCGCTCGCGACCGTCACCGCCCATCCCGACCCGGCGTTACGGGGACGACGGATGGTCGTGTGGCGCGACCGCGCCGACGGACAGCTCGCCTCGTCCCGCATGTACGACGCCGTCGTCGACGACGCGCGCGGCCTGCTCGAGGTGGGACGCTCGGGCACCCTTCACTACGGCACCGACGGTGAGCGTCGCGGCGAGGGGATGTCGGTGTTCGTCAACGTCTTCCAGCCCCCGCCGCGGCTGATCGTGTTCGGGGCGATCGACTTCGCGTCGGCGATGGCCCGGCTCGGCTCGTTCCTGGGCTACACGGTGACGGTGTGCGACGCGCGCGGGGTGTTCGCCACCGAGGCCCGCTTCCCCGGCGCCCACGAGGTGATCGTCGACTGGCCGCACCGCTATCTCGCGGCCGAGGCCGAGGCCGGACGTGTGGACGCCCGCACCGTCATCACGGTACTCACCCACGACCCGAAGTTCGACGTGCCACTCCTCGAAGTCGCCCTACGGCTCGACGTGGCCTACGTCGGGGCGATGGGGTCGCGCCGCACACACGACGACCGGATGGAGCGTCTGCGGGAGACGGGACTGACCGAGGAGGAACTGGCGCGCCTGTCGTCGCCGATCGGTCTGGATCTCGGGGCCCGCACCCCGGAGGAGACCGCGGTGTCGATCGCCGCGGAGATCATCGCGCTGCGCTGGGGCGGGGGCGGCGGCCGCCTCGCGGAGACACGCGGACCGATCCACGCCCACGAGGAGCACATCGGCGCTCAGAAGTACTGAGCACCACCGTCGATCGCGAAGCTCTGGGCGGTGACGAAGACGGACTCGTCGGACGCGAGGCGACCATGTTCGCGATCTCGTCCGCCTCGGCCATGTACTTGTTCAGGAAGGGCATGGTCATGCCGCCGAGCCGGGGGTTGCTCTCGGCGGTCTGGGCGATGCGGTCGCGCATCGAACCGGATCCCATCGGGGTGTTCACCGCGCCCGGGTGGATGCTGTCGACCCGGATGTCGTGCTGTCCGAGTTCGGCGGCGAAGGCCCGCGCCATCCCGACGAGGGCGTGCTTGCTGGTCGTGTAGTGCACCAGATGTTCCTTGGCGCCCTCCGCCTGGACCAGCCGGCGTGTCTCGTGACGATCCCGCCTCCGATCGACGCGAGCCCAAAGGCGATTTCGGCGATTCGGGTCCTTTCGACGCGCGATATGCAGCAGAGTGTCAGTGATCTGTATCACTGCGCTACGCGAGGCACTTGGAGGATCGATGCGCATCACTGTCACCGTAGACGGAACGCAGTACACGGACGACGTGGAACCGCGACTGCTTCTCGTCCACTACCTCAGAGATCGACTCGGGAAGGTGGGCACGGTGGTCGGCTGCGACACGAGCAACTGCGGCGCCTGCACCGTGTTGCTCGACGACCGCAGCGTCAAGTCGTGCTCGATGCTCGCGGTACAGGCCGACGGACACTCGGTCACCACCGTCGAAGGGCTCACCACGAACGGCAGCCTGCATCCGGTCCAGGAGGCGTTCCGCGAGAAGCACGCCCTGCAGTGCGGCTTCTGTACGCCCGGGATGATCATGGCGACCATCGACCTGCTCTCCGAGAACTCCGATCCGAGCGACGAGGACGTACGGCACGGTCTCGAAGGAAATCTGTGCCGCTGCACCGGATACCAGAACATCGTGGCCGCTGCGCGTGACGCCGCTCAGCGACTGCGCGAGAACCCGGCCGCCACGCAGGAGGTATGACGATGACGAGCACCGTGGATCCCACCACCGACGAGGGCACCGGCGAATCCGAACTCGGCCGGGCACGCCGCCGCAAGGAGGACGAGCACCTCATCACCGGCCGCACGCGCTGGACCGACAACATCGTGCTCCCTGGGATGCTGCACGCCGCGATCCTGCGCAGCCCGATCGCGCACGCCCGCATCACCGGACTCGACGTCTCCGAGGCCCGGGGCAAGCCGGGGGTCGTCGCCGTCTACACGGGCGCCGACCTCGCCGAGGAGCAGGGCAGCCTGCCGTGCGCGTGGCCGATCACCGAGGACATGAAGACCCCGAACGCCCCGGCCCTGGCCGTCGACACCGTGCGGTTCGCGGGTGAGGCCGTCGCAGTCGTGGTGGCCCGCAGCGCATACGAGGCCCACGATGCCCTCGACGCGATCGACGTCGACTACGAGGACCTGCCGGTCGTGCTCGATCTCGAGAGCGCGGCGCAGGACGGCGACCTCGTCCACCCCGATCTCGGCACCAACGTCAGCGCGACATGGGTGTTCGACTCCACCGAGGCCGGCAGCGGCGGCAACGTCGAGGACGCGATCCGCGACGCGGAGGTGGTCGTCGAACGGACCTTCCGGCAGCAGCGGCTCATCCCGGCCTTCATGGAACCGCGATCGGTCGTCGTCGACCCCACCGCCTCGCAGATCACCATGTGGTCGGCGACCCAGGTCCCGCACGTGCTGAAGCTGATGCTCGCGATGACCCTCGGTCTCCCCGAGCACAAACTGCGCGTCATCGCCCCCGATGTGGGCGGTGGTTTCGGCGGCAAGCTGCAGGTCACGCCGGAGGAGGTGCTCACGCTCCTCATCGCGCGTCGCCTACACAAGCCCGTCAAGTACACCGAGACGCGCAGCGAGTCGATGCTCGCCGCGCACCACGGCCGCGACCAGGTCCAGAAGCTGACCCTCGCCGCGCGCCGCGACGGCACCGTCACGGGCCTGAAGGTGGAACTGCTCGCCGATATGGGCGCCTACCTGCGTCTCGTCACCCCGGGTGTGCCGATCCTCGGCGCGTTCATGTTCAACGGCATCTACAAGTTCGACTCGTACCGGTTCGCCTGCACCAACGTGTTCACCAACAAGGTGCCCACCGACGCCTACCGCGGCGCCGGACGCCCCGAGGCCACCTTCGCGATCGAACGCATCATGGACGAGCTCGCCGTCGAACTGTCCATGGATCCCCTCGAGCTCCGCGAGAAGAACTGGATCAAGCACGAGGAGTTCCCGTTCGACACCGTCGCGGGCCTGACCTACGACTCGGGCAACTACGAGGCCGCGACCGCCAAGGCCCGAGAGTTGTTCGACTACGACGCATTACGGCGCGAGCAGACCGAACGACGCGAGCGCAACGACCCGGTGCAGCTCGGTCTCGGTGTCTCCACGTTCACGGAGATGTGCGGCCTGGCCCCGTCGCGGGTGCTCGGTTCACTCTCCTACGGCGCCGGCGGCTGGGAGCACGCCGCGATCCGCATGCTCCCCACCGGCAAGGTGGAGGTCGTCACCGGTTCGTCCGCCCACGGTCAGGGCCACGAGACGGCGTGGAGCCAGATCGTCGCCGACCGGCTCGGAATCCCGTTCGAGGACATCGAGATCCTGCACGGCGATACGCAGAGTTCACCGCGCGGTCTCGACACCTACGGCTCCCGCTCGCTCGCCGTCGGCGGCATCGCGGTCGTGAAGGCCGCCGAGAAGGTGGTCGCCAAGGCCCGGCCGATCGCCGCACACCTGCTCGAATGTTCCGAGGACGATCTGGATTTCGAGGCAGGACAGTTCCGCGTCAAGGGCACCTCGAAGTCCGTCGGGCTCACCGACGTCGCGCTCGCGGTGTTCGCCGCGCACGACCTGCCCGACGGTGTCGAACCGAACCTCGACTCCGAGGCGACCTACGATCCCGACAACTTCTCGTTCCCGCACGGCACCCACCTGTGCGCCATCGAGGTCGACACCGAGACGGGGCACGCGCGGATCCGCAAGTACGTGTGCGTCGACGACGTCGGGCACGTCGTGAATCCGCTCATCGTCGAGGGTCAGGTGCACGGCGGACTCGCCCAGGGTATCGCCCAGGCCCTCTACGAGGAAGCGGTGCACGACGAGTCGGGCACGTTGCTGAGTTCGTCGTTCGCCGAGTATCTGCTACCCACCGCGGTGGATCTGCCGCCCTTCGTCACCGATCGCACCGACACTCCGGCACCCGGTAATCCGCTGGGTGTCAAGGGTGTCGGCGAGGCAGGAACCATCGCCTCCACCCCGGCCGTCGTCAACGCCGTACTCGATGCGGTCCGGCCGTTCGGCGTCACCGACGTCGAGATGCCCTGTACACCGATGCGGATCTGGCACGCGCTCCGCGACGCCCGAGGAGGCACGAAATGATACCGGCCCCGTTCGACTACGTCGCCCCGTCGAGCGTCGACGAAGCGGTCGCCGCGCTGACCGAGGCCGGTGAGGACGCGAAGGTCATCGCCGGTGGGCAGAGCCTCATGCCCGTCCTGCGCCTGCGGATGGCGGCACCGACCGTGCTCGTCGACCTCGGCAGGATCCCCGAACTGCGGGGCATCCGCGACGACGGCGACGCCCTGGTGATCGGCGCGACCACCACCCACCACGATGTGCTGCACGACCCGCTCGTCGCAGAGCACGCACGGTTGCTGGCCGAGGCGACGGCGACCGTCGCCGATCCCCAGATCCGGCACCGCGGCACGTTCGGCGGGTCGCTCGTGCACGCCGACCCGGCCGGGGATCTCGCGGCGCCTGCCGTGGCGCTCGAGGCGACCTTCACCGTGGCCGGTCCGTCCGGGCGTCGCACCATCGCGACGGACGACTTCTTCCAGGACTTCTTCACGACCGCGGTCGAGCCCGGAGAGATCCTCGTCGAGGTCCGGATTCCCAAGCACACGGGCTGGTCTGCGCGCTACGAGAAGTTCCATCGCGCGGCCCAGCAGTGGTCCATCGTCGGGGTCGCTGCGACCCTACAGGCGTCCGGCGACACCATCGAACGGGCGAGGATCGCGCTTACTAACATGGCAGCCGTCCCGGTCCGGGCACGCGGCGTCGAGGAATCGCTGATCGGTAAGCCCGCGACGGCCGAGACGATCCGGGAGGCCGCCGAGCTCGCCACCGACGGCACGGCTCCCATGACCGACGGGAATGCCGACGCCGAGTATCGGAGCCACCTCGCCCGGGTACTCACCCGACGAGCGGTCACCACTGCCTCCGGGGTCTAGGCGTTTTCCACGCCGAACACCGAGATCCCGGACCACCTACGAACTTGAGGACCTCATGCAACTCGAACACACACTGTCCGTTCCCGCCCCGGTCGACGAGGTGTGGACCGCCCTGCTGAATCCGGAGAAGGTCGCGCCGTGCATGCCGGGTGCGACGCTCACCGGGGTCGACGGCGACACGTTCACCGGGACCGTCAAGGTGAAGCTCGGACCGGTGGCGCTCACGTTCAAGGGCACCGGCGTGTACGTCGAAAAGGACGAGACCGCCCGCCGGGCGGTCATCGAGGCCAATGCGAAGGACACCCGAGGCAACGGCACGGTGGCCGCGACCATCACCGTCACCCTCACCGGCGACGGCGACCGCACCGACGGCATCGTGAGCACCGACATGAAGATCACCGGCAAGCCCGCCCAGTTCGGGCGGGGGATGATCTCGGATGTCGGTGGGAAGATCCTCGAGCAGTTCGCGGACTGCCTGTCGAAGAAGCTCGGACCCGAAGCGACGGCCTCTTCTGTGTCCTCCTCCGCGGCGGCCACTGAGGCAGCCGAGTCGCAGCCCAACGAGTCCGTCCCGGCGAGCCCACCGCTCACCGCCTCGGGTTCGGGCGACGAGCCTGCCGGTGGAGCATTCGTCGGGTCCGGTGCCGGGGATGACGACTCCGCGCAGACGCGGCCGAACGAGTCGGTTCCACCCAGCCCGGTGAGCGCCTCACCGGCACCGGCGATGACCTCGACGCCTCTCACGCCATCGACGACTCCCTCCCCGGCCGCGCCCCCGCAGCCCGAGGCCGAACCGCTCGACCTCATGCAGTACGCGAAGGGATCGGTCGCGACGCGGGTCGCGCCGGTCGGAGTGGTCGCGATTCTCGTCGTGGTCATCGCGGTGATCCTCCAGCGTCGATCGGGACGCTGACCTCGTCGGATCCACTCGAACGCTGCGGATCGAACCCCGTCGAACGGGCCGGTCCGCAGCGTTCGTCGTCGTCAGCCTGCCTGTGCTGCGACGCGGCGACGTCCGATCGGGTCGAGCTGCGCACGGAGCCAGGCGTGCGCGGGATCCGCATCGCGCTCGGCGTGCCAGACCGCGAATTCGCGCAGGGGCGGCAACTGGAAGGTCGGTTCCAGGATGCGCAGGAACGCCATCTCGGCGAGGTGCCGGGCCAAGCGCTCGGGCAGGAACGTGACCATGCGGGTGTTCTCCAGGGCGTACGGAAGCACCGCGAGGTTGCCGCTGGTCGCGCCGACCTGGGCCACCGCCCCCGCACGCAGCAGAGCGCGGCCGAGGTTGGTGTCGTCGGAATACTGCGCGTAGGACAGCAGCGGGTAGCGGCCGAGCACTTCGCGGGTGAGCTTGGTGCCGGTGTACGGGTGGCCGGACCAGACCGCCCCGACGAGTCTGTCGGTCAGCACGACCTGCCTCCGGCAGCTCTCGAACTCCGGGGATTCGAGCACGTGTTCCGGTAGCACCGCGAGATCGATCTCGAACCGGCGGAAGGCATCGAGACCGGCACCGTTGAACGGCAGCAGATCGAAACGGATGCCGGCCGGGGTGCTCCCCCGGACCAGCAGACGCAGGAGGGTGATCGCGGCGTAGTCGCCGGTCATGATGGTGAAGGTGCGTGAATCCGTCGCGGGATCGAAGCCGGGCGCAGCCAGTACCGAGCGCTCGAGGGTCCGCAGCACCTCGCGGAGCGGTTCGACGATCGCCTGGGCGCGCACGGTGGGACGCAGTGTGCGGCCGCTCTTCACGAGAAGCGGATCGTCGAATTGCTTGCGCAACCGGGCGAGAGCCGTACTCGTCGCCGGTTGCGACATGTTCAGTCGCCGCGCCGCGCGCGTGACATTGCGTTCGGAGAGCAGGACTTCGAGGACGACGAGCAGGTTGAGATCGACCCGTCGCAGATCCATGCGCCCCCCTGACATCGAAACCCGGCGGAACGGGAAATTCCGGCGGCATCGTAGCGCACGACCGTGATGTATACACAAGATCGAATACCAGCTATCGGACTTGGACGGCGATCTTGTGAGCGCAGCGAAGTACTACCTACTCTGACCCACGTCCTGACGGCAGCGAACCGTGATTCGCCCTGGCCCGAATTTCCAAGGCGAAGTTCTTTACTTGCCGAAGTCCAGTTTCGGCCGGCCGCCGACTCAGGCAGGTAGAGAGGCTCGGGGGGCGAAACGTTGTGAGTGTCATGAGGAAATTCCGGCAGTACACGCCGGACAACTGGCGTCTGTGGCGCAGGATGACCGCGGTCGTCGCCGTCCCCATCGTCGCAGCGACCCTGTACGGCTCGCTCCGCGTCTACGACCTCTACCAGGAGAACGACGCCTACAGCGCCGCCGCCGAGAACGTCTCCATCCTGCCGACCCTCGCCGACTACGCCACCAGTGTCACCGGCGCCGCGGCAGCGACGATCCTGTCACTGCCCGTCGACAACGGCGCCCAGGTCGCCCGCGAATCCGCCGCGACGCTGCGCGACCACATCGACGCGAAGGATCTCGATCCGCAGATCGCGGCGATGATCAACCGCATGCTCGCCGAGGGCGAGAGCCTGCTCGACAGCGCGTCGTCGGGAACCCTGGCGCCGACCGTGGCCAGCGAGCGCGCCGAAGGATTCGTCAGCCGCGCCCAGGCTGCCTACCGCGCCATCACCACCACCACGGACGACCCCACCGTCCAGCGCGAGAGCGCGACACTTCTCGACCTGTGGGACACCCAGTGGTCCCTGCTCGACCAGGTCCTCGCATACTCCGCGCTGAGCGCCGGAACCGACGGTGCCCTGCTCATGTGGAACAACGCCCTCGGTGTCGAGTCCGCGCGACTGGCCGTCCTCCGTGACACCTTCGTCGAGAACGAGACCGCCGACTCCTCCCGGGTCGACGGTCTGATGACCCAGCTCGAGAATCGCCGCAGCCTCACGGCCAACCTCGACAACGAAGCGGGCAACGTCGCCGCTCTGCGCGGGTCGCTCTTCGAGAGCCTCATGATCTACCAGGAGGAGGTCGCCGGTTCCGCGACCCGAGCCGTGGCCGCCCTCGACAACCTCGCGGCCGAAGCACGCACCGAAGCCCTCAAGAACGCCATCGGTGTCGCGATCATCCTCGCCCTCGCCCTCGCCCTGGCGATCGTGATCGCGATGTCGCTCGTCCGGCCGTTGCGCCGACTGCGCGACGACACCCTGCGCACCGCCGAACAGGATCTGCCCGCCGCACTCGCTGCGATCAAGGACGGCGCCGAGATCGAATCCGTCACACTGGATCCGATCCGCGTCTACACCCGCGAGGAGATCGGCGAGGTGGCGCGCGCCGTCGACAGCATGAACGAAGGTGCCCTACGTCTGGCCGGCGAGCAGGCCCAGCTGCGCCGGCAGGTCAACGAGATGCTCGAAACGCTCGCCCGCCGCAACAAGACGCTCGTGGAACAGCAACTGGCGCTGATCGATTCGCTCGAACACGAAGAGCGCGACCCGACGCGTCTGCAGAACCTGTTCGCGCTCGACCACCTCGCCGCCCGCATGCGGCGCACGGGCGACTCGCTGCTCGTCCTCGCCGGTACCCGCCAGCGCCTCGGCCGCGTCCCCGACACACCGCTCGTCGACGTCCTGCGCGCATCCCTCTCGCAGGTCGAGAACTACCAGCGCGTGAACATCGGAAATGCGCCGGACGGCAATCTGGTCGGCAGCGCCGTCACCGACGTCGTCCACATGATCGCCGAGCTCCTCGACAACGCACTGCGCGCCTCACCGCCCGAGAGCACCGTGGCATTCGCGTTCTCCCGCGCCGTCGACGGCGGCCTCCTCCTCGAGATCGCCGACCGTGGAATCAGTATTCCCGCAGATGAACTCGCCGACATCAACATGCGGCTGGGTTCGGACGGCGAAGCCGGATCCGGCGCCGCACGGCGAATGGGTCTGTTCGTGGTCGCGCGCCTCGCCGATCGTCACGACATCACGGTGCGTCTGCGTCCGACCTTCGACTCGTCCACCAATGCCGGCATCACTGCGAGCATCTACCTGCCGACCAGCCTGCTCAAGGGAACCGGCAGGAACCACGACGATCCGTACCGGATCGATCGGCCGCGCCGCCTGCCCGATCCCCCATCGGAGTACGGCGAGCAGTTCCACGCCGACCCGGCATCCGGATCGCAGCCGGTGGTCGGAAGCCGTCACTCGGCACCCACCCCCGCTCTCGCGACGCCCGGGACGAGTCCGGGTATCCGGCGCGGACAGCTGCACGAACGATGGGTTCCCCGCGGCGCGGGACAGTAGGCGACGCGGACAACGGACAGCGGGCGGGCGGTCTGCCATCCTGACGGCATGACCGTTCCCCGCGTCGACGTCCACCAGCACGTCTGGCCGGCACCACTCGTCGCTGCGTTACGGGCACGCACCCGTGCGCCGCGGCTCGTCGGATGGACGCTGTACCTCGGCGGCGAACCCCCGTACGAGGTGCGACCGGAGGATCACTCGATCGCCCGGCGGGCCGAGCTCGCGGCGCAGGACGGCATCGACTTGGCGCTGGTGTCGTTGTCGAGCCCGCTGGGGATCGAAACGCTTCCCGCAGCCGACGGGGCCGGCCTGCTCGACGCCTACCACGAGGGAGTGCTCGCGCTGCCGCACCCGTTCGGGGCGTGGGCGGCAGCGTCGGTCGACGATCCCGATCCCGCGGCGCTGCGCGAGGTGCTCGGGGCGGGATGCGTCGGTCTCCAGCTTCCCGCCACCGCGTTGGCGGATGCCGACGGCTACGCGCGGTGCGCCCCGCTCCTCGACGAACTCGACCGCGTCGGTGCTCCCCTGTTCGTGCATCCCGGGCCCGCCGCGGCCGATCCGTCGGCTCCGCCGTGGTGGCCGGCGATGGTGTCGTACGTGGCGCAGATGCACACCGCGTGGTTCGCCTGGCACGAGTACGGGGCCCCTCGCCTCCCCGGACTGCGCGTGGGGTTCGCGATGCTCGCCGGGCTCGCGCCGCTGCACGCCGACCGGATGGCCGCGCGCGGCGGACCGGCGACGGTCCCGTCGGCCGGAGTGTTCGTCGACACCTCGTCGTACGGTCCCGAGATCGTCGAGGCCGTGGCGTCCGGACTCGGCCCCGACCGCGTCGTGCTCGGTTCGGACCGCCCGTACGCAGCACCGTTGCTGTTCGGCGACGCGCGCGACGAGCCCGTACGGCGACGCAATCCGGCCCGGTTGTTCCGAACGTCACACGAGTGAAAATCTTGACAGTGCCGCATCCGGCCGCTGAAGTGAGCGACATGCGTCTTCCGGCGACCCTGCGGCATCGCAGGCTTCATGTGGACTACGTCCGCATCGCCGGTGGTTTCTGTGGTTGTCGCGCCTGTCGTTGATCCCGGCCCGACCCACTTCCCCTGCCCGGACGACCCTACGATCCCGTCCGGCTCCCGTTTCGAGGAACCACGATGGCTGCTGCCCTTCTGTCCCCCTCCGTGCGCGTCGATCTCGCCGAGATCGTCCGTGACATCGCCGCGGACGTCTCCCGCTGGCGGCCGCTCGTCCGCTTCGACGAGACCGAACGCTGGTACACCCGGCTCGCCGTCGCCGACGACTACGAGGTGTGGTTGCTGAGCTGGCTTCCCGGGCAGCGCACCGGGATCCACGATCACGGTGGGAGTGCCGGTGCATTCGCCGTCGCGCAGGGACAGGTCCGGGAGGACACCGTCGACCAGCCGTGGTCGGAAGATCTTCCCGGGCAACGCGTGACGCTCTCCCGCACCCGTCTGTCGGCGGGTGCCGCGCGTCGATTCGACGGTCGGCACGTGCACGAGGTCGTCAACGACGGTCCCGTCCCGGCGGTGACCGTGCACGCCTATACCCCCGCGCTGGACTCGATGAGCCGATACCGTCTCGAGAGCGGCATCCTCGCCCTCACGACCTCGGAGCGTGCCGGCGACGACTGGTGATCCACTCGTGACAAATCCGGCACAGTGGGTATCCGCCGGGATAGAGTCGAAAACCGACCGTGCCGCATCCGAGGGAGCAACCCGTGAAACGCTTCGCACGCACCACCGCGCTTCTCGCCGTGTCCGTATTCGCCCTGGCCGCCTGTTCCGGCGGCGGAGACGAGGATCCCCTCGCCGGAGACACAGCGGACGGAGGCGCGATCGTCGTCGGTTCGGCGAACTTCCCGGAGAACGTCCTGCTCGCGGAGATCTACTCGCAGGCGCTCGAGAGCACGGGGGCGGAGGTCACCCGCCAGTTCAACATCGGCAGCCGCGAGATCTACTACGACCAGGTCGCCTCGGGTGCCATCACGCTCGTCCCGGAGTACAACGGCGCACTGCTCGCGCGGGTCGACCCCGACAGCACCGCCTCGACGACGGAGGACGTCAATGCGGCCCTGTCCGAAGCCCTTCCGGACGGGCTCGAGATCCTGGCCTCCGCCCCCGGTGAGAACAAGGACGCCCTCGTCGTCACCGAGGAGACCGCGCAGCGCTACAACCTTGTGAGCATCGCCGATCTCGCGCCGGTCGCCGGCGAACTCGTCCTCGGCGGACCGCCCGAGTTCGAGACGCGTCAGCAAGGTGTCGTGGGTCTGCGTGAGGTGTACGGGGTCGAGTTCCGCGAATTCGTCCCCACCGACACCGGTGGCCCCATCACCATCCGCGCGCTCTCGGACGGCACCGTGCAGGCCGCGAACATCTTCACCACCGATCCGTCGCTGAGCACCGAACCGTTTGTTGCGCTGGAGGACCCGGAATCGGTCTTCGGAGCCCAGAACGTCATCCCGCTGGTGCATCGCGCCGATCTCGACGACGACCACGTCGCGAAGATCGACGCCGTGTCCGACAAGCTCACCACCGACACCCTCGTCGTCCTGGTCGGACAGGTGGTCACCGACGGTCGCGACATCGACGTCGTCGCCGAGGAGTGGCTGCAGCAGAACGATCTGAACTGACGGAAGTCGGTGCCACGTGATCACATTCGACAACGTCGGGAAGCGTTATCCCGACGGGACCGTCGCCGTCGACGGACTCTCGCTGGAAGTCCCGACGGGCACCCTGACGGTGTTCGTCGGGCCGTCGGGGTGTGGGAAGACCACCTCGTTGCGCATGATCAACCGGATGGTCGAGCCCTCGAGCGGGCGTGTGCTCCTCGGGGGCCGCGACGTCCGGGACGAGGATCCCCGGATCCTGCGCCGCGGCATCGGATACGTCATCCAGCACGCCGGGCTGTTCCCCCATCGCACAGTGATCGACAACGTCGCCACCGTGCCCCGGTTGCTCGGCGCGAGCCGTAAGGAGGCCCGCGCGACCGCAATGGACGTGCTCACCCGAGTCGGCCTCGGAAAAGAACTGGCGCAACGCTATCCTGCTCAGCTGTCCGGCGGGCAGCAGCAGCGTGTCGGTGTGGCACGCGCGCTGGCGGCCGATCCTCCGATCCTGTTGATGGACGAGCCGTTCTCCGCGGTCGATCCCGTGGTCCGCAAGGATCTGCAGGACGAACTCCTGCGCCTGCAATCGGTGCTGGCCAAGACGATCGTGCTCGTCACCCACGACATCGACGAGGCGATCAAGCTCGGCGACCGCGTGGCCGTCCTGCGGCCGGGCGGGGTGCTCGCCCAGTACGCGACTCCGGAGGAGCTTCTCACCTCCCCCGCCGACGATTTCGTCGCCGGATTCCTCGGCGTCGACCGCGGTGTGCGACTCATGTCGTTCTTCTCGTCCGCCGACCTGCCGTTGCGCACCGATCCGATCGTCACCCGCGATGCCGCCGAACTCGCCGTCGGCGACGGCTGGCTTCTCGTCGTCGACGACGACGGACGCCCGACGGGGTGGCGAGACGGCAGTGCCGATGCGGAATTCCTGCCGGCCGGAAAGCCGTTCGTTCCCGGGCGGGATCCGCTGCGCGTCGTGCTCGACGCGGCCGTGCTCTCACCGTCGGGCCATGCCGTGGCGGTGGACGACGACGGACGTGCGCTCGGGGTGATCAGTGGCGAAGAGGTGACTGCGGCGGTCCGCGCGGCGCACAACCACAGGGAGGCCGGCACCCCGGCTCCGCTCGCGATGCGGAAGTTGCGGTGAGCCTGCGGATTCCCGGTTATCTCGGGACGTTCTGGGAACTGCTCGGCGATCATCTCGTCATGGCCCTCGGCGCGTCGCTGCTCGGCCTCGTCCTCGCTCTGCCGCTGGGCCTCGCGTGCGTGCGGTGGCCGCGGGTGTACGCCCCGGTGCTCGCGGTCTGCAGTGTCCTGTATTCGATTCCGTCGCTTGCCTTCTTCGTCCTGCTCATCGCGTTCACCGGGATCAGCCGGACCACCGTGATCCTTCCGCTGGCCGTCTACGCGCTGGCGGGCCTCGTCCCGAACGTCGTCGACGGATTGCGTGCTGTGCCCGACAGTGTCCGCCAGTCGGCGGTGGCGATGGGATTCTCGACGCCGCGCCGGTTGCTCACCGTCGACCTGCCGCTGGCGATCCCGGCGGTCATCGCGGGGCTGCGGGTCGCGACGGTCGCGAACATCAGCATGGTGAGCGTCGGAGCGCTGATCGGCATGGGTGCCTTCGGCGCGTTGTTCACCGCCTCGGTGCAGCTCGACCGACTCGATCTGGCGATCATCGGCATCATCGCGACCGTCGTGATGGCACTGGTCGTCGACGCGTTGCTCGTGCTCGTCCAGCGTCTCGCCACGCCGTGGATGCACCGCACCTCGAAGGTGCGCCGATGACGACGCTGCTGAACTATCTGGCCGAATACTTCGGCGACTCCGCGAACTGGTCGGGCGCGTCCGGGATCCCGACGCGACTGGCCCAGCACTTCGGCTATACCCTGCTCGCGTTCGTGATCTCCGTGCTCCTCGCGTTGCCGCTCGGCCTGTGGACCGGGCACACGGGCCGCGGCGGTGTGCTCGTGTCGCTCACAGCGAACGCCGCACGCGCCCTCCCCACCTACGGCCTGCTCGTGTTGCTGGTCGTGCTGTACGGGATCGGGCTCGTTCCGGTGATGGTGCCGCTGGTGGCACTCGCGATCCCACCCATCCTGTTGAACTCCTACGAAGGGATCCGCGGGATCGACCCGGCGCTGACCGACGCCGCCCGCGGGATGGGGATGACCTCGTCCCAGATCCTGCTGCGGGCCCAGCTGCCGGTGGCCTTGCCGCTGATCCTCGTCGGCCTGCGCACCGCCGCCGTGCAGATCGTCGCGACCGCCACGATCGCCGCGGCAGTGAGCTTCGGCGGGGTGGGAAGGCCCATCGTGGACGGTCTCGCGCGCAGCGACTACGCCCTGGTCGTGGGCGGTGCCGCCCTCGCCGGGATCTGCTCGCTGGTGATCCTCGCGCTCTTCGCGGTCCTCGGCCGACTGCTCGTCTCACCCGGCGTCCGGGCCTCGCGCGACTAGCTCCTACGACCCCTCCCTTCGGAACCGACAAACGTGTCGGTGGCCCGGAGCACACTGGAGGTAGAGACGAAGTCCTATCGAGGAGGCGCAGGTGCGATGTATGCGCAACGCGAAACCTACTTCGGCTGGACGTCTCGGCGCGTACCCCTGTACGCAGCCGCGCAGCCCACGGCATCCCCGGCCACACCGGCCGCATCCGGCCCGAGCATCCGTCCCGAGGACGAGCGCGTTCCCTCGGGCGTAACGCTCGACCGCATCCTGCCCGAGTCCGTGCTGCATGGCCGTCTGGTCGCGTATCACGACGCGGACGAGGACAGGGACTACGTGGCCGTGGCGGTCGGCGCGGTGGCGGGCGAGAACGATGTACCGGTCCGGGTGGCCGAGGAAGAGACGCTCGTCGTGTCCGCGGCCCGCAGCATGATCGATGGGATCCTCGTCGGCACGGAGAACGACGACCTCGACGAACTGGAGGTCGCCCGTCAGCTCCGCTTCGGCGGACCGGTCCGCGACCTGCTGGAATACATCGGAGCACGGTCGGTGGTGGTCGACTGGAGCCCCGCTGTGGCGTGATCCGACGGAGCCGTGGCGTGATGTGATCGCGTCCCCGTAATCGCGGATGTGTGACGCGCCGATACACACATCTGCAACGACACAGCATTCAGGTGGTACGGTCGTAGACGTCCCCGTGACCAAAACGTAATAATTCGGGGATTATCGCAGCCCTGGTGTGGGTACTCGAGCCTTCGGGTTCCACTGGGAGGGTGACCGGAAGTGGCGATGCCGGACTGACAGCTACGCCCGTCGGGGGCAGCCCGGCACCGCCACTTTCGACCCACACTCTCCGGGACCGGATTCTTCCGAGTCCCGGTTCTCAGTTCTCCGTTACCGCTGCGGCTGCGGCCGTCGCCGCCAGAGCGGCCGGCGCCTCGACCGCGAGGAGATGACCCACCTCGGGAAGCGCCACGAAATGAGCACCCATGTCGTCGGCCAGCTTGTTCAGCGCGTCCACCTGTACGAGGGGGTCCTTGCTTCCCACGACGACCTCGACCGGACGCCCGCGCCAGCGGCGCAGCACGGCCCGATCGATGCGGGGCATGTTCGTCAGCGACGTGCAATACGCACCGACGCGGCAGGACCACCGCAGGGTCTGTTCGTCGGGCCGGTAGTCGTATCCCGCGAGTGCTCGAAGGTACCGCTCGGTGTTCTCGAAGTTGGGCTCGTTGCGCCACTGCAGGCCGGGGATGAGGGCGCGGTTCCACCGGACGCGCGGGACGAGACCCAGCGGCGCCGCGATCACCAGCTTCTCGATCCGGTCAAGATCCTCCACCGCAGCGGCCACGGAGGCCGACCAGCCGAGACCGATCACGGGAATCCGCTCGACGCCGAGTGCATCGAGCACCTCGACGAGCCAGTGGCCGTAGACGCTGTGGATCCGGCTGTCGGGCCGGCTGCCCGCGCTCGCACCGGGAAGGCCCGGGACATCCACGAGCACCACCCGGTGGCGCTCGCCGAACTGCTCGGCGAGCAGACGCAGCCCCGCCGCCGGGAGATCGCCACCCGCGAGCACCACGATCGGCGGTGCGGTCGCAGGACCCGTGGTGAGCACGTAGGTGTCACCCAGCGAGGTGCGGGCGACGTGCTCCTCGACGGGACGCTCCCAGTAGGTCAGCAGTCCTGCGCACGCGTGGTGGATCACGCTGCCGTCTCCGGGGCAGCGGTAGGGCGAACGTGTCAGCAACGCCATCATCCTCCTACCCGGACGATTCCGGGGACGACGAGGGATTCACGGAACGGCATGAATGGATCTTCTTTCGTGGGGTACGAGCGTCTTTCGCCGACCAACCTCGGGCACACCGCACGACACCGTAGCCCAGTGCTCGGTGTGGACGCCACCCGTGGTTCCGGAAAACTTCACAGCCGTCCCTCACGTCACTTTCGTGCCGAATGCCCATTCACCCCTGCGCCTCCAGGTCCTCCCACGAGGTGTGAACCTGCGGTCGGAAGCCGTAGCCGGTGTCGGGTTCGGGCAGATGCCCTTCGGGGTCGATCACGACGACCTCCACGCCGTCCCGGTGGAGCCGACCGATCATCTCCAGCAACATCCTTCGGCCGACCGGCAGGATGGTACGGACGAGGGACAGGTCGAAGACCAGGCGTTTCGTCTCCACAGGCTCGTCGACCACGGCCGTCACGAGACCCTCGGAACTGGTGAACTGGAGGTCGCCCTGCAACTCGAGAAGGGTGAGAGACTCGTCACCCTCGCCGATGACATGTCTTCTGCGTAACACCGAGTGTGCGACCATCGGCGCGTCCATCAGATGCAAGTTCATGTCGCGGGAGAGACGACCGAAGGCGGCGACCCCCTGGACGCTGGTGCCGTGGTCGTCGAGGCGCGGCGAGTATGCGGCAATACCCAACTGTCCCGGTAGGATTCCTATGATTCCTCCGGACACGCCGCTCTTGGCGGGGATACCGACGGTGGAGAGCCAGTCCCCCGCCGCGTCGTACATCCCACAGGTCGCCATCACCGACAGCACCTGACGCACCACGTCCCGCGAGAAGATCTCCTCGCACGTCACGGGTTGCACACCGCCCGCCGCGAGCGTCGCGGCCATCATCGCGAGATCCTTGGTCGTCACTGTCACCGAACACTGCCGGATGTACCCCTCGACGATCTCGTCCGGATCGTCCTCGAAAACCTCGTACCCCCGAAGGAGATTGGCGATGGCGACATTGCGGTAGGAGTTCTCGAGCTCCGACGACGCGACCTTCTCGTCGATCGTCAGCTCGCGACCGGCCAGGGACGACAGCAGAGAACGGATGTCCTCCACCGAGGCCTCGGGTTGCCGTCCGTCGAGCACCAGGGCGTGTGCGGCGAGCGCACCGGCATTGATCATCGGGTTGAGCGGACGGCCCGTGTTGCGTTCGAGCGAGACCTCGTTGAACGCCTCCCCGGAGGGTTCGACATCGATCACGTCGAGCACGGCGTCGAAGCCTCTCTGTTGCAGCGCAAGACCGTAGACGAAGGGCTTCGAGATCGACTGGATCGTGAACTCGGTGTGGTCGTCGCCCACGGAGTACACCGCACCTTCGGCGGTCACGAGGGTGAGGGCGAACCGGTCCGGGTCGGCCCTCGCCAGTTCCGGGATGTAGTCGGCGAGGGCGCCCGAACTGTCGGCGCATCCTCGGAGCACTTCGGTCAGATAATCCGGCAACGGTGAACGCATGTATTCATCGTGACCGAATCGGACGCTGCCGGGGTGAGGAGTGACGAAGGCGATTGAACCGGCGGATCGCGGGTATGCCATCCCCATGACTGCTCTGTCGTCGGCGCTGTCCGTGCCGTTCCGAGTGGGATCCGCGCTGCGCGGAGCGCGCGTGTTCCACCCGCGCGGTGCGACCTTCGAAGGGGTTGCCGAACTCGAGTCGTCCTGGTGGCCGCGGCAGATTCCCCGCCCTACTCCTGTCGTCGCCCGGGTGTCGCGGGCCATCGGCACACCGGACGGCATGCCGGACGTGCTCGGTCTCGCGGTGCGCTTCGCCACGAAGACCGGCCCGTGGGACGTCCTGCTCGCATCGGCTCATCTGCCGGCCCGGGTGGCGCTGCTGCCGGCCCGTTCGTGGTCGAGTGCCCGCTACAGCACGCTCATGGCCTATCGGACCGACAGCGACCCCGCGCCGCGGTGGATCACCGCCGTTCCGCGCGGACGACAACCGTCCTCGACGACCTCCGTGCAGGCACTCGAGATACCGCTCGAGTTCTCTCTCCTGGTGGGTTCCGCCCGCGGGCCTCTGGAAGCGGCGGGACGTCTGACGCTGACTCGCCACCTGCCCGAGAAGGATTCGGAGCAGCCGTCATTCGATCCGACCGTTCACTGCCCCGGATTCGTCGATCCGTGGCCGGGATGGCTCGTCGAGACGCGGCGCGACGCCTACCGGGCGAGCCGGGCCGGACGAGGCGCCTTCCTCGCCCGGCCGCAGCACACCGTCAGCTGATCACCGCGTCGATCGTCTTCTTCAGCGCGGACGGCTGCGCCGGTGACCGCGGGGCGCCCTCCTTCATCTCGAGCATGCGGGCACCGATGTCCTGCAACTGCTTACGGCCGAGCGCCTCGCGCACCTTGGGGAACCACTCGTCCTCCTCCTCGTCGATGTGATGCTCGACGTTCTCGATGAGGACCGTCGTCTTCGCGTCGAAACGCTCTGCGTCGGGCTTCATCCCGGCCAGTTCGATGACGAGCACGTCGGCGACGTGGTGCTCCTCGTACGATTCGAGAATGTCGTCCTCGAGATCGGGGAGCAGGGAACGCACCTCGGGGTACATGCACTCGTTCTCGAGATAGGTGTGCACGGTGAGGGCTTCGATGATCTTGTCGACGATCTTGCCCTTCTCCTTCTCCCCCTCGGCCTTCCGGAAGTCGCGGAAGAGTTTCTTGATCTCCTTGTGGTCTTCCTTCAGCAACACGATCGCGTCTGTGGACACGGTTCCTCCTGCGGCGTGAACATTGCCGCCCCCAGCGGGCGTGGCACAGGAATACCCGTCCGCGACACCGTCACACGCGCACACGATCCGCATTCGCGAGGATGGCCGCCCGCAGTGCCGCCTCCGGGCCGTTGAGTACGGAACGACGCGCCATGAGCACGAACTCGATCTCACCCGCACCGGGAAGCAATCGTTGGGGATCGCGCACCGGGACGAGACCGGGTGGTGGAAGCCGCTCGGCGTGCAGCACCACGCCCAGTCCCGCGAGCGCTGCAGCACGCAGACCGTTGAGACTGTCGGTCGTGCACGCAACGCGGACACCGCGCCCACTGCGCTGGAGGACCTCGAGCGCGATGTCGCGGGTCAGGGCCGGCGACGGATAGGACACCAGCGGTGTCGGCTCGTCCGGATCGAGGACGTAATCGGGGGCGGACAGGAAGACGAGACGCTCGCTGAAGATCATTTCACCGTGGCGGCTGCCCGGTCGACGCTTGCCGAAGACCAGATCGAGCTCGTTGTCGTCGAGACGGCGCTGCAGATCCTCGCTCAGATCCACCGTGAGTTCGAGATCGATGCGGGGATGACTACGCCGGAACTCGGCGAGGATCGACGGCAGCTCGTAGAGCACCAGGTCCTCGGAGACCCCGAAACGCAGCCGGCCGCTGAGCGGCGACTCCGAGAAGTGCCTGCGGGCGGCATCGTGGCGATCGAGGATCTCGCGGGCGAAGGCGACCATGTCGGCGCCGTCCGCCGTGAGCTCGACGTTGTGCGTGTCGCGTACGAACAGGCGGCGCCCGATCTCCTTCTCGAGTCGCGCGACGTGCTGACTGACCGTCGACTGCCGCAGGCCGAGCCGCTGGGCGGCCGCGGTGAAGCTGCGCTCCCGCTCGACGGCCAGGAAGCTCCGTAGGTGCACCGGATCGAACACCACCCCATTTCATCACGAATCGCGATTACAGAAAACGTGGCGACCGTCTTCTGTAATGACATCCGGCTGCCGTACCGTCGATTCGTGCTCTCCAAGATCCCCGTGCTCGGACGGCTCGACCCGTTCCTGCTCGCCATCCTCGCCACCGTCGCCGTCGCTGCTCTGCTGCCCGCCGACGGGGTCGTACTCGACGGCGTGAACTGGGCCGCCAAGATCGCCATCGGGCTGCTGTTCTTCCTGTACGGCGCGCGCTTGTCCACGCAGGAGACCATCGAGGGTCTCGAGCACTGGCGTCTGCACCTGACGATCCTCGCCACGACCTTCGTCGTCTTCCCGCTGCTCGGTCTGGCCGCCAAGGTGCTCGTGCCGTCGATCCTGAGCGACCCGCTCTATCTCGGCGTCCTGTACCTGTGCCTGCTGCCGTCCACGGTGCAGTCCGCCATCGCGCTCGTCTCGGTGGCGCGCGGCAACATCCCCGGCTCGATCGTCTCGGCCAGCGCCTCGAGTCTCATCGGAATCTTCGCGACTCCACTGCTGGTCGCGCTGACGATGTCCACCCAGGGCGTCACCTTCAGCGGGTCGGCCGTGCTCGACATCGTGCTGATGTTGCTCGTGCCGTTCGTCGCAGGTCAGCTCCTGCGGCGCTGGATCGGCGGCTGGGTGAAGGCCCACGGCAAGCCGCTCAAACTCGTCGACCGCGGATCGATCATGCTGGTCGTGTACGTGGCGTTCAGCCGCGGCATGAACGAGGGTATCTGGTCGATGATCTCGGTCGGCCGCCTGCTCGCCCTCGTCGGTGTGTGCGCGGTGCTGCTCGCGATCGTGCTCGCGCTCACCTGGTACTCGTCGCGCGGACTCGGTTTCGAATATCAGGACCGTGTCGCGATCCTCTTCTGCGGCTCCACGAAGTCCCTCGCCACCGGTCTGCCCATGGCGATCGTGCTGTTCCCCGGCCAGCCCATCGGCCTGATCGTGCTGCCGCTCATGCTGTTCCACCAGATGCAGCTCCTGGTGTGTGCGGCTCTCGCCGGGCGGTTGGCGAAGAAGGCACCGGAGACCCTCGTAACCGTCTGACAGAGTAGCCGTCTGACAGAGCAACCACAGCGGCCCTGCCACCGCTCCGGGGCCTGGTCCTCTGCGATTGCAGCGCCACCTCACATCGGCGTCCGTCGCCGCGAACGTCGACGACCCACACGTCGCCTTCGTCCCGGTCGACGAGCCGACACCCGACGTCGATCTCCGCGCCGCATGGCGGCGGAACGATCCCAATCCGGCCGTGCACACGGTGCTCGGTCTCCTGTTCGACGAAACCGAGGGTGAAATCCGCTGATTCCGGTAGCGGTGACGTCATCGTGCCGTCACCGTGCAGGGAGAACCCCGATTCGCGAACCTCGGCTCGAAGGAGCACCGACATGGGTCTGCTGTTCCACGATCATCTGCACGACGAGTTCGGAACCTGGCCGCTGGCCTACATCCCCTACGGCGGCGCCGACTTCGGCGAGATCGCCGCAGTGGCCCGGCAGGTGGGCGACGGTGACGACGGGGACTTCTATCGGGCGTGGGTCGAGACCGGGGACCGTCTCGTCGCCGAAGCGGAGTCCTGCGCGACCGCCGGGCACGACGACTCGGCACGCGAGCTGTTCCTGCGGGCGAGCGCCTACTACGCGACCGCCTACCACCCGCTGTACGGATCTCCCGTCGACCCACGTCTGATCGCCGCCTTCGACAAGCAGGTCGCGGCCTTCGATGCCGGGCTGGCGATCGGGGACACACCCGTCAAGGCTGCCAGGATTCCGTTCGAGGACACCACGCTTCCGGGCTACCTGATTCCCGCACCCGGCCACGAGAACAGCGTGCGGCCGCTCATCGTCTTCACCAACGGATACGACGCCACGATCACCGACATGTACTTCGCATCGGCCGTGGCAGCGCTGCGACGCGGCTACCACTGTCTCCTGTTCGACGGACCGGGCCAGGGCGAGATGCTCTACAAGCAGAAGATGCCGATGCGTCCGGACTGGGAAGTGGTCGTGCGCGCGGTGATCGATCATGCGACGGCCTCCCCCATCGTCGACCCCGAACGCATCGTCCTGAGCGGATGGAGTCTCGGTGGGTATCTCGCGCCGCGCGCAGCATCCGGTGAGCATCGTCTGGCCGCGGTGGTCGCCGATCCCGGTCAGTGGAGCGTCGCGGCCGGCACCCGGGCCCTCGGGGCAGCATTCGGCCTCTCCCCCGAGGTCCTCGACGATCCTCTCTCGATGAGCGCACAGGACGCCGATACGATCATGGCTGCGGTGCAGTCGGATCCGTCGCTGCGCTGGAAGATCGTCGCCCGTGGATTCTGGGTCAACGGAGTCTCGGACATCCGGGAACTGTTCGCGGAGATGAACGCGTACACGCTCGACGAGGTCGGGGAGCGTATCTCGTGCCCGGTCGTGGTGACCGCCGCCGAGAGCGATGCCCTCGCGCGCGGTGCAGGAACGTTCGGCGATCGATTGGGCGACAAGGTGACCCTCATCCCGTTCACCGACGCCGAGGGTGCGGGTGGGCATTGCGAGATGGGCAACCGCACCCTCCTCAACAGGCGGGTTCTCGATCGGCTCGACGAACTCCTGGCCCGCACGCCCTGACGATCAGCGGTCGGGCCGGCCCGTGTACGCCTCCGCGAGATACTGCTGTCCGTACCGGGAGCCGACGACCGCGGCGAGTTCGCCCAGTGCCCGTTTGTTCTCGAATGGCGTTGCGTCCTCACGGGTGTGAAGCATCGAGGTCATCCAGTACGAGAAGTTCTGCGCCTTCCACACGCGCTGCAGCGCCGTGTCGCTGTAGGCGTCGAGCAGGTCGGACGAGCCGGTGGAGAAGAACGAGTCGAGCGCGCGGAAGAGCACCCGGACGTCGGCCAGGGCGAGGTTGAGTCCCTTGGCCCCGGTCGGCGGAACGGTATGGCCGGCATCGCCTGCCAGGAAGAGGTTTCCGTGCCGCATCGGTTCGCACACGTACGAGCGGAACGGCAGGACCATCTGTTCGAAGATGGGGCCGCGCTTCAGTTCGAAACCGTCGGGGCCGTCGACACGCCTCTGAAGCTCGTCCCAGATCCGATCCTCGCTCCACGTCGACGCGTCCTCGGACGGATCGCACTGGAAGTACATCCGCTGCACCGACTCGTTGCGTTGACTGATGAGGGCGAATCCGTGATCGGAACGCGCATAGATCAATTCGGGTGCACTCGGTGGAGCTTCGGTGAGGATCCCGAACCATGCGAAGGGGTACTCGATGAAGTGGTCGGTGCGGACGTCGCCCGGAATCGCCTTGCGGCAGATGCTCTGTGATCCGTCGGCTCCGACGAGGATGCGGCACCGGATCTCGACCGGCCTGCCGTCGGATTCGGCGAACCGGATTTTCGGTGTGTCGGTGGTGATGTCGAGAACCTCTGTGTCGCAGACGCTGTAGCGCACATCGCCACCGTCGCGTTCGCGCGAAGCGGCCAGATCGACGAAGACCTCGTTCTGCGGATACAACCACACCGACTCACCCACGAGGTCCCGGAAATCGATGCGGTGGCTCTCGCCTCCGAAGCGCAGATCGATGCCGTCGTGGCGGTGCCCTTCGTTCAGGACACGGGTGTCGACTCCGCTCTCGGTGAGCAGCGACACCGAGCCGTGCTCGAGGATCCCCGCACGGTGGGTGGTCCGGATGGTCTCGTGATCACGTTTTTCGACGACGATGTTGTCGATCCCCGCCTTCGCGAGGAGGTGGGAGAGCATGAGACCTGCTGGGCCGCCGCCGACGATGCCGACTTCGGTGGTGACGACCGTGCGGGTTGCATTCATGTGTTCGTCCTTTGCTGCGCGTATCCGATTCGCGTCCCGTCGAGTGTCGTGCGCCTCTCCCACCGCATACGCTGACTTCTCGTTCAATGAGAAAACGATCGGGTCAGTCCGGGGGACGCTCGCCGACTCCGCGCGCGATGCCGCGGGCAGCGGCCATGAGGACGGGCACGACGGCCTGTTGCCGGGACGCACCGGTGGGCACCACCACGCCGAGCGCCGCCAGGGCATGACCCGACCGCGCGAGGACGGGCACCGCGATGCCTGTGGTGCCCTCGTCGAGCACACCGTCGAAGCGCGCATAACCCCGCCGGCGGACCTCCGCGAGCGCGCGACGGAAATCTCTCGTCGTCGCAGCGAAACGCTTCTCCACCTCGGGATGTCGTCGCCTATAGGTTTCCTGCACCTCCGCAGGTGAGAACGCGAGCATCGACATGCCCAGCGACGTGTCGTGGACGGGGAGCCGACGGGCGACCGAGGCCTGGTTGACCACCGAATCGGACGCCGACAGCCGTTCGAGGACGAGGACCTCGTCGTCCTGCAGGACCGCGAGCTGGGTGTGCTGGTGCACCACCGACTGCACGTCCTGTAGGAAGGGCAGCGCCGCCTCCCGCAGATCGCGCGCGGGTGCACTGCGCGCGACGAGTTCCCACAGGCGCAGACCGAGCCGTACCCGGCCGTCGTCGTCCCGGGTGAGCAGACCGTGTTGCACCAGCTCGCCGACGAGCCGGTAGGTCGTGGCCTGCGGGATGCCGGACCTGCGGGCGAGACTCCCGACCGTCAGGCGGGGTTGGGTGTCGTCGAACGACTCGAGGATGCGGACGACGCGGTCGAGCATCGAGTCACCGGACGGCGAGTTGGCCATGCCGCCATTGTTCCGTGTCCGATCCGGGCAGTTTTACCATCCGGATCCGTCCGTAGATTCGACATCCGTCAATATAGACGTGTGTCGAATCAAGATCTCGCGGGTGACGACGCCTGCTGTTCTCCGCTCGTGCGCCAACCCCTGACGGACGATCGCGCCGCCGACCTCGCCCGGATGTTCAAGGCCCTCGGCGATCCGGTGCGTCTGCGGATGCTGTCGCTCGTCGCGAGCCATGCCGGCGGTGAGGCGTGCGTGTGCGACATCTCGGGATCGTTCGATCTGTCCCAACCGACGATCTCGCACCACCTCAGAGTTCTGCGCGAGGCAGGCCTGCTCGAGTGCGAGCGTCGTGGCACCTGGGTGTACTACTGGGTGGTTCCGGTCGCGCTACGGCAACTCTCCGATGTGCTCGGGATCGAGTCGACCGAGGTACCTGCATGAGTGAGCGAACTGCGGTGGACACTCCCGTGATGGGCAGGATGTCGACACTCGACCGCTTCCTTCCCGTGTGGATCGGCACCGCCATCGTCGTCGGCCTGCTGCTCGGCCGCATGATTCCTGGACTCGGAGAAGCCCTGGGTTTCATCGAGGTCGACGGGATCTCGCTGCCGATCGCCCTCGGTCTGCTGATCATGATGTACCCGGTACTGGCGAAGGTGCGCTACGACCGTCTCGACACGGTCACCGGCGACCGCACCCTGTTGATCTCGTCGCTGATCCTCAACTGGATCGTCGGTCCTGCACTGATGTTCGCGCTCGCGTGGCTGATGTTGCCGGATCTGCCCGAATACCGCACCGGTCTGATCATCGTCGGCCTCGCGCGCTGCATCGCAATGGTGATCATCTGGAACGACCTCGCGTGCGGCGACCGGGAAGCCGCAGCCGTGCTGGTCGCGATCAACTCGGTCTTCCAGGTGATCATGTTCGCCGCTCTCGGCTGGTTCTACCTGTCGGTGCTGCCCGGATGGCTCGGCCTCGAGCAGACCGGTCTCGACGTCTCCCCGTGGGAGATCGCGAAATCCGTGCTGATCTTCCTCGGGATCCCGCTCGTCGCCGGTTTCCTCACTCGTCGATTCGGAGAGAAGGCGAAGGGCCGCAGCTGGTACGAGCAGACCTTCCTGCCACGCATCGGACCGTGGGCGCTGTACGGACTGCTGTTCACCATCGTGGTCCTGTTCGCGCTGCAGGGTGAACAGATCACCTCGCGACCACTCGACGTCGTACGCATCGCCCTGCCCCTGCTGGCGTACTTCGCGATCATGTGGGGGAGCGGGTATCTCTTCGGCGCTGCAGTAGGACTCGGCTACGAACGCACCACCACACTCGCCTTCACCGCCGCGGGCAACAACTTCGAACTCGCCATCGCCGTCGCGATCGGCACGTTCGGGGTCGCGTCCGGGCAGGCACTGGCGGGAGTCGTCGGCCCCCTCATCGAAGTGCCGGTCCTCGTCGCACTCGTGTACGTCGCTCTGGCCCTGCGCACACGTTTCGTCGCCCGTGCCGGAGGTGCGTCGTGACCGCCGTTCCGTCCGTGTTGTTCGTGTGCGTGCACAATGCCGGACGGTCCCAGATGGCCGCCGGGTTTCTGAGTCGCCTCGCAGGGGATCGCATCACAGTCCGTTCCGCCGGGTCCGCACCCGCCGAGGAGGTGAACCCTGCTGCGGCCGGACGAGGGCTCGACGCCGTGCGTCCGATCCGTGACGAGATCCGGGCGAAGGTCGAGGCATTGATCGCCGAACTGACGCCACCGGCATGATCGAGTTCGGTAACCGCATCCACCGGGTACCCACAGGTCTGTCACGCTGGGCGCCCATGTAGGGCGCTCGGTGTGGACGCACGTCGTCCCCGACCTGCTCCGGACACCGCGTTGCACGTCATCGCAGGTCCGGTAGCGTTCTGAGACGACTCGTAATCGCGTGTCGGTCGATCGGCTCGGTGCAGCCGAACTGTGGGAGGTTCCCGTGGCTGGTGGTCTCGTCGCTCTTCTGGACGACGTCGCGGTACTTGCGAAGGCAGCCGCGGCATCCATAGACGACATCGGCGCCGCAGCCGGCAGGGCGAGCGTCAAGGCAGCGGGCGTGGTCGTCGACGACACGGCCGTCACCCCCCGCTACGTACACGGGTTCACCCCCGATCGCGAATTGCCGATCATCCGCAAGATCGCGATCGGGTCGATCCGCAACAAGCTTCTGATCATCCTGCCGGTCGCGATGATCCTGAGTCAGTTCCTCCCGCAGGCCCTGCCGTATCTACTCATCGCCGGCGGTCTGTTCCTCTGCTACGAGGGCGCCGAGAAGGTCTACGAAGCGCTCACCGGCGGCCACCACGAAAAAGAGGCCACCGCAGCGGAGAAGGGCCCCGAGTTCGAGAAGGCCATGATCGGCGGCGCGATCCGCACCGACCTGATCCTGTCCGCCGAGATCATGGTGATCTCGCTGGCCTCGGTCGAGGACGAACCCTTCCTGACTCGCCTGCTCGTCCTCATCGTCGTCGCCGTCCTCATCACCGTCCTGGTGTACGGCGTGGTCGCCCTGATCGTGAAGATGGACGACGTCGGCCTGGCGCTCGCGAAACGGAAGTCCACTTTCGCTCAGCGCGTCGGTCGCGGTCTCGTGAAGGCGATGCCGAAGCTGATGACCGTTCTCACCGTGGTCGGGATCGCCGCCATGCTGTGGGTCGGTGGGCACATCCTGCTCGTCAATGTCGGCGAGGCCGGATTCCATTGGCCTGCCGATCGTCTGCACGACCTCGAGCACTGGTTCGGCGAGCTCGTGCACGGCGGATTCGGCGGCGTGCTGTCGTGGACCGCGGGGACCGTGACATCCGCTCTGGTGGGCCTGATCGTGGGTGCGATCGTCGTGCTGATCATGCACCTGATCCCGCGGCGGAAGAAGGCCGACGCCGCGCACTGACGCCGCCGGATCCCCCCGGACGGGTCACTCAGGGGCGTTTCTCCGGACCGCCTGCGCGAACGCCCGCATGAGACCCGGATCCTTGACGCCGCGTTCGGCCTCGATGCCGCTGGAGACGTCGACACCCCACGCCCCGGACGTGGAAAGTGCCCTCTCGACGTTGTCGGGGTTCAGCCCGCCCGCAAGGACCCACCGGCCGGACGGCAAGGCACTGCGGTCCTGCCAGTCCCATGTCTTCCCGGCACCGGCGACTGCGCCGTCGACGAGCAACAGGTCGGCGCCGAAGTCCTCCGACAGCGCCTCGGCTCCTCCGGTGTTGATCGCGCGGATCACCGTGAATCCCGCGTCGTGCAGCACGCGCACGTCGTCGGGCGACCGCAGGTCGTGCACCTGGACGTGATCGAGATTCGCGGCCCGGGCCGTCGCGATGATCTCGTCGAGGGACGCATTCACATAGACGCCGACGGCGAGTGTTCCCGCCGGCACACGGGTGCGGAGCGTCGCGGCCCGCTCGGGGGAGATGCGACGAGGGCTCTTCACGAGAACGAAACCGACCGCGTCGACGCCCAGTTCGACGGCGAGATCGACCGTCGCCTCGTCCTGCAGTCCGCACATCTTGATGAACGTCATCACTACCTTCCTCACCGCTTCTCCACCTCGAGGATATGTGTGCGACCGTCAGCGGCAGCAGTTCGGATCCAGGACGACCCTGAGCGCCTCGAGGGACTCGGCGCGGGCACGGTGATAGACGTTCATCCCGCGTCGCTCGGATTCGACCATGCCCGCCTTGCGCAGTTGTCCGAGGTGATGACTCACCGTGGATTCAGCCAGATCCACACCGGCGGCGAGATCGCAGGTGCACACTTCGCCCGATCGACCGAGGCGGGCCTGTTCGCCGACGAGGAGATGGGCACGACCGGTTGCTACGCCGCCGGGCGGGGCGACGACTCGTATCAACCTCGCGCCATGTCCACGAACCGCGACAGGTGCAGCTGGTGGGCAACGGTGATGGTCGCGGTCGGGCCGTTACGGTGCTTGCCGACGATGAGGTCGGCCTCGCCACCACGCGGGTCGTCGCGCTCGAAGGCGTCGGGGCGGTGCAACAGGATGACCATGTCGGCGTCCTGCTCGAGGCTGTTGTGCACCGCGATGCCGTCGGCGACGAAATTGTGTGTGCCGGGCACCGTTCCGTCGTAGACGTCCTGCTCGCCGAGACTCGTGACGGAGACGATCTCGTCCCAGAACACATTGTTGGTGGCGACCATGTCGATGTCGGCCGTGTCGAGGACATCGGCGACCCGGGCGAGCCGCGAGCGTGCACCCTCGGCGGTGCGCGGGGTGGCGGACGCGACCGGTCCGATCGGAGCGAGCTGTTCGACGGCGAGCAATTCGCCGAGCTCGGCTTCGATCTCGGGGGTGACGGTGTCGGGACTGTGCTTGACGAGCTTCGGTCCGAGCTGCGCCAGGACCCACTGCGCCGCGGTTCCGTGCTTGCCCACGTCGTGGAGGAAGACCGCCTGGTTCTCCGCCCCGGTGACCGTGAGGTCCCAGCCCTCGCCGGTATCGGTGATCCGCGCGAACACACCGATGCGCAGGAGCAGGCGCGCGAGGTCGTCGGCCAGACGACGCTCCACCGACCGGTAGCGGACGACGGCGCGGGCAGCGCCTGCGTCCCATGCGACCTCACCGCTGTCTTCCCAGATGTGGCAGACGAGCTCGGCGACCTGCTCCTTGGGGAGTGAGAACGCGCGGGTGGGGATCAGTCGGCCGGCCACGGCAGTGTCCGCGAGAGCGGCCACCTCGTCGTCGGATGCGGGTATCACGTCGAGGGGTGCGGGCACCGCACGCGGCACTGCGACACGCTCACCGGCGACCAACTCGCCCAACGGCATCCAGCCGTCGATGGTGAGAAAGGGATGGTTCGCGGTGGCTTCGACACGACGTCCCGAGGCCAGCTCCAACCGGAAGACTTCCTTACGGCCGCTGGGGAAGACCTTCACCATCGGCCGGACGACCATCCGCATGCGTTCATCGAGCGACCACACGAGGGGCTGTTCGCCCGACTCGAGCAACTCGCCGAGCGTGACTTCGGCACCGGTGTCGGCGCGCATGATGCGTGTGGACGCCGGCAGGCAGCCCGACTCACGGAGGTCGGAGACCTGCGGCCGCTTGTCGGTGCGCTGCTCGGGACCACGGTTGAGCTGACACACCGCGACGACCGGAACCTCGAGTTCCTTCGCGAGAAGCTTGAGGCTACGCGAGAACTCGGAGACCTCCTGCTGACGCGACTCGACCTTCTTGCCGGACGACATGAGCTGCAGGTAGTCGATGACGATGAGACGGATGTCGTGTTTCTGCTTGAGCCGCCGCGCTTTTGCGCGGATCTCCATCATCGTGAGGTTCGGTGAGTCGTCGATGAACAACGGCGCTTCGCTGATCTCGCTCATGCGGCGGGCGAGACGCGTCCAGTCGTCGTCGGTCATGCGTCCGGATCGCATGTCGCCGAGCTTGATCTTCGCCTCCGCGGACAGCAGGCGCATGACGATCTCGGTCTTGCCCATCTCGAGCGAGAAGATGACCGACGCCATGCCGTGCTTGATAGAGCACGACCGCATGAAGTCCATGCTCAGCGTGGAGTTGTGTGTGGGCACCATCGCGCGACCCGCGAGGTACATGTGGTCGCCGTCGACCTCGACGCACCGCACCGGGACCGAGGAAACCGGGCGGACGGCGACGATGCGGCGCTCGCGCGGCACGGTGGCGCGGCATTCCTTGTGCCGCACGGCCTTGCTGGGCAGGACGAAGACGTCGTCGGCGGTGGCGAAGGAGATATCGGTGCCGTCGAGCACCGGCGCGTAACCGAGGCCCGACAGGAGTTCGGCGACGCCCTGCACCAGACGCTCGGACGAGCCGACGAACCGGATGGTGCCGTCGTCGTCGATCTCTCCACCGGCGTCGAGCAGACCCGCGAGGAGTTCGCGACGCTGCGGTTCGGATGCCCGCTGGTATTCGGCGGGGATGTGGGCGCCGAGCGCGACGAGGGCGCTCGTGAAACCACCTTCGCCGTCGATACGCATGTGCAGTTCGGGATCGGACGACGGGCCGCCGAGCCACGCACCGAGCGTGAAGGGGGAGACGGGCAGCTCGGTTGCCGGGAACGACAGTGCCTCGGTGTTCGCGACGGTGTGCCCGGTGTCGGCGGTGGCGGCGAGTTCGCCCGTGGTGCGGATCGCGCCGTCGCCGGTGCGCCACTGGTGCTGCTCGTCGGCGACGATCACGGTGCCGTCGGAGAACACGACGTCGAAGCACGGCCGGCCGTGCATGACCTCGGTGGCGGCGAGGACGCGGGTGGGGCGGCCGTCGGCGCCGAGGAGTTCGTCGCCCACACCGACCTCGCCCATCGTGGTCCAGCCGGTGGGGGTGGGCAGGGGAGTGTCGAGCGCGAGGGCCTTACCCACACCGGGACGCGCGGCGACGATGATCATCTGGCCGGCGTGCAGCCCGTTGGTGAGCTCGTCGAGTTCGGCGAAGCCGGTGGGCACGCCGAGGGAGATACCGCCACGGCTGGCGATGGAGTCGATCTCGTCCATCGTGGGCTGCAGGAGTTCTTCGAGCGGCACGAAGTCTTCGGTGGTGCGTCGTTCGGCGACCTCGAAGACCTCCGCCTGCGCGCGGTCGACGATCTCGGCGACGTCCTGGCCGTCGGCGCCGGCGTAGCCGTACTGGACGATGCGCGTGCCCGCCTCGACGAGACGACGCAGGACGGCCTTCTCGGCGACGATCTCGGCGTAGTAGCCGGCATTGGCCGCGGTGGGGACGGTCTGGGTGAGCGTGACGAGATAGGCGGCTCCGCCGAGACGCTTGAGTTCGCCGCGCCGGTCGAGCTCGGCCGACACGGTGACCGGGTCGGCGGGTTCGCCACGGCTGTAGAGATCGAGGATCGCGTCGTACACGGCTTGGTGGGCCGGACGGTAGAAGTCGCCGGGTCTCAGCACTTCGAGGACGTCGGCGATGGCGTCCTTGCTCAGCAGCATGCCACCGAGCACGGACTGCTCGGCCACGAGATCCTGAGGGGGCTGTCGACCGAAGTCTCCACTCGGTTCCTCGGGAGGTCCCGAATATTCGGGATTTCCACGATCGTCAACGACGGCCACTGCAGTGCCTGCCTTCCTCCACATGTCCCCGTCCGGCGCGCTGTGCTCCGGCGGATACCTGCACGCACTCCCGGTGTCGGTACCCGGGGTTTCGTGTCCGGTTCTACTCGCCCCTACCGACGTCCTGTGTGTGGAGTCGTGCGCCCGACGTTAGGGATCCGGATGACCCTCCACAACTCGGGTTGTGCACACAGTTGGGGATGAATTGTGGAAAGAGGAGGACAGCCTTGTGTACCGGATGTGCACAACCTGGGGACAACACATCTCACATCTCTCATAACTGCAGGTAGGAGCAGAAAAATGTCTGTTCACACGTGTGGAGAAGAAGAATTTCGGCGTGTCGGAGGGCCGGGCGTGTTCACCCATTCGTTCCCCGAACGACATTCCGAGGAGTCACAACGGTGTGGTTTACCCCCCGGTTTATCCACAGGCTGTGCACAGACGGCGAGGAGCCCCACGCCGACCAGGCGCGGGGCTCCTCGAGGGGCCGGAATCAGGCAGCCACGACGTTCAGCGTGAACTTCGCGGTGACATCCGGGTGCAGCTTCACGACGATCTGATGCTTGCCGGTCGCCTTGATGTGGGCCTTGGGCAGCTCGATGATGCGCTTGTCGACAACCGGGCCACCGGCAGCCTTGAGAGCACCGGCGACATCGGCAGCGGTGACCGAGCCGAACAGCTTGCCCGAGTCGCTCGAGGTCTTGACGCTCAGCGAAACGTCCTCGAGGCCCTCGATGGCGGCCTTGAGCTCCTGAGCGTGCTCGAGGCCGCGCACGGCGCGAGCCTCCTGGGCACGGCGGATGCCCTCGACCTGCTTCTGGGCACCACGGGTGGCGACGATCGCCAGGCCGCGGGGCAGCAGGTAGTTGCGGCCGTAGCCGTCCTTGACCTCAACGGTGTCGCCAGGCGCACCGAGGTTGTCCACGTCAGCAGTAAGGATGAGCTTCATCGTGTCCCTCCCTTTCCTCAGCGAGTCGTCGAGACGTAAGGGAGCAGAGCCACCTCACGAGAGTTCTTGACAGCAACAGCGACGTCGCGCTGGTGCTGCACGCAGTTGCCGGTGACGCGGCGAGCGCGGATCTTGCCGCGATCGCTGACGTACTTGCGCAGCAGCGTCGTGTCCTTGTAATCGATCTGCACGTTCTTTTCCTTGCAGAAGGTGCAGACCTTCTTCTTCAAAACCTTCTCGCGCGCGGGCGACTTAGGCATGGTCGTTCTCCGTAATTTTGGATGTTCCGATCGAGGTCGGATCAGAACGGAGGCTCGTCGTCCCCGGAACCACCGAAGGAACCCGACTGCGGGGCGTCGCCCCACGGGTCGTCTCCGCCGACGTTCGTGTTCTGAGCGGGACGGCCACCGCCCGATCCACCGGAGGAACCACCGAAGCCTCCGCCACCGCCACCGCGACCGGCCTTGGTGACCTTGGCCGTGGCGTAACGGAGCGAGGGGCCGATCTCGTCGACCTCGAGCTCCACGACAGTGCGCTTCTCGCCTTCACGCGTCTCGTAGCTGCGCTGCTTGAGCCGGCCCTGCACGATCACACGCGAGCCGCGAGTCAAGCTCTCGGCCACGTTCTCCGCTGCCTCACGCCAGATGTTGCAGCGCAGGAACAGAGCCTCGCCGTCCTTCCATTCGTTGGACTGACGGTCGAACACGCGGGGCGTGGATGCAACGGTGAAGTTCGCAACCGCAGCACCCGCGGGGGTGAAACGCAGTTCGGGGTCGGCGGTCAGATTGCCGACCACGGTGATGACGGTGTCGCCTGCCATGTGGTTCCTCCTGCAGTGTGGGGAGTCCTGATGCGCCAGAGCCTACGGCCCGGCGCCGACAGGCTCACTTGCCGTGGCGCAGAACCTTGGTGCGGAGCACCGACTCGTTCAGGCCGAGCTGGCGATCCAGCTCTGCAACGGCAGCAGGCGTCGCGCTGATGTCGATCACCGCGTAGATGCCTTCGCTGTTCTTGGCGATCTCGTAGGCGAGACGGCGCTTACCCCACACGTCGACCTTGTCGACCTTGCCGCCTTCCTGGCGAATGACGTTGAGGAACGTCTCCAGCGAGGGAGCGACAGTGCGCTCGTCCAGGCTGGGGTCCAGGATGATCATCAATTCGTAATGACGCATAAGACCTCATCACCTCCTATGGACTGTGAACGGTCACGGACGTTCCGTGACAGGAGGGTCGTTGCGTCAGCAACCCATGAAGGGTACACGACGGCCCGGCGACCAGCGAAATCGCCGACCGTCGGGGGCGGGGGATTTGTCCTAGGGTGAGGACATGCGCACGAGCTCCGGGACCGTCTCGCTCGTCGCCGTCCTGACGTGCGCGGTGATGATGTGGTTCGGCTACCTGAACAAGGCCCGGTGCGCAGGCCCCACCTTCGACGCCGAGGGCCGCACGCTGCGGTTCGAGGACATCAAGGACGTCGACGTCTGCTATTCCGACATCCAGCAGTTGTGGATCGGCCGCGGCATCAACCTCCACGTCTTCCCCTTCGTCGACGGGGGCATCACCTCGTCGGGAGCGCTGACCGGGGGCACCGTCGAGTACCCCGTGCTCAGCGGGGTGCTCATGTGGATCGGGGCCATCGGTGCCCACACCGATGCGGAGTTCCTCCTGCAGTCGGCGTTGTTGCTCGCCCCCTTCGGGCTGGTCACCGCGTGGTTGCTCGCCCGGATGGCCGGATGGGCCGCGCTGTTGTGGTCGCTCACGCCGCCGCTCGTGCTCTACGCCTTCCTCAACTGGGACCTGCCGGTCGTGGCGGTCACCGTCACCGCCGCCGCGGTGCTGACGATCGAACGCTGGTCGCTGCGGACTCGCGGAGTGGTCGCGGCAGTGCTGCTGGGCGTGGGCTTCTGTCTCAAGCTCTATCCGGGCATCTTCGTTCTGCCGCTCATGGCCTATGTTCTCACCGGCGGGAGCTCACCCGATCGGAAGCGGGACGTCCCCGGCGCCCTCGCCGTCGCGGGCACGGCGGCAGCGACGGTCGCCGCGATCAACCTGCCCTTCGCGATCCTCGGCTACGAGGGCTGGCGGGCGTCGTTCGCCTTCCAGCAGAACCGGGAAGCGGACGGGACCAGCAACTCCATCTGGTACTGGGGTCTGCGGCCGCTGATGGGCGGCTACCAGGAATACGAGAACACCCCCCAGTACAACGAGTTGGTGGCCCAGTTGTCGCCGACGCTGATCGCGCTGTCGTTCGCGTTCGCCCTGTGGCTCGGATGGCGCCGATATTTCCGCGACGGCGTCTATCCGTGGCTCGGTACCGGGGCCGCGATGCTGTGCGGGTTCATGCTCTTCCACAAAGTGCACTCACCGCAGTACACGCTGTGGCTGCTGCCGATGTTGATTCTGCTGCGCGTGCCATGGGGTCTCGTCGCCGCCTATCTGCTCGCCGATCTCGCCATCGGCATCGGCATCTTCCGGTGGTTCGCCGCGACCGCCGGCGAAACGGACATGGCCCTGCCGCTCACGCTCGTCCACATCGGAGTGTGGGGACGCGCGGTCCTGCTGGTCGTGCTGTTCTTCGTCTTCCTGCGCGTCCCGCCCAGAACTCCGTGGCAGCAGACGGAACGGACGGGCTACGCTCGCCGTCCGACGACGACCGGGAGAGCGCAATGAACGACAACTGGATGGAACATCCCGTCCTCGAGGGCCCTCGTATCCGACTCGAGTCCCTCGCCGACGCGCACGTCGAAGGTCTGCTGAAGGCCGCCGACGATCCCGACACGATCTTCGCCTGGGCACACCTTGTGATCCGCGACCTCGACGACGCGCGCACGTTCGTGCGCGAGGCCGTGGCCGATCCGTCCCGGCTGCCCTACGCAATCGTCGACAGGGCGACCGGCGAGGTGCTGGGGTCGACGTCCTACTACCTCCTCGAACCGGCCCACCGCACACTGGTGATCGGCTACACCTGGCTGTCGACCCGGGTGCAGCGGACCCACGTGAACAGCGAGTCGAAACTGCTTCTGCTGCAGCGCGCCTTCGACGACCTCGGGGCCGTGCGCGTGACCTGGCACGCCGACGAACGCAACACCCGTTCGCGCGACGCCCTGCGCCGGCTCGGCGCCACCGAGGAGGGCCTGCTCCGCAAGCACCGCAGGCGCCGCGACGGCAGCTGGCGGACCACCGCGCTGTTCTCCCTCACCGACGACGAGTGGCCCGGGGTACGCGCCCGGCTCGAGGAGCGCACGGTGCGATGAGGACGAGGCGCGCGCTCGCAGCCCCCATGGCGATCGCCGTGGGTGCGGTCGCGGTGTGCGCCGCGGTGGCGTGGGCCGACCCGACCACGCCGGGCGGGGTCATTCCGCCGTGCCCCACCTACTCACTGTTCGGAATCCTGTGTCCCGGCTGCGGTTCGTCGCGGATGTTGTATTCGCTCGTCCATCTCGACGTGCCGGCAGCATTGCACTACAACGCCCTCGGTCTCGTCGCGCTGGCCGTGCTCACCGTGTCCTTCGGTCTGTGGACGTGGAGCAGGGCGCGGGGCACACCGATGCCGCGGTGGACGCGATACCGGTGGCCCCCGCACCTCGTGCTGATCCTGACGGCGATGTGGTTCGTCGTGCGCAACATCCCGGTCGCGCCGTTCACCGCCCTACGGATCTGACCGTCAGAGGATCGGGCAGTTGACCAGGTAGTCCCAGTCCGTCCCGGGATCCCCGGTCACTCGGACGAGAATCGAGGATGCGCTACCTGCCGGCACATTCACCACTGCCGATCCGGTGCCTTCGTTGATGCTGTCACCGATACGGCCGGTGTCGTAGATCTGGGAACCCCCGTAGAACACCTGGATCCGGTCAGGAACGTCGTAGGTCTCCCATTCGAGCAGGAACGACGTGGGACCACTGCGACCCAACTCGTGGTAGGTGCCGGTGACACCTTCCCCTCCCGACTGCCGCGACTGGTTGCACTGCTGGGTCGTCGGCAGCGATGATCCGTTGCCCAGGATCGCACTGCCCAGATCGATCGCCCGTCCACCCAGATCCACCACGCTGCCGGGCAGTTCGGACACGCTGCCGGGCAGATCGTTGCTGCCGGCGCTGCCGGTGGGAGCGGCCGAAGCGGTAACGGGCGCACCGAATGCGACCGCCGCCACCGTGACCGCCGTCAGAACCGCGCGCAGACCCGACCTGCGAATACGAGACATGCTTCCTCCGATGATCGATGCGTTGAATCCCCCACCAGGACGTTCCCACACCGCGAGGCCTGTGCGTATCCTGCAATCGGATGAGTCTGTCTCGGTCGGAACATCTTCCGGCCATTCCGATTCACGCCGTGTCGCCGCACGGCGGCCGGAAGGGAACACCCGGGGCAGGTGCCGTTCCCATTCGTCCTCGGTCACCGGAGTGCCGACGGTGGAACACAGTGTCGCCGCGACGGGCTCGGGATCGAGCTGCCACAGCCGTACGGAACGGTCGGGACCACCTCCGACGAGCACCGCTCCGTCGTGCGCGAAGGTGGCGTCGTAGACCCGGCTTCCGCAGGCGGTGAGCACCGCGTGGGTGGTGTGGGAGTCCGGTCGGGTGACGTCCCAGATCCACGCCGACCCGTCGCCGACGCCGGCCGTGAGACGATCCCCGCCGGGGGAGACGTGCAGCGAGTACACCGCGTCCGCCCGCCCGGTGATCCGCGCCAGTTCGCGTGGGACGGCAGGGTCCGCGACATCCCACAGGCGCACACTGCGGTCGGCGCTCGCCGCGGCCAGGATCGTTCCGTCGCCACCGAACGCGACCGTCTGCGCCTGACTCTCGAATCCGGACGACTCGGAGATCCGAGTCGGGTCGGTGGGATCGGAAAGATCCCACAGTCCGACGAGACCGCCGGCACTCGCTACAGCCACGATGTCGGCAGTGGGATGCCACGACAGCATGTACGGATAGTTGTCGGCTTCGAAGGTGCCGACGACACGCGGAGCAGCGAGATCGGAGGCGCCGACGATCGCGACTTTCGCGTCCCCCGTCGCCGTTACCGCCACGACGGGTCGGTCGGGAGCGAACTCGACCACTCCGACGACACCGTGACGACGCCCTCGGTTGTCCCGGCGAACTGCGGCGCTGCAGGGTCCGCCAGATCCACAGGTGCACGGACCCGCCGGATGTTCCTGCTGCAGCGAGTGATCCGGTCTTCGACAGTGCCGCGGCACCGCTGAACCGATCCTCGACGGATGGGCTCAGAGACGGCAGTTCCACCGCCGCACCGGTATCGGCGATGTCCCACAGCGGCAAACCATTCGACCGTCCTCCGCCGCCCGAGTTGGCTCCTTTCGTTAGTGCGTGAGTGAGGACCCCGAAATCCGTTCGAGCAGTCCTTGTAGGTCGGCGTCGACCTGCGGTGGGAAGATGTGTCGGGTGCCGTTGATCGCGATGGTCGCCGACCGCAGCGGACGCAGCAGTTTGACGACCTTGACGATCGCGAGACCGCTGCGTTCCTGCACCACCCGGGAGACCGCCAATGCCGCGAACACCACCGTCAGGTGCGCCTCGATCGCATCGCGGGTGCGGTGGAAGATCGGCCGGGCCCGCAGATCCGTCTTCGACATCCGGAACGACTGTTCGACATGCCACAACTCGTGATACTTGCCGATGATCTCGCTCGGATCCATCAGGGAGACAGGAAGGTTGGTGACGTAACCTTTCAGGCCGACGAGCATCCTGGCGCGTTCGAGCGAGGCAGTGTCCAGCCGCCGGCCCTTCGCGGTGACTGTCACAAACCGTGCGGACTTCGGCGCGGCGTCCCCGTCGACTACGGCCCGGGTGCGGGCTTCCTGGGCCGCCCGCCGACAACGGGCGTGGCCCGGATGTGCATGTTCATGTTCGCCTACGAACCCGATGGTCGGTGCTCGGGCTGAGAACTCCGCTCGGCCGATGCCGGGGTGGGTCGTGCCGGTGGGTCGAGGCAGTTGTCGCTGTGCCGGGATTCCTGGGTGCGTTCCTGAATCAGGGGGCGACGTCGATGACCACACGGACCGGGTCATCGAGGGCGTACACCGCGAAGGGCAGGACCGCATCGGTGTGAGAATGGTTGAGAATTCCTGTCGTGCAGAGACGTCGAGATATCAAGGGCTCGCCGGCTGGGGCGGGAGCGGCCGCTCGGTGGGCAGCGGTTCGTTCGGGGTCCAGGCGTCGAAGGGCACCTCGAAGGTGACCGTGCCGGCTCGTTCGAAGGTGAAGGTCACCGGGTGGGTCAGGCCGGGGCGGATCGCTTCGGCGGGGAATCGGCCGCGCACCGTCAGAGGTCGATCCGGTGCCGTGGTCGGTCGGAGTTGTTCGATGGGTTCTCCGGCGGCCAGGGAACTGCCGGGCAGAAGTTCGCGTACCTGATCGGAGGCATCGAGTGTCAACTCTCCGGCGGGGGAGTCGATCGAGACGAGCCGGTCGGGGGTGGAGGACTGGTTGATGACGGTGAAGGAGAGTGTGACCTGTCCGTATCGGGGGACGGCTGGATCGGTGGGTTCGGCCTCGAAGTACACATTGCGCAGCAGCAGGTCGCCGAGTTCGGCGTTGGTGCCGTTGATGGCGGCCTGCTGGGTATCGGTTTGGGTGATCTGCCCTGCCCCACATGCGACGAGCAGGGGCGCCGTCAACGCGAGAACGAGGAGCGACCAGGCGCGGCGACGCGCGGCCGAGATGCGGTGGGTGTGTAGGCGATGTCGTGCAGGGGGTTCCACAGGGTCTCCTTTCGTCGTGATCGACCGGGCGTCGGTTCGGACGTTCGCCGGATCACTGCGCTTTGCGGTAGGCGTGGCGCAGCTGCCAGATCCGGGCGCCGCCGATCACCGCGGCGATCAGCAGTCCCGCCAGAGCTGCGAACAGTAGCGCCACGCCCAGCGGGAGGGTGAAATTCCAGCCGAAGAAGGCAATGGCGGTGCGTTCGGTGTTCTGCAGGATGAACACCAGCAGCGCGATGGTGACCACAGCTCCTACTGTCAGTGCCACCAGCATCCGGCCGGTGCGGGTCGGTTCGACCGCTCCAGCTGCGGGTGCGGTGTGGTCTGCGGACCCGGTGGGGGTTGGGTCGGCGTCACCGGAACGCCGGGCGGGGTGTGAGTTGTGGGTACGCATGATCGGTTTCTCTCTTCATCGGTCCGAAGCAGGCACCAGGGCGATCCCGTGGGTGGTCAGAATGTGCCGAGGGTGCCCTGCCACACGGCCACGAGGAGGTAGATGGCGACAGCGAGGGGATAGTAGGGATTCATCGATGTTCCTCAGCATGCTTTACATGGGCCGCACGGGGCGATGTGACATCACTGCTGCGAGGCAGTGTGAGGGGTCGAGATCTCGAGGGGTGCTCGACATGGGCGCCACGCGCTGTCCGAGGCCAGTTCAGTGCGGTTCGGTGGAGGTGTTCGGCCGTGTGTCGCCGACCGTGGTGTCGCGCTCGGGCCGGTCTGCTGAGGTCGGCGCGTACATGCGGTCCAGGTGCAGCTTGATCCATTCGGTGGCCACGGTCCGGGGGAGAAAGAAGTGCGAGTTCATGATCCTGCTCAGCTGGTGGGTTGCGGATACTCGCAGTCCACGGTCGGGTTGATTCCCATGTAGTTCAGGGGTCCGGCCACGATGGTTACGGCGATGGTGCCGACGCTGGCGCAGTTGGTCGAGGCGTCACCGTAGTATCCGCGTTGTCCTGCGGCGACGGCGCCGATGATCAACCAGATCAGTATCAGGAGGCTGAGCAGGCCGGATAGACGGCTTCTGGTTCGCATCGTGTGCTCCTGTCCACGAAAGCGGCGGCATCGCGCACGGTGCTCGGTCCGCCGTCCCAACCCGATGTGTGCTGTGTGCGGGACTGGGTGCTCGATCCGATCGGCGTTACCCGGCGGGTGCGCCCTCCGATACGCTGTTCGTTGCGGCGAAGCAACTGTTGCGATCTATGGTGCATCGTGAAATCGGCGGTGGATCTTACGCTTTCGTTTCTACGGTCCACCCTAGTAACGCGGTGGAGGCGTGCCAAGGCAGGAGGGAGGATGTGGGTTGATGGTTATGCGATTGCAATCACTCGGTGCGGTCCGGGTCAATTCGTGCCCGGAATGATCCGTCCCTCTCACGACAGGGCTACCGGTCACGCTCCTCGAGGCCGCGGGCAGAAAGGGTGTGCGCGTAGCGGCGATCGCGGTGACCTCAGCCCAGGCAGCGGCCTGGTTCGCCTCGTCCCGTCCGCCGCCACGTTCGACGAGCCGGAAGGCGAGCGTTGCGGTGATCTCAACTCTGCGCCGGCCGCTCGGACTCAGAGCGTGCTGGGTGTGGGAGGGTGGCCGGGTAGCCGCACCACATGCAAGAAAGAGTTGTCGATCTTGCGGATCACGTCGGCGAACTGATCGAAGTCGACGGGTTTGGTGATGCAGGCGTTGGCGTGCAGCCGGTAACTGCGTAGCAAGTCTTCTTCGGCTGCGGAGGAGGTCAGCCAGCACCTCACGGCCATCGCGGCTGGGGAGATTCAAATCGAGCAGGACCAGATCCGGGCGGAGCGCATCTCTGTACAGGCCCCGTGGCGGTGCAGGAACCGCAAGGCTTGCTCGCCAGTGCGCACCACGTGCACCGCATTGGTGATCTTGTGGTCGGCAAAAGCGTCCCGGGTCCTCAACTCGTCTTCGGGATCGTCTTCGACAAGCAGAACGACAATGGGATCGGCAGGATCAGTCATCGTGTCTGCCTCCCGGTGGAAAGGACACAGCAGGGTGCACACACTTGGTCGACGGTACGTCACCACCGGCGCAGTTGTCCTGGATGCCCACGCCAGTGAGGATACGAAATCCGGGAATCGCGCGCGCTTGACAGTAGGTCATCCTCAACGGCCGCGGAGCCGAGCGTCCGACCGTGCCGGCAGATCCTCCCGGCGATCGACCAGATGATTCGGCACACCCAGCGGCTCAGCGTGCCCAGCCCCTGGGGATGCCACAACGTTGCATAGATGTCCCGCAACGCCCCTGCGATGAGTGCCGGGGGGTTCCCCCTGCGCCGAGCGCACTGAGTAACCACGTCATTGCCGTCTACCTCCGGTCCCTATCAGGGGCCGGTTGCACGCGATCGCCTTGTCCTGCTCCGGCCCGGATGTAGAGTTTGCGTCCCGCCGCGCCGGTGAGACCGAACGCGACCGTGCTTGCGGTCAGCACGAGCGTGCCGGCGCCGAGCACGGCGTCGTCGACGCCGAGGCGTTCGGCTTCCATCGTCAGATAGAACAATGCGGATACCCCCACCGGCCCGAACCAGCCGAGATACACCGCGTCGCGCAGCGGTAGGTGCAGTGGCCGTCGCAACAACAGTACGACCGGGATCCGCCGCAGAAGCAGGACAGCGACCACCAGGGCGGGTGCCTTCCAGCCCAGCTCGGCCCACTGTTGCCACGGCAGGGCGGCGCCGAGCAGGAAGAACAACGGCAGGACTGCGAACCTGTTGACGGCCTCGTCGATCTCGACTTCGGAAGTCCGTTCGGCGCCGGTGCCGACGGCGTTGAAGGCCAGGCCGCCGACGAATACGGCGAGCACCCCGTCGACGTGCAGCAGACCGGCCACGCCGAGGATGCCCAGGGCAAGCACAACGGTGAATAACAGGGCCGGGCCGTGTGCGGTGGCGCCGTGCTTGTCACCCAGTCGCAGTGCTGCACCGCCGACGGCGCCGAGGAGTGCGCCGGCGACCAGGGCGCCGAGGACCTGCCACAGTGATTCGGTGACCGCCGCACCGGCGCTGAGTGGGCCGGCGACCGCGATCGCGGCGACCACCAGTGGCAGCGCCAGGCCGTCGTTCGCGGCGGATTCGAGCGAGAGCAGCTGTCGGTCCCGGGCAGGAAGGTCACGTTCTGCAAGATCGCCGGTGACCACATTCGAGGCCAGCACCGGATCGGTGGGACAGATCGCGGTGCCGAACAGCAGCGCCGCGGCCAACGGTAAACCGGCCATCGCCCATCCGAGTCCGGCCGAGATCGCCGCCATCGCGGGCATGACGATCAACAGCAACACGGCCAGTGCGCGGCGGTGGCGACGCACCGCGGCGATGGGATAACGCAACGCAACCGCCATGACGGACACGGCCAGCAGGATCCGGGCGAGTTCATGGAACAGACCGTGCTCGACCGTCACCGGTGCAATCGGCAACGCATCGAGCAGTTGGGGACCGAGCAGTACCCCGGCAAGCAGACCGAGTAGGGGTTCGGACAACGGCAGGCGTCGCATCGTCGAGGAAATCGCTGCCACGACCACGCCGAGCGCGCCGACCACGGCGAGAACGACATCGATGTGCATGACCGTCGCATTCCCGGATCGACCTCTGGCAATCCTGCACGGCTCAACGAGCGGGCTCGTGCGCGGATCGCGGACCCAGATCGGGACGGTCAGTAGTCGTAGTCACCGCCGGTGGCGCCGGAGTGATGTCCCAGCCGTCGCAGATGAGTGCGCCGGCTCAGGCGGATCACAGGCCGGGCGAGAAAATCGAGCGAGCCGAGCAAGAACAGCCAGGTGCCGGCGGTCTGGGTGGAGTCGAAGAAGAACAACACGCTGCCGACGGTGAAGAACACCGCGATCAGGACGTCGTTGACGATCGAGGCTGTCTCGTACCGGTTGTCGATCACGACCTGCTCCCGGCCGACGGACAGTCGCAGCGACGGATCTGCGTGGGTGCGATCGGTGGCCATGGCCGGGCGAGTACCCGCGTGCAGGTGCGGGTACGCCCGACGAATGTGGTTCGGCAGCTGGTCCGATCCGATGCCTGTGGTGCGCGTCGGTGCGGCCGCCTATCTCTGGCTGGTAGTTCGTACTGCGAATCTCGGCAAAACGAACCCTGGCCAAACTCAACGCCTGCGTGGTGCGGGTGGCGGTGCGCTCATACCGGCCGGCACCGAGTTTGTCGGTGGCCTCGGCTTCGATCAGCGCCTGCAGGCCTGCAGGCCGGTGCGGATCAGTTCGGCGAACACGCTGGCGCTGTCGGCGCCGGTGAGTGCGTCGAGCTGAGCGAGCAGGGCAGGGCAGGATGATCGTGGGTCATCGCGTAGCTGCTTTCTGTGAGTCACTGTGGTAGGTAACTCGTTGATCACTACGCGATGGCCCACCCCCCGGTGAGGGATCGACACGCCGTGGACCTGTCCGGATGTCCTCACCAGATTCCCACCATTCCCCGGGACTTACCCCGCCCGCGAGAAGGAAGTTCTGCTCACCTGACTGGCAGCGGACTCGAAGACCGAAGCGGCGAGGCGGCTGTTCATCTCGCACCCGTGGATGTGGACTCTGTCCACCCGGTTCAGGCCGCGCGCAGGGAACTCAGCGCCGCGTGCTGCTCGACACCGACCCGTCCCGGCGCCACGGCGAGCGCCACCGCGGTCTGCCACGAGTCGAGACCCACGATGGTGCGCAGGATGAGGATCTCCTGCTGGAGTCGGGTCAGAGGGAAGGCCCGCGGGCTCGCGAACTCGGCATCGGCCGCGTCGGCGACCAGCGTGTAGGCCAACCGCAGGAAAGGCCGGTCGGCTCCGGACGGCGCGGTGAGCTCGGCGAGAATCGCACGGCAGGCGGCCAGGGCGAGACGATCGGCGTCGGCGAAGGTACCTCCGGCGGCTTTCGCACGGGCCCGGAAGTAGGCGATCACGAGCGGATGCAGGTCGCGCAGAAGTCGTGGGATCGCGGTGGCGTCGCCGCTCGCGACCGTCCACGCCAACTCACACGTCGTGAACTGTGAGGCGGTGACATCCGTCCCCGCTCCGAATCCCCGTCCGCCGCTCGCCATTGTCCCCCCTCGTGCTCGTTCCCGAGCCTAGGGGACCGACGAAGTCTCCGACATCCCTCGTTCGGATGATTCTTCTCTTGTGACCCGATGGTGAGCAGGTCGCAACCTGGCGGGCAGCCATCGTGGCGGACGGTCGGGAGCCTGGTCGAGCACACCACCGACGGGATCGTCGACGAAGCCGTACCGCACGGGATCCCGCACCGGACGCCGGATCTGCCACAGCACAACCGCGCACAGTGCCACGACGGCGACGTCGCGCAGGAAGACCGTGGCGGTGAACCACTGCTCCGGCAGCCCCTTCCGATCGGGACCGAGGTAGTAGTACATGCGCGGAACCCACACCAGCGCATCGATCGTCATCCAGGCGACCAGTGCGCGCCGGTGGGGTACGGCCAGCACGGCGAGCGGCACGAGCCACAGCGAATACTGCGGACTCCACACCTTGTTCGTGAGCAGGAAGGCCGCGACGAGAAGGAAACACAGCTGCGCGAGGCGGGGACGGCGCGGCGCGGTGAGCCCGATCCACCCGATCGCGGCGCAGGCCGCGGCGAACAACACGAGCGAGACCCCATTGAAGGTCGAGGCCGACCAGGCCGGCCAGCCCACGAACGAGTGCAGCACGTTGTAGATCGAATCCGGATCCGCTCCGCGATCGGAGTTGAGTCGGAAGAACTCCGCCCACCCGCTCGGGTACAGCACCATGATCGGCAGGTTCACCACTAGCCACGCCGCGGCGGCCGCTCCCGCGGTGCGGGCAAACGACCGCAGGTGGCCGGTCCGCAGGCACAGCACCAGCAGCGGACCGAGCAACAGCAAGGGATACAACTTCGTCGCCGCACCGAGGCCGAGCAGGACGCCGGCGAGAACCGGTCGACGGCGGGCCCACGCCAGCAGACCACCCGCGGCGAAGGCCGTGGCCAGGGCATCGAAGTTCGTGAAGGCGTGCACCACGACCAGTGGTGACGCCGCGACGAGCGCGGCGTCCCAGATCCTGCGGCCCGCCGACATCGCGGTGGCCCACACCGTGACGAGCCAGGCGAGCGCGAGACCGACCGCGACGACGGCGAAGTAGATCGCGACCTGCAGTGCATCGGGGAGCCACGGTGTGGCGTCCCACGCCTTCGCGATGCGCATCGAACCGTACTGGTAGAGCCCCGCGAGCACCGGATACTCCATGTACCGGGTCTGCATCTGCCCGTCCGGGCCGGGTTCCTCCCACGACGTCCGGTACGGGAAGGCGCCTTCGGCGAGCCGTTCGGCACCGTAGAGCGGAACGATGTCGGAATAACACATCGCCACGTACTGCCGGTTGCCGCTCCAGTCCAGGCCGAGCGCGCCGTCGGGACCGACGGGTCCCTGCTGGACGCAGGCCGCCTTCGTGAACCAGCCGAAGGCGAGGAAGACGACCGCGAGCAGCAACATCGCCCGCAGGGGAGTGAAGAAGCGGGTGCGCCCGAGCACGGCGTGCCGGCCCGCCGGACCGCCGATGACGGCGGTCAGGCGCGACACCGTCGGGTCGGTACGCCCGGGGGTGTCGCGCCAATCCAGGGAACGACGATCCTCGGCCGGTGGTGCAGCGGACACCACCGGCCGGGCGTCGGATCCCCGGTCGTCGCTCACGCGGCGAGGCTACCCGGCCGGAGCGTATTCGAACGCGCCCTGGGGACTACCGCCCTGCGCGCCCTGGAATCCGCCTCCCTGCGCGCCCGGGATCGCGGGGCTCTCGAGTCCCGGGATGCGGTTCTGCGGAGGCGATCCACCCTCGTCGGAGTCGTCGCCGGTACCACCGCCGGTTCCGCCGCCGGTATCCTCGCTCTCTTCCTCCTGACCGCCGTTACCGGGACGGGAGGGCGCGTTCTGGGTGGTCGTCTGCGGGGCGACACCCGGAACGGGGATGGTGACGCCGGGGAAGATCTCCACGTTCTGCGTGGTGATCTCCGGAACCTCGGGAAGACTCGGCACGACACGCGAGGTGGTGGTCTGCTCACGGGTGGCCGGAGCTGTCGTCGACGCGGTCCACGCCGGCACGCCGGAGACACCGGCGATCGGTTCCGGCTTCGGGAACGACTCGACCTCGGTGCCTTCGAGAGCGCCGTCCATCGTGTCCTTCCAGATGTCCGACGGGATACCCGAGCCGTAGATCATGCCGCCCCAGCTGTTCTCGAGGGGCAGGCCCTCCTCGGTGCCGACCCACACCGCGGTCGACAGCGACGGGGTGTAACCGACCATCCACGCGTCCTTGTTGGAGCCGGTGTCGCCGAGCTGAGCGGTACCGGTCTTCGACGCGGACGGACGGCCGCCGGCCAGGGCGTGGCCGTTCGAGTACGCGGCGATCGGGGTCATCGCGGAAGTGGTGTTGTCGGCCACCGCCGCGTCGACGACCTGCTCACCGGCAGGGGTGCCACGGTCGAGGAGCACCTCGCCGTCGGACGTCACGACCTTCTGCACGAAGTACGGCTCGTGATGACGGCCGGACGCCGCGAGCGTGGCGTACGCCGAGGCCATGTCGAGCACGCGCGACTGGTACTGGCCCAGCACGATGCCGTAGTTGGGGCCGACGCCCCCCGGCTCGGTGAGCGTCTCACCGATGCCCGGCAGTTCCTTCGCGACACCCAGCTTGTGCGCCATGTCGGCGATGGCCTGCGGGCCGTTGTCCATCTCGAGCATCATCCGGTAGAAGCTCGTGTTCAGCGACCGCTTGAGCGCTTCGGCGATGGTGCACTGCCCGCACGACTCGCCCTCGACGTTGCCGATCTTGATGCCGTTGACCGTCAGCGGACCGCTGTCGTAGGTCTGCGACAACGGCACGCCCTGGTCGAGGTTGGCGGCCAGGCCGAACACCTTGAACGACGAACCCGTCTGCAGACCGGACTGGGCGAAGTCGTAACCGACACCGCTCTCCCCGCCGTAGTAGGCGCGGATCGCCCCGGACCGGGGATCGACCGACACCACCGCGGTACGCAACTCCTCGGGTTCGCCCTCGAGATTGCTCTGCGCCGCCTCGACCGCCGACTGCTGGGCCTGGGGGTCGATCGTCGTGGTGATCTGGAGACCGGCCGTATTGAGGAGGTTCTCGTCGATGCCCTCGCGGGCCAACTCGGCGAGCACCTGGTTCTTGATCAGACCTTCGGGGCCGGACGACTGGTCGCCGTTGTCGAGCTCAGCGATCGGCACGTAGGCCGGGTACTTCATACCCGACCGTTCGGCGGCATCGAGCGTGCCGGCGGCGACCATGCCGTCGAGCACGTAGTTCCAGCGCGCCTCCGCACCCTCGGGGTTCTGCTCGGGATCGAGCAGCGACGGCAACTGGATCGACGACGCGAGCACGGCGCCCTCCTCGACGGTGAGCTCACCGACGGGCTTGCCGAAGTACGCGTTCGACGCCGCTGCGATGCCGTAGGCACCGCGACCGAAGTAGATGGTGTTGAGGTAGGCCGCGAGGATGTCGTCCTTGGCCCACTGGTTCGCCATCTTCGTCGACAGCACCAGCTCCTTGAGCTTTCGCGTCAACGTCCGCTCGGAACCGACGACGGCGACCTTCACGTACTGCTGGGTGATGGTCGAACCACCACCGGCGCTGTCGCGGCCGAGCACGTTGTCGCGGGCGGCACGCGCGAAGCCGGTGACCGAGAAGCCGGGATTGCTGTAGAAATCGCGGTCCTCGGCGGCGAGCACGGCGTTGCGGACGTGCACGGGGATCGCGTCGAGTTCGACCTCGGTGCGGTTGCCCTCCGGTGGGATCACCTTCGTGATGACACCCTGGCCGTCGGAGTTGAAGATGGTCGCGGCCTGGTTCGTCTGCAGCTCACCGGGGCGCGGCACGTCCTGGACGATGTACGCCAGCATGAACATGAGGATCGGGACGAGGATGCCGGCGGCGACCACGCCGTAACCGATCCGGCGGATCGTGCGCCAGCGGTTGCTCTTGCCGTCGCCCTTTCCACCCCCGGCGCCGCCACCCGAACCGCCACCGGGCGGAACCGTGGGAGGTCCGCCTGCGGGCGGGCCACCGGCAACGCGCGTCGTGGGTGCATCGTCCGCAGCACTCGCACTCTTTGCAGCACTCGCACCGACTGCAGCGCTCGCCGCGGAGACCCGCTGCGTCGGGGCATCCGCTCCGGGACGCTGTACACCTGCCGCGTCCGCTCCGGGACGCTGCGCACCTGCCGCGTCCGCTCCGGGACGCATGGCGACGGTCGGATCGGCCTGCGGCGTGCGCTGGACGGGAGGCACCGCGCCGGGCGGCAACGTGCCGGGACGCGGCGGCATCGACTGGTTGGGGTTACGCGGCTGGTTGGCGCCCGGGGCGGGCACCGGTCCGCGCGGTGGGTACGGCTGTCCCGGTCGGCCCTGCTGGGGGCCCGGTCCCTGCCCCTGACCGGGAGCCGGAGGACGCTGTCCCTGGCCGGGGGACTGAGGGCGCTGTCCCTGGACGGGGGCTTGAGGACGCTGTCCCTGACCGGGAGCCTGGGGCGGGTACGGCGGCCGGCTGCCGGGGCGCGGCGGTTGCTGACCTGCGGGACCACCGGGCTGTCCGCCCGGTCGGCCCGGCTGGCCCTGTGCTCCCGGCTGACCCTGCGGGCGCGGTTGCGGCGGCAACGGACGACCCTGCACCGGGCCCTGGGCAGGGCGCTGCTGTCCCGGAGCGGGCTGTCCCGGACCCGGCTGTCCCTGACCGGCACCGGCAGGAGGACCGGGACGTTGCTGCCCGGGTTGCGGTCCGGCGGGACCGCTGCGCTGGGGCGGGACGGCCTTGTTGTCCTCGGGTTCGTTGTCGGGGGAACTCACGTACTCATCTCCAACTGTTCTCGCGACGCATCACGCCGCGGCCTCGACACTGCTCCACGAAGAGCCGATCGGCGATGCCGACGGACGGCAGTCGATCGACGATGTGCGCAGCGGACGACGCGACGATCAGGTCGTGCGGGTCGGACCCAGGAGCGAACTCCACGAGAAAGCGTACGGGCACGTTGCCGGTACCCCTTCACTCGCTGGCGGTACGACGGCTCGATCCCGTCGACCGGCGACGCGGGCTCTTGGGTGCTGGTTGCGATCCCAGGACGTACGACTGCACCAGGTGATTCCAGCTGCAGGTGCGGCACACCTCGACCACGTGAACCGAGAATTCCTCCTGGCTGGCGGCCAGACGCACCAACTCTTCGGGGGTGCGCGCCGACCCGGACACCGGACCGAGTTTGTCGCCGAAGACCCACGAGACAAGAGTCAACTGCTCCTTACGGCAGATGGGGCACATCACATCGCTGCCCCGGCCGTGAAATTTCGCCGCCCGCAGCAGATAGGGGCTCGCGTCGCAGACCTCGCTGACTCCGCGTCGCCCCGAGTAGACCTCTGCGAGCAGCGAGCGCCGCTGCAACGCGTAGTCCACCACCTGCCGCTGAATTCGCACGGCTTCCAGAGTACGTGCGGGCGATGCGGCGAGGGGCGGGGAGTGGCCCACTGGACATCGAAGACGGGTGGTCGAGGTGGCACCGACGCATGTCCGATCGGGTCCGGAGAAGGGTGCCCGCCCGCAACCGGACGTGACACGAACCGTATGGGGCGTATCGTCGTATATATCGGCGCGATATAGTTCCGTGTCGTATCAATCGGTTGGTTCGAACGGAAACAGGAGGTGACCCGTGCTAGAACTGGCGATACTCGGGCTCCTCCTCGAATCGCCCATGCACGGCTACGAGCTGCGCAAGCGTCTGACCGGGCTCCTCGGAGCCTTCCGCGCCTTCTCCTACGGGTCGCTCTATCCGACTCTGCGGAGAATGCAGGCGGACGGCCTCATCGAAGAGGATCCGGGAATTCCCGGTCCCGTGAAACGACGTGCCCGCCGCGTCTATCAGCTCACCCCGAAGGGTCGAGAACGCTTCACCGAGCTGGTCGCCGACACGGGACCGCAGAACTACACCGATGACGGATTCGGCGTGCACCTCGCCTTCTTCGGTCGCACTCCCGCCGAAGCGCGGATGCGAATTCTCGAAGGCAGGCGCCGCCAGGTCGAGGAGCGCAGAGAAGCGCTCCGCGATGCGATCGGACGGGCCAGCGGCACACTCGATCGTTACACCCGTCAGCTCCATCAGCTCGGCCTCGAGTCCAGCGAGCGCGAAGTGCGCTGGCTCAACGAACTCATCGCCGCCGAGCAGTCGTCAGCAGCACGCAACAAAGAAGGAGAACCCGACCATGGGTGAGAACAGCACCGCGGTGCGCGTGGCCATTGTGGGCGTGGGGAACTGTGCCTCTTCCCTGGTCCAGGGCGTCGAGTACTACAAGGATGCGGACGCCGAGACCACCGTCCCCGGCCTGATGCACGTCGAATTCGGTCCCTACCACGTGCGCGACGTCCAGTTCGTCGCCGCGTTCGACGTGGATGCCAAGAAGGTCGGCTTCGACCTGTCCGAGGCGATCCTCGCGAGCGAGAACAACACCATCAAGATCGCCGATGTGCCGCCGCTCGGCGTGCCCGTGCAGCGCGGCCACACGCTCGACGGCATCGGCAAGTACTACGCCGAGACCATCGAGCTGTCCGACACCGAGCCCGTCGACGTGGTTCAGGCGCTCAAGGACGCCCAGGTCGACGTTCTCGTCTCCTACCTCCCCGTGGGTTCCGAAGAGGCCGACAAGTTCTACGCGCAGTGCGCCATCGACGCGGGCGTCGCCTTCGTCAACGCTCTCCCCGTGTTCATCGCCTCCGACCCCGAGTGGGCGCAGAAGTTCACCGACGCCGGTGTCCCGATCGTCGGCGACGACATCAAATCGCAGGTCGGCGCCACCATCACCCACCGCGTGATGGCAAAGCTGTTCGAGGACCGCGGTGTCGTGCTCGACCGCACGTACCAGCTCAACGTCGGCGGCAACATGGACTTCAAGAACATGCTCGAGCGCGAGCGTCTGGAGTCGAAGAAGGTCTCCAAGACCCAGGCCGTCACGTCGAACCTCAACGGCCCCCTCGCCGGCAAGGTCCACGACCGCGACGTGCACATCGGCCCCTCCGACTACGTGCAGTGGCTCGACGACCGCAAGTGGGCATACGTCCGCCTGGAGGGTCGCGCCTTCGGTGACGCCCCGCTGAACCTCGAGTACAAGCTCGAGGTCTGGGACTCCCCGAACTCGGCCGGCATCATCATCGACGCCATCCGCGCGGCGAAGATCGCCAAGGACCGCGGCATCGGCGGCCCGATCCTCCCGGCTTCGGCATACCTGATGAAGTCCCCGCCGGTCCAGATGGCCGACGATTCCGCTCGTGCCCAGCTCGAGGCGTTCATCATCGGAGCCGACGCGTAAGTCGTTCTCCGGCAGTATTTCCGGCGAAGGCCGCATCCCTCACGTGGGATGCGGCCTTCGCCGTTGCCGCTGTGGGTTCCGGACCCGCCTACGCCATCTTCCGGATCACCGACAGCGGCAGCACCTTCATCGCGTAGCCGAGCGGAATCCACGGCCAGCCCGGCACGTACGCCTTGGCCGGTTCCTTCTCGATCGCAGCCGCCAGTGCGCGACAACCTGTTTCGGTGTCGACGATGAACGGGACCTTCTTCACCTTCTCGTTGATCTCCGACCGGATGTATCCCGGGAAGATCGTGCTCACCGAGATGTCGGTGTCGGCGAGGTCGGCCCGCATCCCCTCACCGAGCGAGGCGACGGCGGCCTTCGACGCGGCGTAGGTCGTCAGGTTGCGCGGCATGCCCCGCACCGCGCTCATGGACGAGATGAGGACGACGTGCCCGCGCCCACGGGGCCGCATGAGCTCGAGGGCCGCTTCGCTCTGCGCCAGTGCACCGAGGAAGTTGGTGTTCGCCGTCTGGGCGTTCGCGCGGAAGTAGCCGGTACCGAGCGGTTGTCCCTTGCCGAGGCCGGCGTTGACGATCACCCGATCGAGACCACCGAGCTCCTCGTCGAACTCGCGGAAGACGGTGAACACGTCGTCGTGCTTGTTCACATCGAGAGCGCGCACGCTCACGGTGATGCCCGGGTACGCGGCGAGCAGTTCGTCCCGCAGCTCCTCGAGCCGTTCGACGCGCCGAGCGGCGAGCGCGAGATTCCTTCCTCGCGCGCCGAATTCACGCGCCATTCCGGCACCGAGGCCGGAACTCGCACCGGTGATGAGGATGTTCCGTCGCTGCGGGCGGCTCATCGGCTCTCCTTCTCGTATCGATCGATCAATGCACTGCAACGGGATTCGAGATAGCCGACCACGATCCAGAAGTCCTTGAAGGCAGGATTGGAGGTGTGGCCGTGGTGATAGCGGTAGTAGATCTGCTGGGCGATCACGGCGAGGCGGAACAGTCCGAACACCTCGTAGAATCCCCAACCGTCCACCGGCAGTCCGGTTCGCTCGGAATAGTATTCGACGATCTCCTGACGAGTGAGCATGCCGGGGAGATCGGACGGCTGTCGCTTCGTCAGCAGCAGCATGTCGTCGTCGTCCGCCTGGACCCAGTAGGCGAGCGACGAGCCGAGGTCCATCAGGGGGTCGCCGATGGTGGCCAGCTCCCAGTCGAGGACCGCGACCGGATTCAGCGGATCGTTCTCGTCGAGGACGATGTTGTCGAGCCGGAAGTCGCCGTGGATCACGGTCTGCGCGACGTCCTGCGGCTGCCGAGCCGCCAACCACTCGGTGACACGGGCGAAGTCGGGGACGTTGTCGGTGCGGGCCTTGGCGTAGCGCGACGTCCAGCCCGCGACCTGCCGTGCGACGTAACCGGATCCGCGACCCAGTTCGGACAGTCCTGCGGACTCCGGATCGATGCCGTGCAGTTCGACGAGCAGATCGACGATGCGCAGGCACAGGGTGCGGGTATCCGCTTCGGAGAGGTCGAGTTGCGTGGGCGGATTCGTCCGCAGGATGGTTCCGGGAACGCGGTCCATGACGTAGAAGTCGCTGCCGAGCACGCTGTGATCGGTGCACAGGCCGATCATGGTGGGCACGTAGGGGTAGACCGGTGCGAGCATCGACTGGATGCGGTACTCGCGTGCCATGTCGTGACCGGACGACGGCTTCGCCCCGGCCGGCGGCCGGCGCAGCACGAGATCGCGATCCGGATAGCGCAGCAGGTAGGTCAGGTTGGATGCGCCGCCGGAGAACTGGCGGACCTCCGGCACTCCGGTGATGCCGGCGTGCTCGGCGAGCCAGGCCGCGACCGCGTCGACGTCGAAGGCGTCCTCCTCGCGAACGGTGCGGGCGTTGTCGGGAAGTGTGGTCATCGTCGAAATCTCCCTCTCACGCGTACTTGCCGAGTTCGAACCGGGCGACGAGCCCCTGGTGCACCTCGTCGGGTCCGTCGGCGAGACGCAGTGCTCGCGCCGCCGTCCACGCACCGGCGAGGGGGAAGTCGTCGGAAAGCCCGCCACCACCGTGGATCTGGATGGCGAAGTCGACGATCTGCTGGGTGACGCGCGGTGCGACGACCTTGATCTCCGAGACCGCCGAGCGCGCTCCGGCGAGTCCCTGCGTGTCGAGCAGCCAGGCCGCGTGCAGGACGAGCAGCCGCAGTTGGTTGATCGCGATACGGGCGTCGGCGATGCGTTCGCGGTTGCCACCGAGGTTGATGATCGGCTTGCCGAAGGCGGTGCGCTCGAGGCCGCGGCGACACGCGAGTTCGAGGGTGTGCTCGGCCAGCCCGACGAGGCGCATGCAGTGGTGGATGCGGCCGGGACCGAGCCGGCCCTGGGCGATCTCGAATCCTCGTCCGGGACCGGCGATGACGGCATCGAGCGGCAGTCGCACGTCGGTGAACGACACCTCGCCGTGGCCGCCGGGCTCGTCGAAGAAGCCCATCGTCGGGAGCATGCGTTCGACCTTCACGCCGGGGGTGTCGAAGGGCACGAGGACCATCGAATGTCGCTGGTACTTGTGGGCTTCCGGATCGGTCAGGCCCATGAAGATGAGCACCTTGCAGTCGGGATGGCCGACGCCGGTGCTCCACCACTTACGGCCGTTGAGCACGATCTCGTCGCCCTCGACCACGGCGGTCGCGGCCATGTTCGTCGCGTCCGACGACGCGACCTCGGGTTCGGTCATACAGAAGGCCGAACGGATCTCACCGTCGAGGAGCGGGCGCAGCCACTGTTCCTTCTGCGCCTCGCTGCCGTAATGGTAGAGGACCTCCATGTTGCCGGTGTCGGGGGCGTCGCAGTTGAACACCGCGGAGGCGAACTGCGAGCGGCCCATCTCCTCGGCGAGCGGGGCGTATTCGATGTTCGACAGTCCGGCACCGAGTTCGGCGTCGGGCAGGAAGAGGTTCCACAGGCCCTCGGCGCGGGCCTTGCGCTGCAGCTCGCGGAATTCGGGGGAGACGGCCCACCTCTCGGCGGCGTCGATGTCGCGTCGTCCCTCGCCCGGGGTGCGTCGCTCGGCCCGCAGTCGCTGTTCGACGGGCGTGACCTCGGCGACGATGAACGCTCGGAGGCGTTCGAGATAGTCGCGACTGCGCTCGGACTGTGCGAAATCCATCGGGTGCCTTCCGTCGAGTTCGACCGGGAATCTGCCCGGTCGGGCGGTCGTAACTGAGCGATGCTCAGTTAGGCTATCGGTGTGAGCACCCCGCGACAAGAGGCGTCCAAAGGACGGCGTCGCCTGCCACCCGAGGAACGTCGCCGGCAACTCGTGGCGATCGGGCTGCAGGAGCTGTCGACGCGCCCGATCCACGCCCTGTCGATCGACCGCGTCGCCGAGATCGCCGGCATCTCCCGCGGCCTGCTGTTCCGCTACTTCCCCACGAAGCAGGACTTCTACGTCGCCGTCGTCGGCGCCGCATCACGCCGGTTGCTCCGCGCGGCGGATCCCGATCCGGACGAGCAGGATCCCCTCCGGGCGGTGCTGCACCCGTTCGTGTCGTTCATCGACCGCCACGGCGACAACTACCAGACGTTCTTCCACAGCGGCGTCGGCTCCGACCCTCAGATCCGCGACATCCACGACTCGATGCGCGACACCATGGTCGAGCGGGTCGTCGCGGCGCTGGGCTGCGATGACACCCCCGTCACCCGCATGCGGCTGCGGGCGTGGTGGGCGTTCGTGGAGTCGCTGGCCATCGACCGGTTCCGCGAAGGCACACCGAGCGTCGACGAGGTCGTCGACTGTTCGGCCGCGCTGCTGCCGACGGTGCTGGCCGGGCCGTAGACCCGAACCGCCTCGACGACGAAGGGGAGGTTGTGTGCGTTCCCGGACGGGAACACGCACACGACCTCCCCTCGATGGGTGGAGTGCGGATCTACAAGCCGGGGATCTGGATCGTCACGCCGGGGAACACCTCGATCTGCGAAGGCACGGGGACAGGCAGATCGACCGGGGGCGCGGGAATCGTGATCGGCGGCAGGTTCGACAGGTCGGGCAGCTGGAAGGTCGGCGCCGGGGGAGCGGTGGTGGCCTCGATGCCGGCGTCCTTCGGGACACCCGCCTGACCACCGATCGACGCCGGCCACGGGAAGCTCTCGACTGGCGTGCCTTCGAGGGCGCCGTCCATCGTTCTCTTCCAGATGTCCGACGGCAGTCCGGAACCGTAGATCGACCCGCCCCAGCTGTTGGTGATCGCCCCGGCGTCGGGGGTGCCCATCCACACGGCCGTCGACAGCGACGGCGTGTACCCGACCATCCAGGCGTCCTTGTTCAACCCGGTGTCGCCGAGCTGCGTGGTGCCGGTCTTCGACGCCGACGGCCGGCCACCGGCGAGCGCGTGCCCGCGCGAGTATGCGGCGATCGGCATCATGGCCTGGGTTGCGTTGTCGGCGACCGCGGCGTCGAAGCGCTGCTCGCCGGGTGACGGCGGACGATCGAGGAGCACGACACCGTCGGCCGTGACGACCTTCTGCACGAAGTACGGCTCGTGGAAGACACCGGACGCGGCGATCGTCGCGTAGGCGGAAGCCATGTCGATGACCCGTGCCTGGTACTGGCCGAGGACGATGCCGCCCTCCGGCGGACCGCCGTTCTCGCTCAGCGTCTGCCCCTCGACCCCGGGGATCGTCAGCGGGATCCCCGCCGCATGCGCGGCGTCGGCGATCTTCTGCGGGCCGTTCGACATGGACATCATGAGCCGGTAGAAGCTCGTGTTCAGCGACCGCTTGAGCGCCTCGGCGATCGTGCAACGTCCGCACGACTCACCCTCGACGTTGCCGATGCGGATATTGCCCACCGTGAGCGGGGAGCTGTCGAAACGCGCGTTGAGGCCGATCCCGTCGTCGAGGGCGGCGAGCAGGCCGAACACCTTGAACGCCGAACCCGTCTGGACGGGGGCCTGTGCGAAGTCGAAACCGGCACCGTCCTCACCGCCGTAGTAGGCGCGCACGGCACCGGAGCGGGGATCGATCGAGACCACGGCGGTGCGCAGTTCCCCGGGTTCGCCGGACAGCGTGGACCGAGCGGCGTCGATCGCCGCCTGCTGGGTCTTCAGGTCGATGGTGGTAGTGATGCGCAGACCTTCGGTGTTGAGGGCCTGTTCGCTGATCCCCGCCGCGGACAGCTCACGCAGCACCTGGGTACGGATGTGACCTTCCGGTCCGGTCGCCTCGGTGGCCAGCACGAGGGTGTCCGACGGCACCGTCGGGGGGAACACCTGGTCCGGCCGCTCGGCCGGGTCGAGGACCTTCATCTCGACCATGCCGTCGAGCACGTAGTTCCAGCGCTCCTCGATGGCAGGCAGGTTGTACTCGGGGTCGAGCGACGACGGTGTCTGGATCACCCCGGCCAGGACGGCGCCCTCGGAGACCGACAGTTCCTCGACGGGCTTGCCGAAGTACGCCTGGGACGCCGCGCCGATGCCGTAGGCGCCGCGACCGAAGTAGATGGTGTTGAGGTACGCCTCGAGGATCTCGTCCTTCGACCACTGCCGCGCCATCTTGGTGGAGATGACGAGTTCGCGCATCTTGCGTTCGAGCGTGCGATCGGAGCCGACGAGCACGTTCTTGACGTACTGCTGCGTGATCGTGGAACCGCCGCCGGCGGTGTCCTTGCCCATGACGTTGTCGCGGGCTGCGCGTGCGAAACCGGTGATCGAGAAGCCCGGGTTGCTGTAGAAGTTGCGGTCCTCCGCCGACAGCACGGCGTTGCGGACGTGCTCGGGGATCTGCGCGATCCCGACCTCGACACGGTTGCCCTCCGGCGGGACCACCCGGGTGATCTCGGTGGCGTCGTCGGATGCGTAGACCCGCGCGAGCTGGTTCGTCTTCATGTCCGCCGGGGTCGGCACCTCCGCCGAGTAGTAGGCGGTGGCGAAGATCCCGAGCGGGACGAGCACGGCGAGAACGAACGCGACGAGTACGGCGTAGCGAACGATGCGTCCCCTGCGCTTCTTCGCTGCGGCCGCGGCGGCGCGCGAGGATGTCGACCTTGTCGGGCTCGTCACTCGTTCCACTTTCTCGGTACCGAAAATCCGGACGGGAGGGTCTCCCGCCCACCGTATGGTACGGAAACGACCACGAGACGCCTCCGGAACACCGGTACGGTGCTTCTTCTCACGTCACGGCGGGGCCATCGTCACGACAGGGTCAGCCCGATCGGCGCCACGCGCGGAGCGCGAACCCCCACATCACGACGAATGCGAGCAGCACGAGGGACGGCACGATGCCGGGTTGCGGCGACGTCAGCTCGGCGACCGCGGAGATCACGGCCATCACCGTGAACACCGTGAGCAGGCCGAGCAGCATCTCGAGTCGGTTCCGGCGCGGAACCTTCCTCACGACTTGACGCCACCCGCGGTCAGACCCGAGATGATGCGTCGCTGGAAGAGCAGCACCATCACCACGAGCGGCACCATGACGAGCGTGCCGCCGGCCATGATCGACGCGTACGGGGTGACGTACGGGTCGGTGCCGGTGAACCGTGCCATCGCCACCGTCACCGGGGCCGTGCTCTCGCTCGACAGCTGCGACATCAGCAGGTACTCGTTGACGGTCGCGATGAAGGCGAGGATCGCCGTGGTGAACAGCGCAGGTGCCGCGAGCGGCAGCATGACCAGGCGGAACGCCTGCCCGCGCGTCGCGCCGTCCATGCGGGCGGCCTCCTCGAGCTCCCACGGCAGTTCGGAGAAGAACGAGGTGAGCGTGTAGACGGTCAGCGGCAGCACGAACGAGATGTTCGGGATGATCAGCGCCTGGTACTTGCCGATCCAGCCGATGTCGGTGAACAGCTGGAACAGCGGCGTCACGAGCGCGACGACCGGAAACATCGACGCGCCGAGGATGATGCCGGTGACGAAGTACTTACCGCGGAACTCGAAGCGCGACAGGGCGTAGGCGGTGAACACGCCGAGCAGCAGCGCGACCGCCGTGGTGGCGCCGGCGATGATGACGCTGTTGAGCAGCGCCCGCGAGAAGTTGACCTTGGCGTCGGGGTCGAGCGCGTCGGCGAAGTTCTGCAGTGTCGGGTTCGACGGCCACAGGGTCGTGCTGAACGTCTCCGACGGGTCGCGCAGGGCCGTGACGATCATCCAATAGCAGGGGGCCAGGCCCCACATGACGATCAGCGCGACACCCAGATAGGTGCCGACCGTGCTCATCCTGCGCTTGAACGGCACCTTGCGGGTCTGCACCGGCGTGGGCTCCGGCTCCGGCCGGCTCCGAGGAATCTCGGTGGTGACGGTCATACGACCTCCCCCTTACGCTGCTTCTCCTGCGTACTCACCGCGTTGGCGCCGAGGAACCGCACCAGCACGAAGGCGACGGCGAAGATGAGCAGGAAGGTGATCGTCGACAGGGCGGACGCGGAGTTCGAACCCTGACGCATCTGGTCGACGACGAGCACCGAGATCGTGGACGTCGCCGGATTGGACCCCATCATGATCGCGGGCAGGTCGTACATGCGCAGCGCGTCCATGGTGCGGAAGAGGATCGCCACCATGAGGGCGGGCTTGACCAGCGGCAGCGTGATCATCTTGAACCGCTGCCAGGCGTTCGCACCGTCGACCTTCGCGGCCTCGTAGACGTCCTGCGGGATCATCTGCAGGCCGGCGAGGATGAGCAGCGCCATGAACGGTGCCGTCTTCCACACGTCGGCGACGATGATCGCGAAGCGCGCGGGCCACGGATCGGCGGTCCACAGGTAGTCGGTGCCGAGCAGTTTGTTGGCGGCACCGTCGTTGGCGAAGATGAAGAACCACAGCTTGGCGGTGACGGCGGTGGGGATCGCCCACGGCACCAGCACCGAGGCGCGCAGCAGGCCGCGACCCCGGAACGACTTGGCCATCACGATCGCCATCGCGAAACCGATCACCGTCTCGAGCGAGACCGTGACGACGGTGAAGAAGAAGGTGTTGAAGATCGACTGCCAGAACTGGGAGCCGAGGGTGCCCGGAGGGCACGGAATCGAACCGGTGGCGGTGTTGCAGGTCTGGGTGATCCAGCGCGTATAGTTCTCGATCCCCACGAAACCCCCGGTGACGAATCGGCCCGTCTCGGGGTCGAGTCGCTTCGAGTCACCGTGCAGCGACATCCACACCGCTCGTCCGAGCGGGTACAGGATGATCACGGCCAGGACGAGCATCGACGGGGCGACGAACATCCACACCGGGATCTTGCGCCGCTTCTTCACCGCCGTGACGGGAGGTGCGGGCACGCGGTGACGTCCGCCGACACGTCCGCGGTCGGGACCGGGGACGGTCCCGACCGCGGGGGCGTGTGGCGGATCCGCGGGAGTGTCGACCTGCGGGTCAGCCATGTACTGCTCCTAGAGCATCAGTTGCCGGCGGTCTCGATGCCGGCCCGGGTGTCGTCCAGCGCCTGCTGGACGGTCTTCTCGCCACGGATCGCAGCGTAGGCGTTGTCGGCGATCGCCTTCGACACGGCCGAGTAGTACGGCGACGCCGGACGCGGCTTGGCGGCCTCGAGGGCCTCCTTCAGCGTCGAGAAGTAGGGGTACTGCTCGAGGATCGAGGCGTCGTCGTAGACCTCGGCGAGAACCGGGGCGCCGCCCGCTTCTGCGTAGTACATCTGCGCCTGGCGGGTCTGCATGAACTCGAGGAAGTCGCGCGCGGTGGCGGGAGCATCCGAGAACGCGCTGATGCCGACGTTGTAACCGCCGAGCGTCGAGACGCCGGGGCCGTCGACGCCGGGCAGGACGGCGATGCCGTAGTTGCCGGCGACCGATGAGGTCTCACCGTCGGTGTAGAAGCCGGGCCACGTGCGCAGGAACAGTGCCTCACCATTGCCGAAGGCGGTCTGCGACTCGCCCTCGGTGTAGGTCTGCGCGGCGGCCGGGATGATGCCGTCCTCGAAGTTGTCGACGATGAACTGCAGGCCCTCGGCTGTCTTGTCGTCGACGGCCGGGGTCAGGCCGTCCTCGGCGACGAAGGAGCCACCGAAGGCGTTGACGATCTCGGTGACGTTGACCGTCAGGCCCTCGTAGTTCTTGAACTGACCGATGTAGCAGGCGATACCCGCCTCCTCGGCCTTCGGGCACTCGGCCTTCAGGTCGTCCCAGGTCGCGGGGGCCTCGTCGACGAGGTCGGTGCGGTAGTAGAGGAACGCGCCGTTGGTGTTCTTCGGGGCGGCGTACAGGGTGCCGTTGTAGGTACCCGACTCGACGGTCGCGGGCAGCAGGCCCTCGGTGTCGATCGCCAGGTCGTCCTCGAGGGGGAGCAGCCAGCCGTTCGCGGCGAACTCCGCCGTGTTGGTGACGTCCACGGCGATGAGGTCGTATTCGTCGCTGCGGGCCTGCATCCGCTGGGCGATGTCGTCGTACTGGTCGTTGGCCTCCTTGGCCAGCGGCTTGAACGTCACCTGCTCGTCGGGATGCTCGGCGTTCCAGTCGGCGATGATGCTCTCGAGCGCCGCGTTCAGGGGATCCTGCCCCTCGACGATCGTGATCGGGCCGCGGCCCTCACCGGAAGCAGCGGTATCCTCGCCGCCGGTCGAGGTGTCGTCGCCACCGTTGTCCGACGAGCAGCCCGCGAGAACGAGCGCGGTCGCGGCCGTAGCGGCGATCGCAGCCCTCCGCATCGCCTTCGTATTCAGAACCATCAACAACTCCCCATTTCGAGGTCGTAGAACACACGTCGGTGACCCAGCTGCACCGACACCGGCCACTACTGTGGCACGCAGCACCGGTAAAAGTCGGCATTCCGCCCATCCTGAATCGGTCGAGTGTCGACTCCGCAGACCGATCCCGGAGCGGTGATCAGCCGATCCGCTTCCCGTCGGACGTTCCGAAGACGTGCACGTGCTCGGGGTCGAAGCGCAGGTACAGCCGGTCGCCCTTCTGCGGAGGGTTGCGCCAGTCGCTGCGGGCGACGATCTGCTGGACGATCCCGCCGACGTCGGCCCGGCCGTAGACGTAGGCCTCCGAGCCGAGCTCCTCGACCACGTCGACATCCATGGCCAGACCCTCGTTCGAGATCTCGAGGTGTTCGGGCCGGATCCCGAGCACGACCTCCTTCTCGGTGACCTGGCCGACCACGTCGCGCGGCACCGGTACGTGGGTGTCGCCGATCATCGCGCCGCGGTCGAAGACCGGGAGGCGGAACAGGTTCATCGCGGGCGAGCCCATGAAACCGGCGACGAAGACGTTCGCGGGCTTGTTGTAGAGCACGCGCGGCGACGCGCACTGCTGCAGGATGCCCTTCTCGAGCACAGCGACGCGGTCGCCCATCGTCATGGCCTCGACCTGGTCGTGGGTGACGTAGACGGTGGTGGTGCCGAGGCGGCGCTGCAGCTGTGCGATCTGCGTGCGGGTCTGCACGCGGAGTTTGGCGTCGAGGTTCGACAGCGGCTCGTCCATGAGGAAGACCTGCGGCTGGCGGACGATGGCGCGCCCCATCGCGACGCGCTGACGCTGACCGCCGGACAGCGCCTTGGGCTTGCGGTCGAGGAACTGCTCGAGGTCGAGCATCTTCGCGACCTCGACGACCCGTTCGCGGATCTCGTTCTTGGGTGTCTTGGCCAGTTTCAGCGCGAAGCCCATGTTCTCCGCGACCGACATGTGCGGGTAGAGGGCGTAGTTCTGGAACACCATCGCGATGTCGCGTTCCTTCGGATCCTGCCCGGTGACGTCCTGGTCGCCGATGAGGATGCGTCCGCTGTGCACCTCCTCGAGACCTGCGAGCATGCGCAGCGAGGTCGACTTGCCGCAGCCCGACGGTCCGACCAGGACGAGGAACTCGCCGTCCTCGATCTCGAGGTCGAGCGCGTCGACCGCAGGCGTACTCGAGCCGGGGAACAGGCACGTGGCCTTGTCGAAGGTCACCGACGCCATCTCGAAGATCCTTTCCGAAGCGGTACACGCTCGTGCGGTAGGGGAATCTACCGTGCGTCGCTCGATCGGCTCTCGACCGGCGTGACGTCGTCGTCGTTCCACACCTGGATTCCGCGGAGGCCCGGGACGTCACCGGCGCGGAAGACGGGGTCGCGACCCTGCTTGCGTTGCGCGCTGTAGTGATGGAACAACGCGTAGGCGATACCCGACAGCGGGATCAGGGCGATGAGGTTGACGGTGGCCATGATTCCCATGGCGAGGTCGGCCAGCGCCCACACCAGCGGCAGCGAGCCGATGGCCCCGAGGAAGACGCACAGCACGACCGCCGAGCGCAGGTAGGGCAGAATGCGGCGCGATCCGGTGAGGAACTCCATGTTGGATTCGCTGTAGTAATAGTTGCCGATCACCGAGGTGAACGCGAGGAAGAAGATCAGCACGGCGAGGAAGTGCACCGTCCAGTCACCGAGTTGCAGCGCGAGCGCGTTCTGCGTCAGAGCGGCGCCCTCGAGACCGCTGCCGAATTCGGGTTCCGACAGCAGGATGATGAAAGCCGTGATCGAGCAGACCAGCAGGGTGTCGAAGTAGACGCCGAGGCTCTGGACCAGGCCCTGCTTGACCGGGTGGGAAACCGCGGCGGCGGCGCCGGCGTTGGGCGCCGAGCCCATGCCGGCCTCGTTCGAGAAGAGACCTCGGCGGATGCCGTTCATGAAGGCAGCGCCGAAGCCACCACCGATGACCTCCTCGAGACCGAAGGCGTTCTCGACGATGAGGCGGAACATGGTCGGAACCTCGCCGATGTTGAGGACCACGACGATGATGCCGATGACCAGGTAGACGAACGCCAGGACCGGCACGACGATCTGGGAGACGCCGGAGATGCGGCGGATTCCGCCGAAGATCACCGCGCCGACGATGAGGGCGACGGCCAGCCCCACGATCACCTGGAGTGCCATGGTCTTCTCGCCGACGGAACTCGAGACGGCGTCGACGATCGAGTTGGTCTGCACCGCGTTGAACACGAATCCGTAGGTGATCGTGATGATGACCGCAAAGATCATGCCCATCCAGCGTTTCCGCAGCCCGTACTGCATGTAGTAGGCGGGGCCACCGCGGAAGCTGCCGTCCTCGTCGCGCACCTTGTACAGCTGGGCGAGCGTGGACTCGAGGAAAGCGGTCGCTGCACCGACCAGGGCCATCGCCCACATCCAGAACACCGCGCCGGGACCACCGAGGCTGATCGCGATCGCGACACCGGCGACGTTGCCCGTTCCCACGCGAGAGGCCGCCGAGACGGAGAAGGCCCGGAAGGCGGACAGGCCGGGTTCTCCGTTGGGTTGTCTCTCGGGTTTCTCCACGATGGAACGCAGCATGTCGGGCAGGAGCCGGATCTGGATGAACCGGGACCGGATCGTGTAGTACAGGCCCGAACCGATGAGCAGTGCGATCACCGCATACCAGAACGTGTCGTTGATATCGGTGACGAAATCGACCGCAGTGTCCATCTGCACGATCTTGGTGGGTCGCGGGTGGTTTCGCAGGAGCTTCGTGCGTGTTCCCGGTCTCGTGGGCGGAGTCGGTGCCAAGCTCTACGCTCGCTGGGTGAGTTCGGACAAGATGTTGAGTCGTATCGGCGGGTTGCTCCGCCAGGCGGAGTCCACCGACAACCCTCACGAGGCCGACGCCTTCCTCGCCGCGGCGCAGCGGCTCGCGACGTCCTCCTCGATCGATCTGGCGGTCGCGCGCAGTCACACGGCGGCGAAGGAACGCCGCGCGACTCCCGTGCAGCGACTGATCACCATCGGCGAGACGGGCAAGAAGGGACTGCGCACCTACGCCCAGTTGTTCATCGCGATCGCCGGGGCCAACGACGTGCAGTGCGACATCACCGCGAACTCCACCGTCATCTACGCCTACGGCTTCGCCGACGACATCGACGTGTGCGAGGCGCTGTACTCCTCCCTGCTCGTGCAGATGGTGCGGGCGTCCGACGCATATCTGCGCGAGGGCACCTACCGGAACGAGACCACGGTGCGCACCGTCGTCGAGGAACGCGGTGGCCGCCGTGTGCGCACACGCGTGCGCAAGCCCGTTGCCGCGGTGACGGCCCGGCTGAACTTCCAGTCGGCGTTTGCCGCCCGCATCGGCGCCCGGCTGGCCGAGGCGAAGCAGGAGATCGAACGCGAGGTGGAAACATCTTCGCCCGGTACGGCGTTGGTGTTGCGTGGGAAGAGTCTGGAACTGCAGGACTTCTACCGCAGTACGTCGCAGGCACGGGGCAGTTGGCGGGGAAACCGGGCCCCGTCGGCGCGCTCGGCCGATGCCCGGCGCGCGGGCGACCGCGCCGGACGCGCGGCCCGGCTGGGAACGGCACCCGAACTGCCGTCGGCTCCGAGGAGGCTGGAACGGTGACCAAGGTGCGCGACACCCGCAGAACCGCTGTGTACGAAGCGGAGTCCATCGTACGGAAGATGCTCGACCGCGCCGACGAGCGCGGTCTGCGGACCGTCGAGGTCGCCGGTTCCCACGTCACGCTCCCGGTGGAGAGACGGTTCGCCTCCATCGCCTCGGTCCAGGACTACATCGACGCCCTGCTCGCCCTCGACTGGGTACGCACCCGGTGGGAGCGCGCCGCCGTGCCGGTGCGCGTGCGGGCCCGTGCGGGCAACGCGGCCGCACACTACGAACGCGACTGCGCGACGATCGCTCTTCCCGAGCACCGGGTGAACACCGCGTGGGCGTTCCGCGAGATGGTGGTGTTGCACGAACTCGCGCACCATCTCGATCCGCAGGATCCCGACGACGCCACCGAGGGGGCCCACGGGCCGGCCTTCGTCGACCGCTTCCTCGCACTCGTCGGCGAAATCATCGGTCCGGAAGCAGCATTCGCTTTGCAGGCGACAGGGATCGCCACCCCGGTGCATCCGCGGCGATAGCCTCCGGTTTCCGGAATCCTTACCGGCTCGAGAACCTTTCTTTGGCATGCCCGCGGACGGCCGGTCGAGATCTGTAGCAAGCCTCGTATCCTGTTGCACAACATACTGATTGGTACTTTTCGAGCCCGTCGTTCACTCCGGAATCCGCATGCCGACGAAGCACGCGAATCAAGGCCTCGAGTGACGTACTGTGGTTTGCATCACACAAAGACGCGCATCGGCTGCGTACCGTACCGAGACCTCCCCGGCCCCTTCCGAGCACGCCACACGACGCGCGGCATACGAAGGAGAACGGTGATGAAACCCGGAGCACGAGTCGCCCTCGGTGTGGGCATCGGATATTTCCTCGGCCGTACCAAGAAGATGCGGGTGGCCATGATGCTCGCCGGTGCCGGAATGACCGGCAAACTGCCCAGCAATCCGCAGGAACTCCTGCAGCGCAGCGCCTCGATGCTCGGCTCGTCTCCCGAGATCAGCAAGATCACCGAATCCGTTCGCGGAGAACTCATGCATGCGGCTCGTGCCGCTGCCGTGACCGCGGCCAGCAACCGGATCGACGCCCTCAACGAACGTCTGCAGTCCCGTGCGAGCGGTGGCGGGCGATCGGAGGAACCCGAGGATGCCGAATACGAGGACGAATACGACGAATCACGCGACGAGGAGGAAAGTCGCGGCAGCAGGCGTCGCGGCAGCCGGAATCGGGACGAGGAGCCGGATTACGACGAGACGGACGAAGAGGGTTCCGACGAAGAGGATTCGGGCGAGGAGGATTCGGGCGACGAAGAGGAGCCGGAACCCGAGCGTCCCGCACCGCGGCGCCGTGCAGCCCGCGCCACATCCCGTCCGCGGACGTCCCGCAGCAAGAAGACGGCCGACAGCGAAGATCCGGACGACTCGGAGGAGGCACCGCCGAAGCCGCGCAAGCGCGCAGCGCGTAGCACTGCGTCGTCCTCCTCCTCCGGTCGTGCGCCCGTACGTCGAACGAAGCGGTGAGAGCGATGGCCAGGTTGAGCGATGTATCGGGCGAAGTCGCCGACGCGGTGGGCAAGGCCGGGAAGACCGCGACCGATACCGCCGGTAAGGCGGGCCGCACCGCCTCGGACACGGCGGGGAAGGCCACGGGCGGACTGACCGGCGGTCTGCAGCAGTCGTTGCAGGGCCTCGCAGGAACCGTCGCGCAGAATGCGTTGTCGAGCCTGTCGGACAGGGTCACCGGCACAGCGGGACGATTACAGGATTACTCCGAGGGCAAAGGCGGAAATCTGGCCAGTGCGCTCACCGGCGTCGACAAGCTCGCTCAGGGCGAGTCGCCGCTGAAGGCGGCGGCGAGCTCGGGGTTCGAGAATCTGAAGAACACGGCGAAGGACAAGTTCGAGGACGTCAAGGAGGCCGTCACCGGCGGGGGCAAGGGGGGCGGCGGCGGCAACAAGAAGATCAAGCTCACCAACATCGTCGAGAGCATCGACGTGGGGGTGCCGGTCGATCTGGCCTACGACCTGTGGACGCAATTCGCCGACTGGCCGAAGTTCATGAAGAAGGTCGAACAGGTCGAGCAGGTCCAGGACGAGAAACTCCATTGGACGGGCAAGGTTTTCTGGTCGCGTCGGAACTGGGAGTCCACGATCCTCGAACAGGTGCCGTTCGAACGGATCGTGTGGCGTTCCAAGGGAGGAAAAGGTTACATCGACGGCGCGGTGACCTTCCATGAACTCACACCGGATCTCACCCGGATACTCCTGGTGCTCGAGTACCACCCCCGGGGCCTGTTCGAGCGCACCGCGAATCTGTGGCGGGCGGTGGGTCGCCGGTCACGCCTGGAACTGAAGCACTTCCGGCGCCACGTCATGACCGAAGCCGTGTTGCATCCCGACGACGTCGTCGGCTGGCACGGCGAAATCCGCGACAGCGAGGTCGTCAAGGACGACGAGACCGCGCGCCGGGAGGAAGAGGAGCAGGAGCAGGAGGACACCGGCGAGAACGGCGAGGAGTGGGAGACCGACGCCTCCGGTGACGAAGACGAGATCCGCGACGAGGACGAGGATTTCGAGGAGAGTGAGCCGTCCGAGGACGAAGGCGACGAGGAGTCGGCCGAGGACGAGGAGGATCTCGAGGACGAGTATCCCGAGGAGGACGAGTCCTCCGACGAAGAACCCGACGACGAAGAGGAAGAGCCCGAACCGCCTCGGAAACGTGCGCCCGCCAAGCGGACCCGGGCGACGAAGAGCACCGGTACGCGCTCGTCCCGCTCGAGAGGATCCCGGTCATGACCATCCAACCTGCAGGGGGCGGCGGTGGAGGCGGCGGGGGCGGTATGGCCCGTCCCAACTCGTCCGGCCTCGCCGACATCATCGACACCATCCTCGACAAAGGCCTCGTCATCGACGCGTTCGTGCGTGTCTCACTCGTCGGTATCGAACTGCTCACCATCGACGCCCGCGTCGTCGTGGCCAGTGTCGACACCTATCTGCGTTTCGCGGAAGCGGTGAACCGGCTCGAGATCTCCGACAACGAGCCGAAGGGCCTTCCGGATCTCGTCGGCGACATCACCTCCGGCGGTTCCAAGCACAAGACGAAGGGCGCGCTCGAGGCTGCGGGGGAGAAAGTCAGCGAGTTCCTCGGGGACGTCCAGGAGCAGCGGCAGCCCGCTCGACGATCACGCAGGGGTGAGGACTGATGTCCACCGAACAGACCGAACGACCCGAGCAGGGCGACAGCGACGAAACCGCCACGACCACTGCGGTCTACGTCTACGGCATCGTCCCGTCGGATGTGGAACCGGAGGAGCATGCGGAAGGGGTGGGCAATCCGCCGGCCGAGGTGTCGGTGGTCAAGTCCGGTCGCATCGCTGCACTGGTGAGCGAGATCCCGACCGATCGCGCTCTCGGCACACCGGACGATCTCGAGGCGCACGCCGCGTTGCTCGACGGGACCGTGACGGTCGCCCCCGTGCTCCCGCTGAGATTCGGTGCCGTCCTCACCGACCGGGACGCGGTGGCCGCGGAATTGCTCGAGGGGAACGAGGACGAACTCGCCTCGGCCCTCGACCAACTCGACGGTCTCGCACAGTTCGTCGTGAAGGGACGGTACGACGAGAGGGCGATCCTGCAGGAGATCCTCGAGGAGAACTCCGAGGCGGCGCAGTTGCGGGAGCAGATCCGTGGGCAGTCCGAGGACGCGACCCGCGAGGCGCGAATGGCGCTCGGGGAAATCATCAACGCGGCGATCGAGGCCAAACGGAACGAGGACACGCGCCGCACGGTCGAGGCCCTGTCGTCGCTCGACCCGATGGTCAACGAGCGGCAACCCACGCACGAGCAGGATGCCGTGCACATCGCCGTCCTCGTCGAACTCGAGCGGCAGGACGAACTCGAACAGGCCCTGCAGGAACTGGGTCGGGAATGGGAGGACCGGGTCGAGATCTCGTTGCTCGGCCCGATGGCGGCCTACGACTTCGTGGCGAAATCCGACCCCGGCGAAGGAGGTTGACGATGGGTCTGCTGACCTCCCTGCTCACGCTGCCCCTCGCTCCCGTCAGGGGAGTGATGTGGCTCGGAGAGATCATCCAGGAGCAGGTCGAACAGCAACTGCACGATCCCGCCAACGTGCGGCGCGAACTCGAGCAGATCGAGGAAGCGGCGGAGGCGGGTGAGCTGACCCCCGAGGAGAAGGACGAGGCGCAGCAGGCCGTGCTGAACCGCATGATCTCCCGGGGCGGCTCCGGCCCCGCCGGGGGAAAGGAGTGATCCCGTGGCGCAGGACACCGGCCCGCCCGCGATCTCGGCGGCCGAGGCCGCATCGGCGGCCCTCACACATCTGAAGGAACTGACCTCGAAGGAAGCTCAGGGGGTCACCTCCGTCGAACCCACCGAGGACGGATGGGTCGTCGAGGTGGAGGTCGTGGAAGACAGGCGGATTCCGTCGTCGGCCGACATGCTCGCGCTCTACGAGGTGGAGGTCGATCTGGACGGTGATCTGCTCGCGTACCGGCGGACCCGGCGTTACGGACGCGGCAGCAGCGACATCGGCGCAAGGACCGGGTCATGACGGTGGTCGGTGGGGGAGGCGGCATGTCGTCGCCGCAGCCCTACGGGGGTGGAGGACGGTCGACCAATCTCGGCGACATCCTCGAACGTGTCCTGGACAAGGGGTTGGTCATCGCCGGCGACATCCAGGTGAATCTGCTCGACATCGAACTGCTCACGATCAAGCTCCGCCTCGTCATCGCATCGCTCGAGACGGCCAAGGCCGTCGGGATCGACTGGTGGGAGAGCGATCCGTGGTTGACGAGCAAGGCTCGCGCACCCGAGGTCGATTCGAGCCGGGTGGAACTCGAATTGGAGAACCGGCAGCTTCGCGAACGGTTGGCCGCACTCGAGGCCCGAGCGGAGGAACTGGAGTCGGAACCGGCGGAGATCGTGGACGAGGAGAACCGTGACTGACACGACCGGGACCTGGATGTACGCCGTGACCGACGGGACGCTCGTCGGCCACGAGACCGAGGGCGCCTCCGGCGTCGCCGGCGAGCAGGTCCGCACGGTGCAGGAGGGCGGACTGACCGCCGTCGTCGGAACGGTGCCCCTGGACGATTTCGGCGAGGCCGCACTGGCTCGCAATCTCGAGGACCTGGACTGGCTGGAAAGAGTTGCCCGCGCCCATGATTCGGTCGTCGCCGGATTGGCACGGCACGTCTCCGTGGTACCCCTTCGACTCGCGACCGTCTGCCTCGACGACGAACGGGTCCGGGCCCTGCTCACCGAGCACCGGGAGCAGTTCGCGTCTGCGCTCGCCCTCGTGACCGGTCGTACCGAATGGGGGGTCAAGGCGTTCGCCGATCGCAAGGCGCTGACCGCGGCCGCCGCGGAAGCGCATGCGGAGGGTGCGGGTTCCGGCAGGGGCACGGCCTATCTGCTGCGTCGCCGCGCGCAACTGGCGGCGCAGGAGAGCATCGAACGCGATGCGGCCGAACGCGCCGCCGATATCCACGATCGGTTGCTGCGTGTGTCGGCCGCGGGTCGCCGGAGCGCGCCGACCGATCCGGCACTGAGCGGCAGCCAGGAGTGGATGCTGCTCAACGGGACATATCTCGTCGACGACGACAGGGCGGACGAATTCTATTCCGAGGTGGAGGAACTCGGGTCCCTGAATCCGGGGATCAGGCTCGAGACGAGCGGCCCGTGGCCGCCCTACTCGTTCGCTGGAGCAGAACGGATCTCGCCGTGAGATACGCCGACGGATCGGTGGACGAGGAACGGCGGATCGCTCTGATCGATCTGCTGGATCGGGTGCTGTCGGGCGGCGTGGTCATCACCGGCGACATCACACTGTCGATCGCGAATATCGATCTGGTGCGGATCTCGTTACGCGCGTTGATCTCGTCGGTCAGTACCCTGTCGCTGCCCGGGGTCGACGTCCCCGTTCCCCGTGGGGCCCGGGAGGGTTCGTGAGCGAGCCGGTGAACTTCCCGTCGCGTATCGACGCCGATCCCGAATCCGTGGAGCGGGGTCTGGTGACGCTGGTGCTCACGCTCGTCGAACTGCTCCGGCAGGTGATGGAGCGTCAGGCCCTGCACCGCATGGATGCAGGGGATCTCAGCGACGAGCAGATCGAACGGCTCGGCACGACACTGATGCTGCTCGAGCAGCGCATGGGCGAACTGCGCGACCATTTCGGGCTCACCCCCGAGGATCTCAACATCGATCTCGGTCCGCTGGGGACACTGCTGCCCCAGGAGTGAGCCCGATCGGTCACATTCCGGCGATCTCCACGAGCTCGTAGTCCTTCACACCGCCGGCGAGCACCCGCAGGTGATCGTCCATGGTGCCGAGGGTGTGCTCGATCGCGGTCAGGCGGCTCAGGTAGTGGCCGATGGAGTGCTCGGCCGTGACACCGATGCCGCCGTGCATCTGCACGGACTCCTGGCCGATCTTCCGAGCGGACCGGCCGACCTGCAGCTTGGCGCGCGAGGCGATGGTCGGGTCGACGATGCCGTCGGCGAGGGCCATGGTCGCGTACAGGCTCATGCTCGACGCCAGCTCGTACAGCACGTACATGTCGGCCGCACGGTGGGTGAGCGCCTGGAACATCGACAGCGGCACACCGAACTGCTTGCGCTGCTTGAGGTAGCTCGTGGTCAGCTGCACCGAGGAGTCGAGGGCACCGACCGCCTCGGCGCACAGTGCCGCCTGCGCGTGCACCTGCGCCGCGGTGATGGCGGCGGACGCGTCGGCCGCCTCACCGAGCGGGGTCGCCGCAACATCGTCGAGCACGAGTTGCGCACCGCGACGCTCGTCGTGGGTGCGGTACGGCGTGCGGACCAGACCGTCCGCCGATGCGTCGACGACGAACAGTCCGACGCCACCCTCCGGGAGCTTCGCGGAGACGATGAAGGTGTCGGCGCAATCACCGTGCAGCACAGGATTCTTGCGACCGGAGACGGTCCAGGAGTCGCCGTCGCGCGCCGCGGTGGTGGCCACCTCGGTGTGCGGCCAGCGGCTGCCCGGCTCGTCGTGCGCGAACGCGAGGAGCACGGTGCCCTCGGACAGTTGCGGCAGGATGTCGGAGCGCTGCGCGTCGGTGCCGACCTCGGCGACGAGCCGGCCGGGCAGGTAAACGCAGTCGAGCACGGGCTCGGGTGCGAGCGCGCGGCCGATCTCGGTCATGACGGCCATGACCTCCACCGGTCCGGCTCCCATGCCGCCGTGCTCCTCCGCGAAGGGCAGGCCGAGCACGCCGAGTTCGCCGAGTTGCTTCCATACGTCGCGGTTCCAGCCCAGGTCACCTTCGGCCACCCGGTTGCGCGACTCGACGTCGTACGCGCCGGAGAGCAGGTCGCGGACGGTCGCGCGGAGCATGTCCTGTTCGGTGTCGAGTTCGAAATTCATGTCCGGGGCCTCACAGTCCGAGAATCGAGGAAGCGATGATCGAACGCTGAACCTCGTTCGACCCGCCGTAGATGGTGACCTTGCGGTTGTTGAGGTAGGTCGGCATCGTCAGCTGCGCCCAGTCGGGCGAGTCGATACCGGCCTCGCCGGCGGGCAGCGAATCGGGGCCGGCGATGTCGACGAGCAGTTCGGTCGCGGCCTGCTGCAACTCGGAGCCGCGCATCTTGAGCAGCGACGATGCCGGGTTGGGCTTGCCGTCGGCCGAGCCGGCGACGACGCGTAGCTGGGTGAGCTCGAGAGCGAGCAGCTCGTTCTCGAGTTCGGCCAGTCGTGCCGCGAAGATCGGGTCGTCGAGCAGCGAGCCGCTGCCGTAGCGGGTCTCGGCCGCGAGGGACTTCGCCCGCGCGAGCTTGACCTTGGTGGCGCCGACCCGGGCGATGCCGGTGCGCTCGTTGCCGAGCAGGAACTTCGCCTGCGTCCAGCCGGTGTTCTCCTCGCCGACGAGGTTCTCGGCGGGAACGCGCACGTCTTCGAAGAAGACCTCGTTGACCTCGTAGCCGCCGTCGATCAGTTTGATCGGACGGAGGGTGACGCCCGGGGTGTCCATCGGGAAGAGCAGCATCGAGATGCCGGCCTGCTTCTTCGCGTTCGGATCGGTGCGGACGAGGCAGAAGATCCAGTCGGCGTGCTGCGCGAGCGTCGTCCACGTCTTCTGACCGTTGACGATGTAGTCGTCACCGTCGCGGACGGCGCGGGTCTTGAGGGACGCGAGGTCGGAGCCGGCCTCGGGCTCGGAGAAGCCCTGGCACCACCAGATGTCGAGGTTGGCGGTGGCGGGGAGGAAGCGTTCCTTCATCTCCTGCGAGCCGAACTGTGCGATGACCGGCCCGATCATGGACGCGTTGAACGGCAGCGGGTCGGGCACCGACGCGAGCTGCAGCTCGCTGAGCCAGATGTTGCGCTGCATCGGCGTCCAGTCCTGACCGCCCCATTCGACGGGCCAGTTGGGAACGGCGAGGCCGCGCGAATGCAGGATGCGCTGGACGGCGACGTAGTCGTCCTTGCCCAGCGGAGTGCCGGAGGCGGTCTTCGCACGCACTTCGGCGGGGATCTCGGTGGTGAAGAAGGTGCGCAGTTCGTCGCGGAACGCACGCTCCTCCTCGGTGAGCTTCAGGTTCATGGAGGGACCTTCCAGGGATGCCGGCGCCGTAGCGCTTCTCGCGATTCCAAACTAACCTTACATTGTTAGCTCGTCCAGGTCGGGCCGGAAGGAGGACGATGGATGGCGCGCCCGCGCACGCCTCTGCTCAGCCGTGAGCTCATCCGCGACGTCACGCTACGACTCGTCGACGAGCACGGCCTCGACGCCGTCTCGATGCGTCGGATCGCCGCCGAACTGGGTGTTCGCGCCCCGTCGCTGTACAGCCACTACGCCACCAAGGAAGAACTGCTCGACGACATCGCCGACGCCATCGGTGAATCGGTCGACGTCAGCGGGTTCGCCGAGGACGACTGGCAGGAAGCGCTCCGACGCTGGGCTCGCACCTACCGCGACGCGCTCGCCGCGCACCCGAATATGGTGCCCTTCCTCGCCTCGAGTCCCGGCACCCGGCCCGTCTCCCTCCAGGCGTCCGACGCCATCCACGGCGGCCTCACCCGCGCCGGCTGGCCGCCCCGCTTCGCGACGATGATCGGAGCCTCGATCAAGTACATCGTCATCGGTTCCGCGATCACCTCGTTCGCGGGCGGATTCGACGATCACATCGACACCTACAACGAGCGGTATCCGCATCTGTCGCAGGCGCATCGGCTTCGCGAGTACGCCGCCGAGATCGATGCCGAGAGCTTCGACCTCGTTCTCGAGTCCTTCCTGCGGGAACTCGGGCGACGATACGAGATGTTTCCTTAGCCCGAATGCACCGATCAGCTGAGCGCGTTGCTGTGAATATGGTTGTGCGGTAACGATCGCTCTGCTGACGTGGCTGATCGTCCGACCACTCGGGTCGGGTTGTTCCACTGGATCGTCAAGTCCCGAGTTTTGTTGAGGCTGAGCGTGTGTTCAGTCCTCAGGCCGCAGGTGCGGCCGGTGGTTGTGCGTAGTAGGCGGTCTCGATCTCGGTCGGGGTGCGGTAGTCGAGTATGCCGTGGACCCGTTCGGTATCGAACCAATGCACCCATTGCACGGTGGCCGCTTCGACGTCTTCCCGGCCGGTGTTCTCCGACAGAACGCGACAGATCGGTTCGATCCCCCAGCGGTGTTTGTGTTCGTCGATGAACACAGGCGATTACTTCAGTCGGCGTGGGGCCACCTCGCACTTGCGGGGGACGAACTCCGCCTTCGCGAAAAACACTGTGGCAGAGCGAAGTATCTCCATCAACTGCCGTAGTTCGCGGTTCTCTTTCTCCGGACGGCGGATGCGCGCTTCGGCATCGACCGGCTCGGTCGGGAGCTCGTCGTCTTCGGCTTTGCGCACCCAGGTCCGCAGGGCTTCCTTGTGGACGCCGGTCTGCTCGGCGATCCGGTTGATGGCGCGCCGGTGCGTGTGTCGGGGTCACGGCGGGCTTCGACGGCGAGTCGGGTCGCTCGCTCACGCCAGTTCCTGAGGGTATTTGTAGTTCGCCATGATGAGTCTGGGGTGATCCTTCCGGGATGTCTGGCTCACCCTCGATGAGATCAGGGACGATTCAGTAATCATGCTCGACGATGACGTGATCGCCGTGCTCAGCACGGCGTGGCGTCGAACCGCTGGATGGGGCGCGGTCTATCGAGCGCGCGTGGCAGTCGCCGCGCCTTCCGCACGAAACGGCAGGACGTGGCATCGGCTGCTGCGGCGTTCAGCCTCACCCCGAGGCGTGAGCGTTGCGCCAGGCCGCCCACACCTGGGGACGGAGCCGGCCACGATCGGGGACCTTCATGCCCTCGCCGCGGGCCCACGCGCGTACGTCGGCGGTGGACGGTTCCGCGGTGGGAGCGTCCTTGTGCTGCGGTGTGATGCGGTCACACGCCGCGTCCTCGACGCCGGTCCACTCGTGCGCGGCGGCGAGATAGCGGTAGGTCCACTCCTCGGCGAGCTGACGAGTCTCGCAGAACACGATCGGCACACCGGGGTAGCGGACCTGCAGCTCGGCGAGACCGTCCGCGATCATCGCCGGCCGGACCCGTTCGAACTTGAACACCGCCGAGTAACGGTCTTCGACCACCACTGCGGCGCGGGGCAGGGCAGCGAGCTCGGCCATCGCGAAACGCAGCCTCCCGCTGGTCAGGCTGCCTACCAGGTCGGCCAACGACTTGCGTTCGACCGAGGCGACCAACCGGTCGTCGACGAGCAGACCGTAGTCTCCGCACGCCAGCGCACGGCGGACGGTGTCGACCTGCTGCCCGGGGAATTTGTAGGGGTAACGCTCGTGGGAATCGACGACGATCGTCAGTTCGGCGATGCCGGCGGCTCGGGCGGTGGGGGTGCGCACATTCGGACGTGCCTGCTTCCGAGTGCGCGGGGATTGCCAGAACACGGCATCGCGCCCCCGAGCTTGGGTGAACACGATCTGCGACCGGTTCTCCCGTCCCCGGTCCAGGACCACGTCGATCGCGGCGCCGCGACGCACACACGAACGCAACCGAACCTGCTCGACGATCTCGGGGTCCTCAGGCCACTCGTCGGCCGGAACGGGATAGCAGAACAGGGCTTTGGTACGCGGCCAGGTGTCGGAGGTGCGAAACACCAGTCCGTCCGACAGGGGCAGGCGCAGTAGGAACGGCAGCCGTGATTCCGGGTCCGGGTTGCGGGCGATCACCATGTCCACGAAGTTCGGCGGCCTTTCGCTCGGCGATACATACCGAGCAGTGTCCGATACCGATCGCCTGCCGACAAGCCTGCCGGACACGCGTGTGCGAGGCAGGAATGCATCGGGTGGGCGCGACAGAAACCGGTCGTCGATGAAAGGTCCTGCCACATGTCCGACAAGAGCAGAGGTTCGGCCGGGCAGAAGCGCGCCGCGAAAGCCAAGAAGCGAGCGCAGAAGAACCAGGGGACGGTGGTCTCGCTCGCAGATCGCTCTCGCCGAACCGCGGTCGACGAGTACCAGCGGCTCATACCCATATTCCATGCGTGGCTGCTCGACAGCGGCATAAGCACCGGGGTGGAGATGGCCGCGGCGCACGTCGTCGGTGTCGGGCAGGCAGTGGACTTACTCGCTCAGGACACGATCCGGTTCTCGGCGACCGCGTGGCGCACATCGGACATCGACCATCTGCTCGAGGTGGTGCCGGGCGGTGAACAAGACCGGCTTCTGATCGCCGGTGAGGTGGCGGTATATCTCCTGTTCCTCGGCGAGTCGGGGTTGTGGACGGGCTCGGATGCCGACTTCGAGGACTGTATCGAGACGGTGGACGAGTACATCGACCTCGACGATGACAGGCAGACGATCTGGGATCAGCACTTCCGAAGGTGAGTTCGAAGCTGACCTACGAGTACGACTTCGGTGACAGGTGGATCCACGAGATCGTCGTCGAGGTGATCGGTGATATCGAACCGGACGCTCCACGCGCGGTATGCACGACCGGGCGTGGCATGGCACCCGCCGAGGACTCGGGGGGATCGTGGGGTTGGGAGCACCTCGTCGAGACAGTCAATGATCCGACCGCAGACAAGCACGAGGACATACGCGACTGGCTTGGTTTGGAACCCGGGGAACGTGTCGATCCGAAAGCGTTCGACCTCAACGTGCCGAACGGACGGTTGCGGCGGTTGTTCCGGTAGAACCGGATGACTCGTCGGGCCGCCGGACTCGTCGGCGTACACACCTCACGGCTCACCCAGGCGAGAAGCTCGCGCGAGCGACGCGTCGGTTCGATGATGAGGATGCCACGCCGATCGAGGCGGAGGTCCCCGACGTCGAAGCCGACGCCGTCGGTGAGCAGGTCGACCAGATGCGTCGCGCGGCGCTCGCGGGGGCGGCCCTCGCGAGCGGACTTGTCGCGTTGACCGGATGCGGCGACCAGCCGCGCGACGCTGCGGCAGTGTCCACCTCGTTCAGTGGCCGCGTCGTCACCGGCACCAGCACCGATTTGGGCAGCATCGCGCTCGGCTGGGGAGATACGCACTCGGACACCGAGATCACCACACCTCGACCGGACGAAATCACCGCGCGCTGCACCGGCCACGGCGATGACCTGGCCGTCGAAATCACTGCTCCGCACGGGTGGACGATCCGCGCTGCGTGCGGCTCGCCGGTACTGGCGGTGGGCAACACCGACCATCGGCAAGGATGTGTCTGCGGTTGCTCAGTCAGAAGTGATAATCCTGCCCGGATTCGGTCGTCGGACCGTGGATCGGGTCAGTAGTGGTAGCGGGCGGCGATGATAACCAGGGCACCGTCGATGACCTCGTAGACCAGGCGGTGTTCTTTGTCGATACGTCGAGACCACAGTCCTGACAGGGCATGTCTGAGCCGTTCGGGTTTGCCGATCCCCGAGTACGGGTCTCGTTGGCAATCCCTGATCAGCTCGTTGACACGCTTGAGCTGCTTTCTGTCGGTCGAGATCCAGAACTGGTAGTCGTCCCAGGCTTCGTCGGTGAAGGTGATGTTCACTCGATGAGTTCCCTTTCGGTGTATTCACCTCCGCGAGCTCTCTGCATGCTGGCGAGCAGTCGTCGGGCGTTGGCCGGAGACTGCATCAGGTACGAGGTCTCGAGCATGGCGTCGTAGTCATCCTTCGACATCAGGACGGCATTGCCCCGCTTGGATACGATTTCCACAGGGGTGTGGTCCTTGTTGACCTGTTCGACCAGCGGAAAGAAGTTCTTTCTCGCTTCGGTAGCAGTGATAGCAGCCATAGGTACTCCTTCTCCGAAGTCTCTCGGCCCAGCTCTTGAACCGGTACATTAAACGGTACCACTTCGGTACGGCATTCGGTACCAAAAGGTGCGAGGTGCGGCTTTCGTTCCCTCTGCTCGTCCATCTGCCGGCGCTGCGCTCCGGGTGCACGCACGCTGGCTCGTCCACCATCGACATCGACACCACCGACGGCGACACCCCCGCACGAATCCTTACCTTCAGCGGACCGCCGATCGGCGAACCCGTGGTGCTCGGCGGACCGTTCGTCATGAACACCAAGGTGGAAATCACCAATGCATTCGAGGACTTTCACGCCGGTAAATTCGGCGACATCCCCCGCCGGTCCCGACTGCAGTACCTCTGATCGACCTTGTCATTGCCGGTGGCGCCGCCAGCGATCGATTCCTCGACGGTAAGCCCGTCGTTCTACTCATCACCCGCGGCGGCTCTTACGGCGCCCGCGCCCCGCGCGACGGCTGGGATCACAGCACCGCGTTCCTCGTCCGAATCCTCGGCGACCTGTGGGGTGGCGACGTCACCGTGATCGGACGCGATTCACACTCGTCGGCGTGAATCCCGCGCTCGACCAGTTCGCCGAGACCGCAGCGACTCTGGAGAAGGACGCGCGGGAAACTGCCGACATGGCCCCGGACCCGGCCCGCCGTCCGGCTGCGCCCGAGCTGGAGGTCATCGTCGTGCGCGTTCCCCTCGTCCGCCGATCACTATCGAGCCCGGCGGGGAACATTTCGTCGGGTTCCTCCATCTCGGTGCTGCACTCACTTGCTTCAAGAAGCCGTCCACATGAGACACACTCTCTTAACCTGGACTCCATGACGCGCCCCATTCGCATCGGACTCCAACTACAGCCCCAGCAGCAACCCGATTACGGCGTCATCCGCGACACCGTGCTCCGCGCCGAGGACGCAGGCGCCGACATCGTGTTCAACTGGGACCACTTCTACCCGCTCTACGGCAACCCCGACGGCGCCCACTTCGAGTGCTGGACGATGCTCGGCGCCTGGGCGGAGCAGACCGAGCGCGTGGAGATCGGCGCACTGGTCACCGGTGGCGGCTACCGCAACCCCGACCTGCTCGCCGACATGGCCCGCACCGTCGACCACATCAGCGGCGGTCGTCTCATCCTCGGCATCGGCTCGGGCTGGTTCGAACGAGATTACGACGAGTACGGCTACGAGTTCGGCACCAAGGGCTCCCGCCTCGACCTGCTCGCCGAGTACATGCCCCGCATCGTGAATCGCCTCGGCAAGCTGAACCCGCAGCCCACCCGGCACATTCCCATCCTCATCGGTGGCGGCGGCCCGAAGAAGACGCTTCCGATGGTCGCGAAGTACGCGGACATCTGGCACAGCTTCGGCGAGATGGAGACCCACGCCGAGAGATCCGAGATCCTCGCGCAGCGCTGCGCCGAGGCCGGTCGTCGACCCGAGGACATCGAACGGTCCACCTCGTGGCCCGGCGCCGACGCGGCCCCGTCCTATGTGGAGCTCGGGATCACGCAGTTCACGGTGGGTGTCGGTGGTCCCGACTACGACCTCACCGAACTGCGCGAAGCCATCGCGTGGCGAGACGACAACTCCGCACCCCCGCTGACGGGGCTGAGCTGATCCCGGCCCGTGCCGACGGACCCTGAGCCGAGCACAGTACGTCGGTAGCATCGGTGGTGCATGTCGAACGCACCATGGCTACCGCCCTGCACCGCCGACGACTGGGACGACGGTCGGCGGCGGCGACGTCTCCGCGATACCCGCGCCGGTCATCACTGGGTACGGTTCGGCCGGCTTCGACGAGCCCTCGCGCGCACCGCCGTCGCGGCGCTCCCGCTCGTCGCCCTGTTCACCCAGTACTGGGCATGGGACGTCGCGCCGGTCCGTGAGCGACTCGCTCTCACGCAGCCACAGCTACATCCGATCCACGACGCGGCGACGCGGGAGGACCGCGACACGGCGGTCGTCGACCTGGTGGGCCTGGGCAACCTCGACGCGACCGAGACCGCCACGGCACTGCCCGCACTGAGCGAACTCGGGCAGGTGTGGGCGGTCGAGTACGACAACAGCGGTCTCGACACCGCCGTCGTCAGCCGCCTGATCCACGAGCGTGCCGCGTGGTCCGGGATCGAGAACATCGTGCTCACCGGGCACAGCATGGGTGGGATCATCGCCCTCGAGGTCGCCCAGCACCTGTATCAGGACACCGATCTCGAGGTGACCGGCGTGATCCTGGACTGCACGCCGCTCGACCTGCACGCCGTGCGGGCCGACGCGCGCGACGCCGGTGAGGACCTGTTGCGCTGGATCGGCTGGCTGCCCGGCGCACGGGAGAGCCGCAGCATGCGCATGCTCGTCGAGGTCGTCGCCCGCATGGACCGTTTCGTGCTCCCCTCGGACCGGTGGTACCGCCGTATCGACACCGAAGAGTTGCACGACGTCGCGGTCGAGGTGCTCAACGACAAGATCTTCTCGACCGACGCCGCGAGCAACGGACTGATCGAATCGCAGTTCCGGGCGATCGTCGCCTCCGGTGCAATCGACAACCTGAGGGCACTCGCCGACGAACGCGACGACAAGATCCGTCCCGCCATAGCGTTCCTCCGGCCACGGAACGCCGTGAACGACAACGTCGTCGACGTCGAGTACAGTCACCGGATCCTGATCGACCAGTCCGGCGGTGTCGACGGCACGCTGCTGGTGTCGAAACTCGACCGCACCGGACACGCCAATCCGATCCAGGCTCCCGCGGAATACAACACCGCGATCACGAACCGGGTGGTGCCCTTCGTCGACGGCAGGCCCGGCGAGGTCGAGGACGACGAGGAGGAGTCGCCGGATGGCGCGTTCTTCGATGACGACCGTCCCGGTGCCCGGCCGATCGTGGATCCCGACCGCATCGCCCCGGGCGGACCTCGGCCCATTCTGTGACCGCCGTCTCACGGCCGCCGAATGCTCATCGGGTGTTCACCTTCTCGTTCCGTCCGACTCGCCTGACGCTCCTACGGTTCCGGCGTCGAACCGATTTACGAGGAGAACGTTGTGGCCCGTAGAGTCCTGCCCTTGTTCGTCACGCACGACGGCATATCGTCGCGCTCGAACATCACGTGCAAGTACAAGTGCGGGGATGCCTGTTCGCACGCCGTCCCGAACACCTCCCGCAGTGAATACTTCGGCGACATCGTGCGCGCGGCCGTCTCGCGTCGCGGGGTCCTGCGGGGCGGGGCCATGGCCGTGCTCGCCGTCGGCGCCGGTGGCGTTCTGACGGCCTGTGCGGACGATTCCACTGCCGCCGCCGGTAGTGACGCTGGGGCGGCAGGCGATCTCGGGCCGGTGCCCGACGGCACGAACTTCACGGCGGTCGCACCGAACACCGATGACGCGGTGACGGTTCCGGAAGGGTACGAGAACGACGTCGTCATCCGGTGGGGGGATCCGGTGCTGCCCGATGCACCGGCCTTCGACATCGGCAACCAGACGGCGACCGCACAGGAGAAGCAGTTCGGGTTCAACAACGACTTCGCCGGTCTGCTCCCGGTGGACGGCCGACCCGACACCTACCTGCTCGTCGTCAATCACGAATACACCACCGAGCCCTTCATGTTCGCCGACTACGACGCGGACGACCCGACCGAGGAACAGGTACGCATCGGCATCGCCGGTCACGGGCTGTCCGTCGTCCAGGTGAAGGGCGAGCCCGGGACCGGGCGCCTGACACCGGAATTCGGCGAATACAACCGTCGTATCACCGGAACAACCGAGTTCCTTCTCACCGGACCGGCCGCGGGCAGCGGCCTGCTGAAGACCACCGCCGACCCGACGGGCACGCGGGTCGCGGGGACGTTCAACAACTGCGCCGGCGGGCTCACCCCGTGGGGCACCGTGCTGTCGGGCGAGGAGAACTTCAACCAGTACTTCGCCAACGCCGAGAGCGTCACCGACCCGGTCGTTGCCGAACGTCTCGCCCGGTACGGACTCGAGGGCGCGGAAACCGAACGGAAGTGGGAACGATTCGACCGGCGCTTCGACATCGCCGCGGAACCCAACGAGGTCAACCGGTTCGGGTGGATCGTCGAGATCGATCCGTGGGATCCGAATTCGGTGCCCGTCAAGCACACCGCACTGGGACGGTTCAAGCACGAGGCGGCCACCGTCCACATCACCGACGACGGCACCGTCGTGTCGTACAGCGGTGACGACGAACGCTTCGACTACATGTACAAGTTCGTCTCGTCGCGGAAGATGCAGCCCGGAAACTCGCGAGCTGCGATGCGGCACAACATGACCCTGCTCGACGCAGGCACGCTCTACGTCGCGAAGCTCAGCGGTGACCATCCGGACGAGATCGACGGATCCGGAACACTTCCCGAGGCCGGCGAGTTCCGCGGCAGCGGCGAGTGGATCCCGCTGCTGCGCGCGAACGAGGACGGCAGCGCCGAGTCGCTGGTCGACGGCATGAGCGCCGAAGAGGTCGCGGTGTTCACCCGCCTCGCCGGCGACCGGGTGGGCGCGACGAAGATGGATCGCCCCGAGGACTTCGAACCGAATCCGGTCACCGGCAAGGTCTACGTCGCACTCACCAACAACACCAAGCGCGGCGTCGACGGCGCCGCGCCGGCCGACGAGGCGAATCCGCGCGAGAACAACAAGAACGGTCAGGTCCTCGAGATCGACGACGACCACGCGGGTACGTCCTTCACGTGGACGCTGCTACTCGTGTGCGGCGACCCGAACGAGGCCGACACTTACTTCGGCGGCTTCGACAAGTCGCAGGTCAGTCCGATCTCGTGCCCGGACAACCTGGCCTTCGATTCGTACGGCAACCTGTGGATCTCGACCGACGGCAACGCACTCGGCTCCAACGACGGATTGTTCAGCGTCGTCCTCGACGGACCGCGCCGCGGTGAGACGAAGCAGTTCCTCACCGTGCCGATCGGCGCCGAGACGTGCGGGCCGATCGTGCAGGACGGCCGGGTCGTGGTGTGCGTCCAGCATCCCGGGGAGACCGACGACGCGTCGTGGGCGTCGCCGGCCTCGCACTGGCCCGACGGAGGCGACTCCCAGCCGCGTCCCGCCGTGGTCGCGGCGTGGAAGTCCGACGGCGGACGTATCGGGGTCTGACACCTCGTGCGTGGTTCCGGTCGCGCTCGCTCCCGGAACCACGCACGGGTCATCCGAGCCAGTCCAATACCGCTGCGGCGGTCCACGACTGCTGCATGCTGCCGAGCGGGTCGCCGGTGAACGGTTCGTAGTACTCGGCGAAGGTGCCGTCGCTCACCTGCCGGAGTCCTTCCGCGCGAAGCACGTTGGCCCGTTCGGCCCAACCACGACGGGCGAACGCCCACGAGAACAACCACGTCATCACGGGCCACACCGGTCCGCGCCAGTACTCGCGGGGACGGAAGTCGCCCGAGACAGGGGACGTCGACGGCGGTACCGCATAGCGAAGATCCGGATGCCCGCAGAACTTCGGCCCTTCGAAGGTGCGCAGCAGCGCCCTCTCGGCCTGCCGGTCGAGACCGCCGCACAGCAGTGGCGCGAACATCGCGAGAGTGTCGGTGGCGACCCACTTCCCGCTGCGTAGATCGAAATCCTTCGCCGCGCCCGTGCGGGAGTCGGTCGTGGTGATCACGCCCTTCCGGAACCGCTCGGCCCACTGATACAGCTCGCGCACATCCGCGTTGGGACGGGAATGCTCCTCACCGATGGTTGCAAGCACCTCGCACGACAGCGAGAACACCGCGCTGACGAAGACGTCCTCGACCGCGAAGCTCATGGCCTTCGCGAGCACGCTGTCCTCGTAACGCGCCGTCTTCATCTCCTCGAGCAACCACAGATAACGCGCGTATTCACGGTCGGTGGGTCGCTGGGTGGCGTCGGCGACGTGCTCGAGATCCTCGCGATGGAAGGGCGGCACCGGACCGGCGATAACGTTGGCGTACGCCGTATCCCAGCGCGGGGAGTTGTCCATGCCCGACTCCCACCCGTGGTACAGCGCGATGCGGCCGTTGCCGTCGAGATCGCGTGCGTGCGCGAGCCAGCGGTGCCACCGCACGAGATCCGCCCACCGGCGATCCAGGAACTCCTCGGCGACAGCACGTGTCGAGCGGCCGTGCCGTCGTGAATGCTCGAGGATGCGCTGTACGGCGATGGCGTGCACGGGAGGCTGTGTGATACCCGAGGTCTGCACCTGCGCCGGTGCGTGCGCGGCCAGTTCGGAGACCGCCCAGCGCGCCGGGCCCGGGAAGTAGCCGTCGACACCGTTGGCGAAGACGATGTGTGGGATCATCCCGTTCTTCCACTGCGCCGAGAGCAGGGTGTCGAGTTCGACCACCGCCCGTTCGACACTGAGCGGCGCGAGCCCCACGGCGACGAACGCCGCATCCCAACTCCACATGTGTGGATAAAGCTTGGGAGCGGCACTCGTCATGGCGCCCAGGTCGTTCCCACGCAGCAGGTACGCCGCGCGTGCGGCGAGCTGTGTGGAGGTGAATCCTCGGTCCGGCATGGCCCCCATTCTCTGTGCTGCGGACGGATCCGCACGACGAGGGCCGCAGCTGTAACAGCGCCGACACATTTCGCGCCGGCGCTGTGTCGAGCTGTGCTGTATCGATGTGTCAGGGGATGGTCAGTGCGCGGAGGGCAGGAAGGCCGTCGAGCCCGACAGGTCGCCCGGGCGGTGGGAGGCCGGGGCGAGCAGGCCGCGACGCTCGAGGATCGGACGCACGCCCTCACCGAAGCGGTAGGCCTCCTCGAGATGCGGGTAGCCCGACAACACGAAGTGGTCGAGTCCGATCTCGGCGTACTCGGCGATGCGGTCGGCGACCTCCTCGTGGGAACCCACGAGCGCGGTGCCCGCGCCACCACGGACGAGTCCGACGCCCGCCCACAGGTTGGGGGAGACCTCGAGGCTGCGGGCGTCCTTGCTCGTGTCGTAAGCGCTGCCGCCGCCGTGCAGCTCGACCATCCGGCGCTGCCCCTCGGAACCGGAGCGGGCCAGGCTCTGCTGGGCCTTCTCGATGGTCGCGGGGTCGAGCGCGGAGAGCAGGCGGTCGGCCTCGGCCCAGGCCTCGTCGGAGGTGTCCCGGCTGATGACGTGCAGGCGGATGCCGTAGTCGAGGGTGCGTCCCTGGATGTCGGCAAGGCCGCGGATCCACGCGATCTTGTCGGCGACGGCGGCCGGCGGCTCGCCCCACGTGAGATAGGTGTCGCAGAACTGCGATGCGACGGTGCCGGCGGCGGGAGAGGACCCGCCGAAGAAGAGCGGCGGCACCGGATCGGGGATGCGCTGGAGCTGGGCGTTCTCGACCTGGATGTATTCGGCCTGGAAGTCGACCGGGCCGTTGCCCGCCCGTGTGTGAATGTGTCGGACGTGGTTGGCGTCGCCGGGTTGCACGCTGTCCACCACCGGGAATCGAGTCCGTGACCACGCTGTCACAGCCCAGTTCCGCACCCGAGTCCGATCTCGATCGTCGCAGGAGACTACGCACCGTGGTCGCGGCGAGCCTGCTCGGCACCACGGTGGAGTGGTACGACTTCTTCCTCTACGCGACGGCTGCGAGCCTGGTGTTCAACCAGCTGTTCTTCCCCGACCAGAGTTCGTTCGTCGGCACGATGCCTCTGATCCGAGGCAAACGAGCCGGTACTAGGCTCGTCGTATGAGCAGGCAACGAGGTGGCCGCGCCGCATCGTCGCCGCGCAAGGAGAAGACGGGTGCACCGGGCGGCCCGGCCGAGGGGTTGTACGACATCGACACGGGTACGTGCGAGCTCGTCAAGGACCGCTATCTCGCCGACGGATGGGTCCTCGAGATCAACGGGGTGCCCAGCTCGCACATCGACCTGAGCGACCCGGCCCTGCTCGAGTTCGAGTACATGCGGTGGATCGCGATGCTCGTCGAGAGCAGGTTCGAACACGACTCGAGATTGCGCGTGCTGCACCTCGGTGGGGGTGCGTGCACGATGGCGCGCTACTTCGCCGCGGTCTACCCCGACGCTCGGCAGGTCGTCGTCGAGATCGACGGTCGCCTCGCCGAACTCGTCCGCCACTGGTTCGATCTGCCCCGCGCTCCGTTGCTGCGTATCCGGGTGGGGGAGGCCCGTCAGGTCCTCACCTCGCTCTCCGACGCGAGCCGCGACGTGATCGTGCGGGATGTCTTCGCCTACAACCGCACTCCCGTCGCACTCACCACCCTCCAGTTCACACAGCACGCCCGACGCGTGCTCGCGCCCGGCGGTGTCTACGTCGTCAACTGCGGCGACTTCCGCGACCTGACCGTCGCGAAACGTGAGGCCGCGACGATCGGTGAGGTCTTCGAGCACACCGTGATCATCGCCGACCCCGCGATGCTCAAGGGACGCCGCTACGGCAACGTCGTCATCGCCGGCAGCGACCTGCCGCTCGGTGACTCCCCGGCCCTGGCCCGCGACCTGCTCGGCGGAGCCGTCCCCGCGCAGATCCGGCTGGGTGACCAGGTCGAGAAGTTCGCCGCCGGGGCGCGCGTGCTCGACGACAGCGAGGCCACCACACCGCCCGGAACAAAGAGCACGGGCACGTAGTTGCACGGGTCATGACGTCAGCAGCCCCTACTCCGGTACTCCAGGTCTTCCGGCTCGGTATGCCCTGGCAGACGATCGATCCCTTCCTGTTCGTCGCACACCACGTCGACGCGTATCCGGCGGGCAACGACGAGCTCGGACCCGACGCGTCGCTCGACGGCCGCCCGATCGGCCAGGACTTCGGCAACCCGGCGGGCTGGAGCATGTACCACGGCACCACCGTCCCAGGATTCCCCGGCCACCCGCACCGCGGCTTCGAGACGGTGACCTTCGTGCGCTCGGGTTTCGTCGACCACTCCGATTCGGTGGGCGCGGCGGCGCGTTTCGGTGAGGGCGACACGCAGTGGCTCACCGCCGGCAACGGGGTCGTCCACAGCGAGATGTTCCCTCTGCTGAACAAGGATTCGGACAATCCGCTCGAGTTGTTCCAGATCTGGCTGAACCTGCCCGCCGAGTCGAAGACCGTCGATCCGCACTTCTCGATGCTGTGGAACGAGGACACCCCCACCGTGACCGTCTCGGACGAGGACAGACGCACCGTCTCCGTCCGCGTCATCGCCGGTGAGCTCGACGACGTGACTCCGCCGCCGCCCCCGCCGAATTCGTGGGCGTCCCGACCCGGCACCGACGTGGCGATCTGGAACATCGACCTGTCGTCCGGTGCGCGCTGGGAACTGCCGGCCGCGCGCGGTGAGCAGACGCAACGGGTCCTGTACGTGTACAACGGTTCCCCCGTGCGGATCGGTGACCGGACGATCGAGTCCGGGCACGGGGCCGTCGTCGACGCGTCGGTGCCGGTGCACCTCACCGGCGGCGACGAGGGCACGCAGATCCTGATGCTGCAGGGTCGCCCGATCGGCGAACCCGTCGTCTCGTACGGCCCGTTCGTGCTCAACGACGAGGCGGGTGTCCGCCAGGCGTTCGAGGACTACCGCCGCACCGGATTCGGCGGATGGCCCTGGGACAGCGACGGTCCCGTGCACGAACGTGACGCCGGCCGGTTCGCGCGGTATCCCGACGAGAAGCTCGAGCAACGCTGACGGCGTGCGCAGATCCTGTCGATTTCCGGCGGGATCTGCGACGAGAACTACTCGTTCGACGGCTGCACATCCGGGACGAGGTACTCGGAGACCTTTATCGACCGGATCTCCCGGGCCTGATCGTCGTCGGGTCCGCTGCCGCGGAAGTCGTCGAGGTGTGCCTGTGACTCCCACCGTTCGTAGATGCAGACGCGGTCGGGCTCGATCAGGTCGGCGGTGACAGCGAAGTCGAGGCAGCCCGGCGCTCTACGGGCGGCCTCGACGACGGACCTGCAGGTCGCCAGATAGAACTCACGCCTGTCGGCGTCGACGGTGAGATGTCCTGCGACGATGATCATGAATTCCCTCCCGTGGTCACTGCCTCGTCGTGGATAGGACCTGCGAACGGGGTCGAACTCATCGCGGCCCGTCGTACCATGCCGGAGTGACCCAGCCCGGATACGACGCCCTCGCGGATCTGTACGTCGAGCTGTTTCCCGATCCGTACCTGACTCCGCTCGAACGCCACACCGTCGCCGCCTTCTCCGAGATGGTGTGCCAGAGCCAGGTGCAGGGTGTCGTGCTGGACGTGGGCTGCGGGCCCGGATACGTGGCCGCGGATCTCGCCGACCGCGGACTCGACGTGATCGGCCTCGATCCCAGCACCGAGATGCTGCGCATCGCGCGGGGCGCCTACCCCGCCCTGCGATTCGTGCGGGACGACGCGCGACTCGGGTCCGATGAGCTCCGCGACGTGGTTCCGAGCGCGATCATCGCGCGGTTCAGCCTCATCCACGTTCCGCCGTCCGAGATCCCCGGGATCCTCGACGGCTGGACGGAGCGGATTCCGTCCGGCGGCGTGGTGCTCATCGCGGGGCAGACCACCGACGCGCCGGGTGAGGTGGTCGAGTTCGATCACGCGGTGGCGCCGGCGTGGCGGTGGCACCCGGATCGTCTCGCCGCGGCGTTGTCCGACGCCGGATTCGACGAGGTGTGGCGGACGGTCGGCCGCCCCGACGCCGACCATCGCTTCCCCGACGTCCACCTGGCGGCGCGCCGACGCTGACGGGTCAGGGCGTGAACTGCATCGATTCGTCGACACGCCCGAGCCGCATGGTGGGCAGGTCGAGGAGATAGTTCTGCCGCATCAACCACGGGCTGCGCGAACCCTGCTTGGGCAGAGCACCTTCCGCGCGGTGGATGTACCCGGCGTCGAGACCGAGCAGCGGGCGGGTACGCCCGTCGCCCGAATACCTCGGAACCGCCGAACGGTAACCGTTGCGTCGCATGTACCGCAGCAACCGGCACACGTAGAGGGACGCGAGATCGGCACGCAGGGTCCACGACGCGTTGGTGTAGCCGAGACACATCGCGGCATTGGGCAGGCCGTCGAGCATCATGCCACGGTAGATGAACCGGGCCGAGAGGTCGATCTTCTCCCCGTCGACGACGAACTCGATTCCGCCCGCAGGCACCAGTTGCAGACCCGTCGCGGGGATCAGGATCTCGGCCTCGAGTTCGCGGCCGGACTCGAGGCGGACACTCTTCTCGGTGACGGTGTCGATCCGGTCGGTGACGATCTCGGCCTTCCCGGCGCGCAGGGTGCGGAACAGGTCGGAGTCGGGGACCACGCACAGTCGCTGATCCCACGGGTCGTAGCGCGGTGAGAAGTGGGGATCGACCGGGATCCTGCCGCGTAGGCGACGTTCGGTGAGGGTGCGCAACATGCGTTTCGCGGCCGAGGGGAACCGCTGGCAGAACTGGTAGAAGCCGAGATTGGCTACGACGTTCTTCGTCCGCACTGCGCGGTGGGCCACCCTGTCCGGCAACAGGCGTCGAATCCGCGTCGCGATCGGGTCGCGCGCGGGCAGCGACATCACGTAGGTGGGGGAGCGCTGCAGCATCGTCACGTGCTCGGCCTTCTCCGCCAGGGCGGGCACGAGCGTGACGGCCGTGGCGCCACTGCCGATCACCACGATCCTCTTCCCCTCGTATTCGAGGTTCTCGGGCCAGAACTGCGGATGCACGACCGTACCCGCGAAGTCCTGCAGACCGGGGATGTCGGGGAGGTAACCCGACTCGTAGCTGTAGTAGCCGCTGCAGAGATAGAGGAAGGAACAGGACATCTCGACGGTTCCGTGCCCGGTCGAGGCACGCACCGTCCACCGGGCGTCCTCCGACGACCAGGATGCATCGATCACCCTGTGGCTGAATCGGATCCGTCGGTCGATGCCGAATTCGGCGGCGGTGTCGCGGATGTACTGCAGGATGTCGGGGCCGTCGGCGATGGACTTCTCGCCCCGCCACGGGCGGAACGGGAAGCCGAGCGTGTACATGTCGCTGTCCGATCGGATCCCCGGATAGCGGAACAGATCCCACGTACCACCGATCGCGTCGCGACTCTCGAGGATGGCGTACCCGAGATCCGGGCACTGTGTCTGCAACCGGTAACCGGCATCGATGCCGGACAATCCGGCTCCCACGATCAGTACGTCGACGTGTTCCACGCGCATCTCCTACCTGTCGGCCCACGCCAGCAGGTCGTCGATCTCCCAGGTGTTGATCACCTGTTCGGGTTCGACACCCCGCTCGACGGCACGTTCGCAACCGTACCCGAGCCAGTCGAGCTGCCCGGGTGCGTGCGCATCGGTGTCGATGGAGAACAGGCAGCCCGTCTCGAGCGCGAGGTCGATGAGACGCGACGGCGGGTCGCGGCGTTCGGGCCGGCAGTTGATCTCGACGGCGGTGTCGTGGTCGCGACATGCGGCGAAGACCTTCTCGGCGTCGAACTTCGACTCGGGACGGTTTCCGCGCCCCCCGGCGACGAGCCGGCCGGTGCAGTGCCCGAGGACGTCGACGTGGGGATTCGCCGCCGCACGCAGCATGCGTTTCGTCATCGCCGACCGGTCGGCCCGCAAGTTCGAGTGCACGCTCGCGACGACGACGTCGAGTTCGGCGAGCAGCCCCTCGTCCTGGTCGAGCGACCCGTCGTCGAGGATATCGACCTCGATACCCGTGAGAATCCTTGAACCACTGTCGTTCTCGTTGATCTCCGCGACGACGGCGAGCTGCGAGCGCAACCGCTCCGCGGTGAGCCCGTTCGCGACCTTCAGGCGAGGGGAGTGGTCGGTGAGGGCGAAGTACTCGTGCCCGATCATCGTCGACGCGACGCGGTGCATCTCGTCGATCGGGCTGCCGCCGTCGGACCAGTTCGAGTGGGTGTGCAGGTCGCCGCGCAGGGACTCGAGCAGGTCGCGGCCGCCGCGCCCGATCGGGTCGGCCTCCTCGCGTAACTGCTCGAGATAGGCGGGCACTTTGTCGAACGACTCCCGGACGACCGTCGCGGTCTTCTTTCCGACGCCCGGTAGATCGGTCCACGAGTCGGTCTTCCGCAGAACCTCCCGCTTGTGGTCGCTCACCTCGGCGAGCACCTCCGCCGCGCGTCGATAGGCCTGCACACGGTAGGTGTCGGCGTGTTCGCGTTCGAGCCAGAAGGCGACTTCGCGGAGTGCGTCGACGGGGTCCACCCCTCCATTGTGGCCGCCGGGCGTCCGTAATCTGGGACGCATGCTCGAATCCGTCCGGTCGTCGTCCCCCCTCGGTGCGGTCTCCGCACTGGTCGTCGGTGCGGTGTCCGCGCTGACACTCGTCTCCGCCCGCGTGGCGTCCGAAGCGAAGGACCTCATGTACGAGGTGGACGGCGCGCCGCCCGCCCCGGTGGTGATCGTGCCGGGCGCGCGGGTGCACGAGGGCCGTCCGATGCGGGTGCTCCGCAGCCGCCTCGACGTCGCGGTCGCGTTGATGGCACGGGGACGGGTGCAAGCCGTGCTCGTCTCGGGCGACGGGGCCGGAACCTCGGGCGACGAGATCGAGGCGATGATCGCGTATCTCGTCGAGCAGGGTGTGAACCGGGAACGGATCGTCGCCGACCCGTACGGTCTCGACACCTACGACACCGCCCGGCGTGCGGTGGCCACCTACGGCGTGCGGCAGGCGCTGATCACGACCCAGGCCTTCCACCTTCCGCGCGCAGTGGCGTTGTGCCGGCGGGCGGGCATCGACATCGCCGGAGTCCGCGCCGCGAACGACGTGCGACTGCGCACGCGGCTGAGGAATCTGGCGCGCGAGTACGTGCTGTCGCGACCCAAGGCGTTCCTCGAACTCCGGTTCCCGCGCGACCCGGCGGTGGAGACCCCTCCGGACGACCGGCTCGCCGAGATCCTGGCCGGTCTCGAGCACGGTGCGGTGGCCGCCCCACCGTCTGCTTCCTAGGCTCGTGATCATGCGCCCCACAGCTCTCGTCACCGGAGGGGGTCGCGGTCTCGGCGCCGCGATCGCCCAGGAACTCGCTCCCACCCACGATCTGCTCCTCGGCGGACGACGTCGCGAGTCGCTCGATGCGATCCTCGAGGAACTGCCCGACGCCACGCCGTGGCCCGTGGACCTGCTCGATCACGTCGCCGTCGCCGCGGCCGCCGCCGACATCGATCGGCTCGACGTGCTCGTCCACAACGCGGGCGTCGCCGAACTGGGCACGATCGCCGACAGCGAGCCCCGGCAGTGGCGCGAGACGTTCGAGGCGAACGTCGTCGCCGTCGTCGCCCTGACGCAGGTGTTGCTACCGGCCCTGCGGACCGCGAACGGCCACGTGGTGCTCATCAACTCGGGGGCGGGTCTGCGCGTTCGCCCCGGGTGGGGTGCCTACGCCGCGAGCAAGTTCGCACTGCGGGCGTTCGGCGACGCGCTGCGCGAGGAGGAACCCGCGCTGCGGGTCACCTCGATCCACCCGGGCCGGATCGACACGGACATGCAGCGCGCGATCGTCGCGTCGGAGGGCCGCGAGTACGACCCGTCGCAGTTCCTCAGCCCCGGCGCGGTGGCGCGTGCGGTGCGGCAGGTCGTCGAGGCGCCGGTCGACGCCCACCCCACCGAGGTCGTTCTGCGTCCTCGCTGACGACTCGAAAGAGCTGACGGCTCAGAACGGCAGGGGGATCACGACCGGGGGAGCGCCCGGAATCTGGATCTGGATCTGCGGAGGCGGCGGCGCGGGAGCCCGCGGCGCCGGCGGGGGTGCCGGTGCCGGAGCGGGTTCCGGAGCCGGCGGCGGTGGCGGTGGCGGCGGTTCCGGAGCAGGGGGAGGCGGAGGCGACGGTTCCGGGAGAGGAGGCGGTGGTGGTGCCGCGACTTTCGGCACCGGATCGCGCCGCGGTGCAGGAACGGGTACCTGCAGCGCCTCGGTCTCCGGGCGGGTTTCCTCCGTGGTCTCCGGTGCGGCCGGAGCCATGGTTTTCGGCAGGGCCTCACCGACCGGCACGGGGACCATCGCGCCGGTCGTGATGTCGATGACCTCCAACTCCCGCACGGCAGTCGCGGCGGGCTGGACGACGAACATCCGCTCGGCGTTCAGTCCGGGCCATTTCGGACCTTCGAGTTCGTCGTTTCCGGTGAGCACCGGCGCGGACAGCGGATTGCCGCGCACGCACCGCACGCGCGGAACACCGAGTTCGTCGACGAGGACGATCGTGCCGCGTTCGAGCAGCGACTGCACGGGCCGCGCCGCACCGTCGCGGTACTCGTGCATGGTCACCCGGGTGTCGGCGCGCAACAGGACCGCCGTGAGGGTGTCGGTGTAGCCGCGGATGTCGGGCACGCCGAGGACACCGCGCCACGCTTCGGCCTTGGCGGGATCCTCCTCCAGATGACGGATGAGCCCTTCGCGATCGCACAGGGGCCGGTCGAGACTGCCCCCGTAGAGCGCCGGCCGATCACCGGAAACGGCCGGGGTCCCGGCGGTCGCGGTGACCGGATCACCGCCTTCCTCGACGACTTCGGGGGGAGCTGGCGGCACCGCGACCGGCACCTGCGGCGGCACGAGACGCGGCGTCCACGGGTCGTCCTGCGCGGTGGCGACATGCAGTTGCACGGGCGTCGTCGTCTCGACCGAACTGCCCGACGAGCAGGCACCCGCCACCAGTGCCGTCAGGGCGAGTGCCAGACCGAATCCACGAACCGTGTCGCTGGCCACGCCGTCATGCTAGGTCGATGATCGCCGGTGAAAGTGTTGTTCGGCGGTTCTCGTCGGTATCCGGATCCGGAGAGGAAACGCAGGAGGAGGTTGTTCACCTCGTCGCGACATTCCATCTGCACGAAATGCCCCGCGCCCTCGAGCAGGTGGACACCGCGCATATCGGGGACGAAGGCACGCATCCGTTCGAGCGCCGACGACCCCGACATCGTGATGACGGGATCCCGGTCGCCGGCCACGAACAGCGTCGGTACCTGCACCTTCGCGCCCTCGTAGGGACGCGACGCCTCCCAGTTCGCGTCGTAGGCGCGATACCAGGACAGACCTCCGCCGAATCCGGTGCGGGCGAACTCGGACGCGTAATGGGCGAGTTCGTCGTCGGTGAGCCAATCCCACGGCAACTCGGGAGCGGTGTGCAGCACGTCGAGATATCCGCGTCTCTCGGACGGATGCGACCATACGTCGCGATAGCGGTATCCGCCGGACCGGCGACGCGGTCCGGATGTCGCAGCGCCGTCGTCCATGCGACGGGCGCACCGAAGTCGTGACCGACGACGACCGCGCTGTCGATCCCGAGGACGTCGAGCAGTCGGACGAGGCGATTGGAAATCGCGACGTTCGTGTACTCCTCGGCCTCCCGGGGCCGGCCGGTTCGGCCGTAGCCGGGCATGTCGGGGGCGACGGCACGGTATCCGGCGTCGACGAGCGGCGCGAACTGGTGCCGGTAGCTATACCCCAGGCCGGGGAAGCCGTGGCACATGACGACCGCGGGTCCGTCGCCCCGATCGTCGATGTTCCACGTGAAACCATCGACCTCGACGATGAGGCTGTCCATCAGGAGGCGGGGACGGTCTGCATGTCCTCCTGGCTCCAGAACGCCCTCATGCTCGTGATCCTCGCGTCGTCGTCGAAGGTCATCACGTCGACGACCTCCATGACCAGATCCTGCTCACCCAGGTGCGTGACCAGGCGGAACACGAAAGCGGCGTTGTTCTCCGCGATCTTGAGGGTTATCACCTCACCGGTCTGCGCGAGCGGTTCGACCACTCCGTAGAACTCGCGGATCTCGGCCTCGGTGGCGCGGACCGGCGTGCCGACCGGATCCTCGACCGTAGCGCCCGGTGCGTACAGCGCGAGGACATCGTCGACGGTGCCGGAGGCCACGGACTTCACGTAGTTCTCGACGGTGGTGCGGATCGCGTCCCGACTCGGTGCCATGGGGTCTCCTTCGTTCGAATCGGGAACACGTTTCAATTCGACGGTAGTGGGCCGGATCCGCGGATGCACTCGCGATTCCCACTCGGAAGACCCCCGCGCCGGAGGACGATGACATCGCCATCACCCGGAACGATCGGAGACCCGATGATCGACGCTGTCGCCTTCACCCTCGACGGACACGCCGGTGCTCTCGCAGCCCGCACGTGGGTCGGCGAGGCCCCGCGCTACGTGGCGTTGTTGTGCCACGGTTACGGCGAGCACTGCGGACGCTACGAGTATGTGGCCGCGCACCTCGTCGCCGACGGCGCCGCCGTCTACGCGGTGGACCACATCGGTCACGGTCTCAGCGACGGCGAACGCGTCCTGATCGACGACTTCGAGAAGGTGGTCGACGATTTCCGTCTGCTCGATCTCACGGCGCGACGCGAGCATCCCGACCTGCCGGTCGTGCTCGTCGGACACTCGATGGGTGGCATGATCGCCGCCCGGTACGCGCAGCGATACGGCTCGGAACTGGCCGCGGTCGTCCTGTCCGGCCCGGTCCTCGGCAGGTGGGCGGCCGTCGACGCCCTGCTCACGGCCGAGGAGATCCCCGATACCCCCATCGATCCGTCCACCCTCTCCCGTGATCCCGAGGTGGGTCGCGCCTACGTGGCCGACCCGCTCGTCTGGCACGGCCCGTTCAAGCGCACCACCGTGCAGGCGCTGAAGACCTGCATCGACACGATCACCGCCGCCGGTGCCGTCGACGACGTGCCCGTGTTGTGGTTGCACGGCGAGGACGATCGACTGGTTCCCCTCGACGGCACCGCCACCGGATGGTCGTCGCTGGCAGGTCGCGGGGCGTCGTCGAAGACCTATCCCGAAGCGCGGCACGAGATCTTCAACGAGACGAATCGGGACGAGGTCCTGGGCGATGTCGTCGACTTCGTCGGCGCGCACATCCACCCTCTCGAGACTCTCGAGGATTGAAGCCGACCGCGTCTGGCTACCCCAAGCCATGGGGGCCGTCCCCTTCGTGTCCCGTACGGAAGGAGATGACCGTGGTCGAAGACAACACATCCGACAGGGCACGCCCTGGTGCATCCGACAGGGCTCGCCCCGGTCCGGCCGACAAGGCACGCCTCGGGTCGAAGCAGACCGTGGTCGGTAAGGCGACGGAGGTCGCCGGCGCTCTGACCGGCAACGACTCCCTCACCACCGAAGGCCGTCTCGAGCAGGAGCAGGCTCGGCAGACCAGGAAGGCCGACACCCTCTCGCACATGGCCGAGGCCGAGAGCGACGAGGCGGTCGAACAGCTCGACGCCGTCCGCGAGGCCGGACAACAGGAACGCGAGGCCGTGCAGCAGCGGACCGACGCCGTCGAGTCGCAGGCCGAGCGGGAGGCACGGGTCCGCAAACAGGCCGCCGACCTCGAACATCAGGAGAACATCGTCCGAGGGCGATCCGATGCCGCCCGTGAGGCCACAGCCGCCGAACAACAGGCACGTCGCGAGGAGAACGAGCAGGTCACGGATGCCGCCGCAGAGGTCGCGGCCGCCGACGAGGACCACCGACGAGCCTCCCACGACGCCGAACGTGCACGCCTCCAGGCCGAAGAAGAACGCCGCAAGGCCGAAGCCCTCGAACGCACGCTGACCGACGAGCCGGATCGCTGACGAACACCACCGACATTCCCTACCGGAGCTGTACCCCCATCGAAGTTGGAGATGCGCCCATGAACCTCGCCACTCTGCCCAAGAGCGTTCTGCGACTGCAGTACAAGATCGCCCGCTTCCCGCTGGGATTGATCGAGCAGCAGTTGCGGTTCCTGCCCACCGACGCCCCGCCGCGCCTGATGTACGAGCGGGGGCTGGGCATGCTGGACGGCATCGTCGGCAGCGTGCTCGACGACCAGGAGATCGCCACCCGCGGGGCGCTCGCCACCGAACGCGCCGAGGCGGTGAAGCGCGCGGAGAAACTCGACGCGCAGGCCGCAGCCGAGAAGCGCGCGGCAGACGCCGAACTCCGTCGAACGCGTGAACGTGCCGCTGCCCAGCAGGAAGCCGCGCGACGCGACCGCGAGAACGAAGTCGAGCAGGCCCGGGAGCGTGCGCAGGAACGCGCGAAGCAGGCGGAGAAGGAGGCCGAGCAGAAGAAGGCCGCCGAGACCGCGAAGGCCGACCAGGAGGCCGCCGCGAAGCGCCAGGCCGCCGAGACCGCGAAGAAGAAGGACGAGGAGCGCATCCGCAAGGCCGAGCAGGAGGCCGCCGAGCCCGCCAAGGTCTCCCTCAAGGATGCCGTCGCCAAGCAACTCGAGGCGAAGGAAGCGGAGGAGCGCGCGCACGATGCGGGCGAGGTCGCCGAGTTCGAGAAGATCGAACACAAGCACCCCTGATCCCGGTTGTAGTCGACGAGACCCCGGTGCATCCTGTGCACCGGGGTCTCGTCCGTCGTAAGCGGTTGCTACTTCACGACATTGACCATCTTTCCGGGAACCACGATCACCTTGCGCGGTGCGGCACCGCCGAGCAGGTCGGCGATCTTCTCGTCCACGAGCGCGGCGGCCTCGATCGCGTGGGGTGCGGCGTCGGCCGGGACGGTGATGCGGCTGCGCACCTTGCCGTTGACCTGGATCGGGTACTCGACGCTGTCCTCGACGAGCCACTTCTCGTCGGCGACCGGGAACGGGCCGTGCGCAAGCGATTCGGTGTGTCCGAGACGCGACCACATCTCCTCGGCGAGGTGCGGGGCGACCGGGCCGAGCATGAGCACGAGCGGTTCGACGGCGCCGCGCGGCGCACCCGACGGGTACTGCTTCGTCAGGTGGTTCGTGTACTCGATGAGCTTGGCGATCGCCGTGTTGTCGCGCAGGTGGGTGAAGTCGTCCGACACACCCGCGACCGTCTTGTTGAGCGCCCGCAGCGTGTCGTCGCCGGGGGTGTCGTCGGTGACGCGCAGCGCGCCACCCTCCTCCTCGACGACGAGACGCCACACGCGCTGCAGGAAGCGGTGCGCGCCGACGACGTCCTTGGTCGCCCACGGACGCGACTGGTCGAGCGGGCCCATCGACATCTCGTAGACGCGCAGGGTGTCGGCGCCGTACTCGTCGAAGATCTGGTCGGGGCTGACGGAGTTCTTGAGCGACTTGCCCATCTTCCCGTACTCGCGAGCGACCTCCTGCTCACCGTCCGGGCCGGTCCAGTAGAACGTGCCGTCGCGCTCGACGACCTCCTCGGCCGGCACATACACGCCGCGCGAGTCGGTGTAGGCGTAGGCCTGGATGTAACCCTGGTTGAACAGGCGACGGTACGGCTCCGAGGAGGTGACGTACCCGAGGTCGAAGAGCACCTTGTGCCAGAACCGCGCGTACAGCAGGTGCAGCACCGCGTGCTCGACACCGCCGACGTAGAGATCGACGCCACCCGGGTCGTTCGGGCCGTGCAGTTCCGGCCGCGGGCCGGTCCAGTACGCCTCGTTCTCCTTGTCACAGAAGGCTTCCGAGTTGGTGGGGTCGATGTAGCGCAGCTGGTACCACGAGCTGCCGGCCCACTGCGGCATCACGTTGGTGTCGCGCGTGTAGCGCTTCAGGCCGTCGCCGAGATCGAGCTCGACGTTCATCCAATCCACCGCCTTCGCGAGCGGCGGGGACGGTTCGGAATCGGCGTCGTCCGGATCGAAGGAGACCGGCGCGTAATCCTCCACCTCGGGAAGTTCCACGGGCAGAGCGGATTCGGGCAGAGCATGGGCGCGTCCCTGCTCGTCGTAGACGATCGGGAAGGGCTCGCCCCAGTACCGCTGCCGCGCGAACAGCCAGTCGCGCAGCTTGTACTGGATGGTGCCGCGTCCGGCGCCGTCCGCCTCGAGCTTCGCGACGATCGTCTTCTTCGCCTCGGCGACGTCGAGACCGTCGAGCAGGCCGGAGTTCACCAGCACACCGTCGCCGGTGTACGCCTCGGCGGTGACGTCGCCGCCGGAGATGACCTCGCGGATGGGCAGACCGAAGGCGGTCGCGAACTCCCAGTCGCGCTGGTCGTGGCCGGGAACGGCCATGATCGCGCCGGTACCGTAGCCGGTGAGGACGTAGTCGGCGATGAAGATCGGCAGTCGCTCGCCGTTGACCGGGTTCACGGCGTAGGCGCCGAGGAAGACACCGGTCTTCTCCTTCGACTCCTGCCGCTCGAGATCGGACTTCGCGGCGATCGACGCGCGGTAGGCCGCGACCGCGGCAGCCGGATCGGCGGCGCCACCGGTCCAGCGCTGGTCGACGCCCTCGGGCCAGGACGCGGCGACGATCCGGTCGACGAGTTCGTGCTCGGGAGCGAGGGTCACGTAGCTGGCACCGAACAGGGTGTCGGGCCGGGTGGTGAACACCTCGATCGCCGAATCGTGGTCGGCGACGGCGAACTTCACCTGGGCGCCGTGCGAGCGCCCGATCCAGTTGCGCTGCATGGACTTGACCTTGTCGGTCCAGTCCAGATGCTCGAGATCGTCGATCAGGCGGTCGGAGTAGGCGGTGATCCGCATCATCCACTGGCGCAGGTTCTTCCGGAAGACCGGGAAGTTGCCGCGCTCGGAGCGGCCGTCGGCCGTGACCTCCTCGTTGGCGAGCACCGTGCCCAGACCCGGGCACCAGTTGACGAGCGAATCCGACCGGTAGACCAAGCGGTACGAGTCGATGACGTCGGCGCGCTCACCCTCCGACAGCGACGCCCAGTCGCGTCCGTCCTCGAGACGACGCGTGCCGTCGGCGAATTCGGCCTCGAGTTCGGAGATGCGACGCGCCCGGCCGGCCTCGCGGTCGTACCAGGCGTTGTAGATCGTCAGGAAGATCCACTGCGTCCAGCGGTAGAAGTCGACGTCGGTCGTCGCGACCGAGCGACGCTCGTCGTGCCCGAGACCGAGCCGGGAGAGCTGCCGCTTCATGTTCCCGATGTTGGCCTCGGTGGTCGTGCGCGGGTGCGTGCCCGTCTGCACGGCGTACTGCTCGGCCGGCAGACCGAAGGCGTCGTAGCCGAGGGTGTGCAGCACGTTGCGGCCCTGCATGCGGTTGAAGCGCGCATACACGTCGGTGGCGATGTACCCGAGCGGGTGCCCCACGTGCAGGCCCGAGCCCGAGGGGTACGGGAACATGTCCTGCACGAACAGCTTGTCGGAGGGCACCTCGCCGGCGAGATCGCCCACCGGATTGGGGGCGTGGAAGGTGCCGCGCTCGCGCCAGAGCTCCTGCCAGCGCTGCTCGATCCGCCCCGCGAGCTCGGCGGTGTACCGATGCTGCGGAGTGCTGCCGGGTTCGTGCTGGGAGGTCTGTTCGGGACGGGTCACGGTGATCACTATCTACTCGGCCGGGCGTGTGAGTGCTCCCACCAGGGTAGAACGTGCCCGCACCCGCGCAGACCGGTGGCACCACCGGCCGCGTATCCTGGTCGGGTGCTCATCGTCGCTGTCCTGCTCTTCGTGCTCGCTCTCGTCGTCGGCGCGGTGGGTGTCGCGGCACTGACCGGCAAGCTCCCGCGCAACCGCTGGGCCGGTGTGCGCACCCCCGACGCGCTGCGTGACGACGAGGCGTTCGCCCTGGCCAACAAGGTTGCCGCACCCAGCATGCTCGGGTCCGCGGTGCTCCTCGCCCTCGGTGGTGTCGCGTCGCTGACGCTGCCCACCGTCGCCGGGATCATCGCAGTCGTCGTCACCGTGGTGGCCGCCCTGATCACCGCCGGAGCCGGCGGATCCGTCGCAGCGCGGGTCGCTGCGGCGACGAAGCCGGAGGAGACAGCCGGCTGCGGTACCTCGTGCGGGGCGTGCAGCCTGCGCGGGGCGTGCGAGCCGACCGCCTGACGGTCCTCCCACCGGCAGTCCTCACGCCCAGCGGCGCTCCCGTGCGTAGCGCGGTGTCCACCAGAACCGGTTGAGCACCCGCACCGGTACCGGGAGACTCTTCAGCACGACGGCCACGCGGTCCTTCGGTGCTCCATCGAAGAGGTAGGGCAGCATTTCGGAGACCTCGCGCTTGTCCAGTTGCGCGAACGCCCGCATCGAGATGTCGTGCCATTCCTCCTTGGTGATGGATTGTTCGATCAGCGGGAAGGCGTCCCGTTCCTCGTGCGCGAGGTGAGCACCCAGCGACGTGACGAGACCGTCGAGCAGACCGCCGAGCCGCTCGGTCGCCGTCTCCCGGTCGTCGAGCACAGCCTCGATCTCCGCCAACGCCGGGTCGATCACGGAATGTTCGGCCTCCATCGCATCGAGCACCTCCATCGCCCCCGCATCGTGTGCGAGGCGTGGCCGCATGAACGGCCAGACGTAGACGTCCTCGACGGAGTGGTGCGTGTGCAGTTCGGTGCTGAATCCGTGCCAGCCGAGGAGCAGCGCATCGTGCGTGCCGGGATCGGCGGTCCGCCACTTCTGCGCGAAGTCGGCGAGACGTTCGGTGTCCCGGCGTAGAGCGGAGTGGATCAGATGCACGACCTCCAGATCCTCGGCGGACAACGGCGTGGCGTGAGTGGTGGTCATGGCGGGTACCTCGACTTCCGTATGAATGTCCCCGTGTCCATGGAGCCTCGTCGCCGCGTGAGGTGTTCTCAATCCCACATTCGAGGGGGATACTTCGGGATATGCGCTCTGCACAGCGGTTGAGGGCAGGCATCCACGACGCAGCATCCGCGGCTGCGGACGGGGCGCAGTTTCGCGAGTTCGTGATGGATGTGCTCGGCGCTTTCATTCCGTACGACGGTGGTTGTGTCGCACCCGTGGACCCGGCCGTCGGGGTTCCCACCGGCTTCACCACCCGCGGCCTCGACGACCCAGCCGAGGTACTCCGATTGTCGATCGAGTTCGAGTACGGTCCGGACCTCGATCCGGACAGCCTCTACGCGCTCATGCAGCACCGGTCCGGAGTGCGGCGGATCGAAGAACCCTCCGGCCGCGGACCGGGATACGGCAACAGGCGGTATCTCGAACTCGTGTCGCATCTGGGCATGAGACACGAAGTGCAGCTGGTCTTCCGGGACGGAGACCGTCGGTGCTGGGGTGTCGGTGATCTGCTCCGCGCGTCGGGCCGAGGTTTCTCCGACGCCGAACTCACGATGCTCGACGACGTTCTCGACGACATCGCGAACGGATTCCGCACCACGTTGATCCGGCACGCATCCGCACGAACACGGAACACGGTCGTCGAGGGCACCGCCTGCGAATGCTCGGGTCCGGCCGTGGTGGTAATCGGGGCGGACGACGAATTCGATTCCGTCACTGCCGCAGCGATGATCTTCTTCGAACGCCTCGGCTGGGAGAGTCCCGCTCGGGGGCGCCCCGGACCGGCGCATGTGATCGCCCGTCAGGTCCGTAGAACACGACCCGTGCCCGCGGATGTGCGTGTCCGCACCCTCGACGGCGAATGGCTCGTACTGCGCGCCGCGATCTTCGACGAGACCGGCCGCGTCGTCATGACCTTCGAGCGGGCACGCCTGCCCGAGGTCGTCGCCCTGGTCACCGCCGCCTACGGTCTGACGCCACGCGAATCGGAGGTACTCGTCGAAGTGCTCGCCGGACGGTCTCGCAACGAGATCGCGAGTCGGTTGTTCATCAGCCCGTACACCGTGCAGGACCACCTGAAGAACATCTTCACCAAGACCGGTGTGAACAGCCGGCGCAGCCTCGTCTCGCGACTCGCGTGTACCGAGTACATGCCCCGGTTCGGTGGCGACCTGCGACCCGACGGATGGTTCGACGAGAGCGGAACGAGGACGGCGCCGGTGGAGGCCCGTACCCTAGGCTGACCCCCATGACGACGCGTCAGGTCGACCCCGTCGGTGCGCTGCTCGGACTGGCCGTTCCGTTGCTGTGTGCCGTGGCCGTACTCGTGCTCACCCGCTCGTGGATCCCACGATTGCCCGAGGAGATCGCCACGCACTGGTCGGGCACGACACCCGATTCGTTCGGGTCACCGATGACCTCGGCGTGGACCGCCGCCCTGCTGATCGTGCTCGTCGGGGGAGGGTGCTGCGCGATCGCCGCGATCGCGCAGGCGCAACTGCTCATGCGTCGCTACATGCTCGCGATCGGTCTCGGGGTCACCGGCACGATCACCGCACTGTTCCTGGCCGGTCTCGCGGGGCAGCTCGACACGACCGACGCCACGCAGGCCGCGTTGGAGGGCTGGCCGGCGGTGCTCGGCATGTGGGTGGGTATCGCGGTGGGCTGGTTCGGGGGACGGCTCCTGCGCGACGGTCGGGAGCGGAAGGCGGCGACCGCCGCTCCGGATCCGGCGCTGCCGCGCGGTCGTGCCGAACTGCCGATCGTCGAGCAGGTGGGCACCGGTGTGGGCACGACGGCGGGACTGTCGCTGCTCGTCCTGATCCCCGCGCTCGTCGTGTGCGGTGCGACGCAGAGCTGGTGGCCGCTGGGTTTGATCGCGCCCGTCGCTCTGCTCGTGCTGGGTCTGCTCCGCTACACCGTGGTGGTCGACGCGGACGGGATCCGGGTGTCGAATCTGGCCACCGACGCGCTCGGATACGACCTCGACGAGATCGTCGGGGCGAAGGTCACCGAGACCCGCCCGTTCCAGGACTGGGGCGGCTGGGGCCTGCGGGCCGAGGGCGGCAAGCGGTACGGCCTGGTCACGCGCACCGGGCCTGCCGTCGTGGTGACCACGGCCTCGGGACACGAATTCACCGTGACCGCAACGAGGGCCGAGGAGATGGCCGGCGCGCTCAACACTCTCGCCGACGCCCGCTGACCGGTCCCGGTCGTCCGAGGGGGGCTCAGTTGCGCTCGACCTCGATGGGGTGCGTCGCGAGCAACGCCATCGGCAGCGGCTGCCGGCGCAGCACCCTCGCCCACACGTCGAGGTGCGCGGGGGCGAGCACATCGGTGGGCAGTGCCGAGACCACCATCCAGTCGTCGTTGCGTAGTTCGCCGTCGAGCTGACCTGCGCTCCACCCCGCGTATCCCGCGAAGATCCGCACACCCTCGACGTAGTGGGCGACGTGCCCGGGATCGACATCGAGGTCGATCATCACCACTCGGCCGTCGACGTGGCGGATGCCGGGGACGTCGGTGATGTCGGCCCCCACCCGCAGCGTGCCGAGGCACAGCGCCGAACTGCGGTGGACGGGACCGCCTACGAACAGGGTCTTCGGTTCGGCGGCGAGCCACGACCATTGCGGCAGCATGGCGTCGACGGAGGTGTCGCTGATGCGGTTCAGGACGACACCGAAGCTGCCTGCATCGGTGTGCTCGATGATGTAGACGACGGTGCGGCGGAAGGTCGGCTCGGTGAGATCGGTGGCGGAGACGAGCAGGCTTCCGGCCCGCACCCTGGGTGTCGAGGGTGCGGTGCGGTCCTCGGGTTCGTCCTGATGCTGCGCCACGTCAGCCATTCTGTCACCGCCGTCACCGGCGCGTGGGGTGGAACCCGACGGTCTGTGCCAACAGGGCGAGATGATGTTCGAACAGGACCTCGCGGTCCGGAAAAGTGTCGGGGCCGTACTGCCCGAAGACCTCGAAGCTCACGGACCCGAACAACGACGGCCACACCCAGAGACCGCGTGCCAGTACGGAATCCGGGGCCGTGAGGGAGAACTCGTCCCGGATCCGGCCCAGCGGTTCCCCCAGGCTCTCCGGAGGTGGGGCAGCGGCCGTGTCGTCCAATACACCCGCGGCGTGGGCCTCGTCCACGATCCGGGCCAGTCGCAGGACCACGCGGATACCGGGTGCGGTGGTGCGCTCGGCCGGGGCAGCGTAACCGGGCACCGGACTGCCGAACAGCAACCCGTAGCGGGCCGGTTCGGCCAGCGCCCACGAGCGCACCGCCCGGCCGAGGGCGAGAAACCGTTCGCGGTGATCGGAGGGGTCGACTGCGTCGACGGCACGGTCGACACTGTCGCCGAGTTCGTCGTAGGCGTCGACGACGAGCAGGGTGAGCAGCTCGTCGCGGCTCGAGACGTAGCGGTAGACGGCGGAGGAGACGACGCCCAGGTCTCGGGCGACGGCACGCAGCGACAGCGCCGCCGCTCCGTGGGTGCCGAGATGCTCGCGGCCGATCCGGAGGATGTCGGCCATCGTCTGTGCGCGTGCGCGCGCCCGTGGTGTCGTCACCGGACCATTCTGCCGTCGAACAGAGAGCACCGTCAACAAATGAGAGCACTGCTCTTGACAAGCACGGCTGCACGGAGGATCGTCGACGGCATCAGAGAGCAGTGCTCACACTTTTCCGAAGCGAGGAATCATGTCGCATCTCCAGGTGGTCGCAGGAGCCGGACCCGTCGGCTGGACCGTCGCCGAACAGATTGCCGCACAAGGACATCGCGTGCGCGTTCTCACCCGATCGGGCAGTGGACCGGAAGGCGCGGGCATCGAACGCCTGCGTGTCGACGTCACGGATCCCGAGGCCGCGGCCGCAGCACTCGTCGACGAAGACGGACTTGTTGCCGACGCGGTGTACATGTGCGTCCACGGGTCGGCCTACCGCGCCGACGTGTGGGCACGCGAACTCCCCGTCGCCGAGCGGGTCGTTCTCGACGCCGCCGCGAACCTGTCGGAGAAGACGGTCGTCGTCTTCCCCGAGAGCCTCTACTCGTACAGCGAACCCGACCGGGTCATGACCGAGGACTCGCCCCGCGAGGCCGACACCGGCAAGCGCGGTGTCCGACGGCAGCTCCTCGCCGCCCGGGCAGCGCATCGCGCACCGACGGTGAGCGTGGTCGCGTCGGACTTCTTCGGTCCGCGGGTACTGAACGCGATGGCCGGCGCACGCATGGTGCCCACCGTGCTCGCCGGGAAGAAGGTGCGGGTGCTCGGCTCGGCCGACGTCCCGCATTCGTTCACCTACGTTCCCGACCTGGCCGCGGCGATGATCGCGGCAGCGGGGGAGCCGACCGTGTGGAACACCGTGATCCACGCACCCACCGGACCGGCCGTGGCACAGCGCGAGATCGCCACCGCCTTCACGCGGACGGCCGGCCTGCCCGCGCCCGCGGTGGGGACGATCCCGTCCTGGCTGGTGCGGGCCGGCGGCCACGTGAACCGGGACATGAAGGAACTCGCCGAGATGCTCTACCAGTTCGATGCCCCGTTCGTCATGGACTCGACCCGCACCGAACAGGTACTCGGCCTGTCGCCCACCCCGCTCGACGAGGCGGCCGCCCGCACCGTCGAATGGTGGCGGAGCCGATAGTGTCGTGCTTGTGCGAGACTCCGGGCAGCAGTCCAGGCAGCGGGCGTGGCGATCGACCGCAACCGCCCTGCGGAACTCGCCGGGTCTCGTACGACTGACCGGAGTGCGGTTCGCGAGCCAGTTCGGTGACGGACTGTTCCAGGCCGCACTCGGCGGGGCGATCCTGTTCAACCCCGAACGTCACACCGACCCGGTGACGATCGCGGCAGGCTTCGCGGTGCTGCTGTTGCCGTACTCGGTGATCGGTCCGTTCGCCGGCGCCCTGCTCGACCGGTGGGACCGGCGCCTCGTCCTCGTCTGGGCCAACCTGCTCCGCGGAGTGTTCATCGCGGCAGCGGCGGCCGTGTTGCTCCTCGGGGGACCGCAGACCCCACTCATGCTGCTCGCGCTCGCCGCCATCGGTGTGAGCAGATTCGTCCTGGCGGGCGTCTCGGCCTCGCTCCCACACGTGGTCGCCCAGTCGTGGCTCGTCCCGGTCAATTCCGTTCTGGCGACGGTCGGTTCGGGTGTCTCGGCGGTCGGGGCCGCCACGGCGGTCGCGACCATAGGATTCGTGGGCGCGGGCGACACTGGCTCCGGGACGGCCGTCCTCCTCGGAGTGAGCGGTTCGCTCGTCGGTGCGGTCGCCGCAGCGGGATTCGCCGCGAATGCCCTCGGCCCCGAGGGAATACGTCCCCGGACCGTGATCTGCACCGTCCTGTCGGGTCTGCGGACCGGTGCAGGAGCCGTCCTCGAAGCTCCTGGCGTGACGATCGCGATGCTCGGAATCGGCGCGCACCGCATCGTGTTCGGCGTCGACACGCTCATCATGGTGCTCGTCCTGCGTGCCGAGGAGAATGGCTCCGACCTGCTCGTGGGATTCTCCGGATTCGGTGTCGCGGTCGCCTGCACCGCCACCGGCATGCTCCTCGCAGCGGTGCTCGCACCGATCCTGATCCCGCGGCTGGGCCGGCCGCGCACCGTCACAGTCGGGTTGATCGCCGCCGCGATCGTGCAGTTCGCGTTCGTCACCACCGTGTCGGCCGGACCGTTGCTCGTCGCGGCCTTTCTGCTCGGCCTCGCCGGTCAGACCATCAAACTCACCGGCGACGCCGCGATGCAGATCGATATCGACGACGCGCGCCGAGGTCAGGTCTTCGCGCTGCAGGACACCGTCTTCAACATCGCCTTCCTCGGCGCGATCGTCGTGGCGGCCTTCGTCATCGACCCCGACGGGCGCACACCCGAGCTGGCCGTCGCAGGTGGGGTCGTCTACCTGATCGGGCTCGTCGCCGTGTTCGTCGTGCGCCGCACGCGGCAGTAGCGATCACGCGCTCAGCGCGGCCGGATGGATCCCCACCTCCGTGGCCTTGACGACGAACCATACGGAGTCGCCCGGATGGACGTCGAGGTCGGCGAGTGCCGCCGTCGTGATCTCCGCGGCGATACCCGTATCCGATCGCACGAGCACCGACGAACCCTGCGCCTCGAGTTCCGCGATCCTCACCCTCAGGGCGTTGCGCGGGCTCCCGTGCGGGGCTTCGGTGTAGACGGCGACCGCCGACGGCGCGAAGACGGCGACGGCGGCCGTACCCGGGACGCAGTCGTCGTGGACGCGGCCGTGGACGAGACCGTCCGCGGATTCCAGCGCCTCGGCTCGCACGATGCCGGTGACGAGATTGCTCCCCGCGATGCGGGCGGCGAAGGCGCTGCGCGGCCGGGTCAGCACCCGGCGTACCGGCCCGTCCTCGACGATCCGCCCGGCCTCGATCACGATCACCCGATCGGCGAGGGCGAGCACGTCGAGCGGGTCGTGGGTGACGAGCAGGCCCGTGCGTCCACTGTCGCGCAGGACGCGTCGCAGCAACGACCGCAACACCGGTGTCGCGGTGACGTCGAGCGCGGCCATCGGCTCGTCGAGCAAAAGCAGGTGCGGTTCGGCCGCGAGGGCACGTGCGAGTGCGACCCGTTGCGCCTGCCCACCCGATAACTCGTGCGGACGACGATCGGCGAGTGCTGCGGCATCGACCTCCTGCAGCCACCTCTCGGCGCGCACACGGGCCTCACGCCGACCCGCACCCGCACTGCGCGGTGCGAACTCGACGTTGTCCGCGACCGTCAGGTGCGGGAAGAGCAGCGCCTGCTGGGCGAGCAGCACCACCGACCGGTCGTGCGGAGCGACGGCGACGCCGGTCGCGGTATCGGTGAGGACGCGACCGTCGAGTTCCACGCGACCCGCATCGGGACGCAGCAGACCGGAGACCACTCCCAGCAGCGTCGACTTGCCGGCTCCGTTGGGGCCGAGCACCGCGACGATCTCACCCTGCGCGACCTCGAGGTCGACGTCGACATCGCGTGCGGCGACCCGGGCCCGCACCGTCAGGCTCACAGCGGGCGGTCCTTCCGCCGCGAGTACACGGCCACGACGATCACGACGGCCACCAGGATCAACACGAGCGACAGCGCGACGGCGGCATCGGGATCGGTTTCCCGCTGCAGATAGATCTCGAGCGGCAGCGTGCGCGTCACACCCTGGAGGCTGCCGGCGAAGGTGAGGGTCGCGCCGAATTCGCCCAGTGCGCGGGCGAATGCGAGTACCGAACCGGAGACCAGGCCGGGCAGCACGAGGGGCAGGGTGATGCGCCGGAAGACCGTCGTGGGACGCGCACCGAGTGTCGCCGCGACGTCCTCGTAGCGTGAACCCGCACTGCGCAGCGCACCTTCGAGACTCGTGACGAGGAAGGGCAGTGCGACGAAGGTCTGCGCGAGCACGACCGCGGTGGTGGTGAAGGCGATGTGGATCCCGAGCGCATCGAGGTGCTCACCGATCAGTCCGCGACGACCGAAGGTGTAGAGCAGGGCGATACCGCCCACGACCGGGGGCAGCACGAGCGGCAGCAGGACGAACCCGCGGATCACCGACATCCACCGGAAGCTACTGCGCGCCAGAACCATTGCGAGAGGCACGCCGAGCAGGATGCACAGGATCGTGGCCGCCGCGGAGGTGCGCAGGCTCAGGACGAGCGCGTCGAGGGACGCCGGGGATGTCACCAGCGAGGGGAAGGTCGTCCAGTCGACGGTGAGCAGCATCGACACCAGGGGCACGACGACGAACAGCAACCCGAGTGCCGCGGGAACGAACAACCACCGGGGTAGTCCCGTCGCGGTCACGGTGCACCGAATCCTGCGTCGGCCAGGACGGCACGACCGCCCGTGCCGGTGACGAAGCGCACGAAGGCGTCGGCGCGACCGGGATTTCGGGAATTCGAAAGTGGTGCAACGGGATAGATGTTGACGATCTCCGCAGCTTCCGGGACGGGGACAACGGTGACCTTCTCGCCGGCCCCCCTCGCGTCCGTGACGTAGACCAGACCGGCGTCGGCCTGACCGGAAGTGACCTTGCCGAGCACGTCGGTCACCGACGATTCCTCGGACACCGGCGCGAGCTCGACACCGCCGGTCTCCTCGAGTCGCTCGGTCGCCGCCCCGCACGGCACCTGGGGCGCACACACGACCACCGAGAGACCGTCGCCGGTGAGATCGTCGAACGAGGTGACGTTCTTCGGGTTCCCCGGTTCGGTGACGATCGTGAGCATGTTGGTCGCGAACGGGATCGGCTCACCGGCAACGAGCCCGGCCGCGACGGCGGCGTCCATCGTCCGGGTGTCGGCGGAGGCGAAGACGTCGGCGGGTGCCCCCTGCTCGAGTTGGGTCTCGAGATCGGACGAGCCGGCGAACGAGAATTCCACCGACACTCCGGGGTTCGCCTCCTCGAATCGTTCGGCGATCTCGGTGAACGGCGCCCGGAGCGAGGCCGCCGCATAAACGGTGAGGACATCCGAGCCACCGCCGGTGCCGCACGACGTCAGTGCCGCAGCGATGAGACCGGCAGCGAACGCGGCGAGCGCCCGGCGCCTCATCCGTCCCCTCCGGGTGTCTCGACGATGACAGTGGTCGCCTTGACGACGGCCACCCCGATGCTGCCCGGCTCGAGACCGAGTTCGTTCACGGCCTCGGTGCTCATGAGCGAGACGATGCGGTGCGGACCGCACTGCATCTCCACCTGCGACATGACGGTGTCGGAGACGACGCGCGTAACCAGCCCGACGAAGCGATTGCGAGCGGAGCTGCCCACCCCGAGCGGATCGGGACCGGCATCGGCCTGAGTGCGGGCGAACTCCGCCAGCTCGCGACCGTCGACTGTCTTGCGTCCGGCGGAATCCTTGCCGGCGCGCAGCAGCCCCTGGTCGATCCAGCGACGGACCGTGTCGTCGCTGACCCCCAGCAACGACGCGGCGTCGCGGATCCGGAGGGAGGTCACGCGTGTCTCCGCAGATGCGTCATGAACGCTACGTTATATCCGCATCTGCGGACCGACAAGCAGATCAGTAGACATCGCGGACGTACCGCTTGTCGGCGGCCATCTGCTCGACGTACGCCGCGGCGGCGTCGCGGTCGAGCCGTCCGTGTGCCTGCACCACCTCGCGCAGGGCCGCGTCGACGTCCTTCGCCATACGTCCGGCGTCGCCGCACACATAGAAGTGGGCACCGTTCTGCAGCCACTTCCACACCTGCGCACCATGCTCGCGCATCCGGTCCTGCACGTAGATCTTCTGCCGCTGGTCGCGGGAGAAGGACAGTCCCAGCTCGGTGAGGAAACCGTCGGCGTGCATCGACTCGATCTCGTCGCGGTAGAGATAGTCGGTCTCGGATCGCTGGTCGCCGAAGAACAACCAGTTGCGGCCCGTGTGCCCGGCCTCGCGACGGTCGTGGAGGAAACCGCGGAACGGTGCGATGCCCGTACCGGGACCGACCATGATCATGTCGGTCTCGGGTGCCGGTGGCCGGAAGTGCTCGTTGCGCTGCACGAAGATCGGGATGTCCACACCCTTGCTGTGATCCGCGAGGAACGACGAGCACACGCCCGCCCGGGATCGACCCTCGAATTCGTAGCGCACCACCGACACCGTCAGTTGCACCTCGCGCGGGTTCGTCTTCGGGCTCGACGAGATCGAGTACAGGCGCGGACGCAGACGGCCGAGGAGGTCCTTCCATTCGTCCCAGGGCGCCTTGAACGGGTACTCGGCGATGACGTCCATCGCCTGCCTCCCGTACAGCCACTGCTGCAGCTCGATCTTGTTGCCCGGTCGCAGGAGTTTCGCGAGTTCGGCACTGCCGCTCTGCTTCTGCACGAACCGGAGCAGTTCCGGTGTCACCCGGGTGATGTCGAGGTGACGGGTCGCGGCCTCGCGCAGCGGCACGGTAGGACGGTCGCCGAGTTCGACGGCGGTCTCCGGGTCGAGGGCGGTGACCTGCAGCCATTCGTCGACGGCCTCCGGGCCGTTCGTCGGCATCACCCCGAGTGCGTCGCCGGCCTCGTATTCGAATGCTGGATCGAAGATCTCGAATCCGAACTGACGCACGTCCTTCGCCGAACCCGCACCGCTCAGTGCAATGTTGCGGGTGATCCGGGTGACGAGCGGCGAGTTGCGGGTATAGGCAGGGGCTGCGGGAGCAGCCGATGCGACCGGGGTCGTCGAGCCTCCCAGCAGCGGTACGAGGGCGTCGAGCCAGTTCTGCGCGCGCTCGTCCTCTCCGGGTTCGCAGTCGACGCGCTCGGCCAGGCGGGTCGCGCCGAGAGTGCTCAGACGGTCATCGACACGGCGCCCGAAGCCGCAGAAATCGTCGTAGCTCGAATCGCCGAAAGCCATTACTGCATAACGCGTTCCGCTCAGTTCGGGCGCGGTGTCCGCCGCGAGCGACCGCCAGAACGACCCGCCGTTGTCGGGTGGGTCGCCGTCGCCGAAGGTGCTCGTGACGACCACGAGGTCGTCGATGTCGGCCAGCGCGGCGACGTCGAGTTCGTTCAGCCCCCTCAGCCGCACGACCCGACCGGCATCGCGGAGCCGTTGTGCGCAACTCGCCGCGAAGGATTCGGCGTTGCCCGTCTGCGACGCCCAGGCCACCACGACGACCGGCCCGTCCGGCACCGCCTCGGTGGGCGTCGCGTCGGGAACCGGGGCCGAGTGCGCGTACATCCCGGCGAGCAGTCCGTCGACCCATACCCGCTTGTCGGCCGGGAACGGCGCGGTCGGCGGAAGGGTCGGCGCGGCAGTGATCTCCGCCGTCCTGAGTCCGGCGAGAAGACCTGCGAGATAACCTCGTTCGGCGTCGTCGAAGGTGGGTGCGGGAATCGTCCCGAGTCCCAGCGCAGACTCGAGACGGTCGAGCACCGAACCGCTCTCGAGCACCGGTTCGACCGCACCCGCGACCTTCTCCACCGACACGGCGCAGACCTTGAATTCGGGCTGCAGGGATGCCGGGTCGACGGCGTCGTTCGTCACGGCGTTGATGGCGAGATCGTCGCCGAAGAGGTCGTTCCAGTGGAAGGGCGCGAAACAGTTCCCGGGCAGCACCCGGTCGGTGACGACGGCCGGCAGCACGGCCCGGCCGCGCCGCGATGCGATCTCGACCCGGTCGCCGTCGACGATCGACAGTCGCTGTGCATCATCGGGATTGATCTCGACGAACGGTCCGGGATTCAGTTTGGTGAGTTTCTCGACCTTCCCGGTCTTGGTGAGGGTGTGCCACTGGTGCGGGACGCGTCCGGTGTTCAGGACGAAGGGGTGGTCGTCGTCCGGCATTTCCGCGGCGGGCATGTGCGGGCGAGGGAAGAAACGAGCGCGGCCGTCGGGGGTCGCGAACGCCAGTCGCGGACGGGAACCGTCCTCGCGCACCACCGGGGTCCGGCTCGTCCCGTCGTTGAGATAGCGGACGGGGTGCCGTGTCGCGGCCGACTCCGGCGGGCACGGCCATTGCACGGGCCCTTCCCGCAGTCGGTCGTAGGTCATGCCGCGCAGGTCGTAGCCGGTCTGCGGATTCGCGAATCCGGTGATCTCCTCGAAGATTTCCTCGGCACTCGAATAGTCGAAGGCGTCGCCGAAACCCATCTCCTGAGCGACCCGTGCGATGATCTCCCAGTCGGGCAGCGACTCACCGACGGGTTCGACGGCCTGCTGTAGAAGATTGACGGTGCGGTCGGATCCGACGGTGACATACTCGGATTCGGCCCACAGAGCTGCGGGTAGGAGAACGTCTGCGTACGAAGCAGTTTCGGTCTCGCGATAGACGTCCTGCACGATCACCAGCTCGGCCTTCCCGAGTGCCTCGAGAACGGTGCTCCGATTCGCGATCGACGCTACGGGATTGGTGCAGATGATCCAGCACGCCTTGATCTCTCCGGCGGCCATGCGCTCGAACATGTCGACGGTGCCGGCGCCGCCCTCGGTGCGCAGCGTGCCGCGCGGCAGCGACCAGCGATCTTCGACGAACGCGCGGTCGTCGTCGGAGAGGACACTGCGCTGACCGGGCAGACCCGGTCCCATGTATCCCATCTCGCGGCCGCCCATCGCGTTGGGCTGACCGGTGAGGGAGAACGGCCCGCTGCCGGTGCGGGAGATCGCCCCGGTCGCGAGGTGCAGATTGCAGATCGCGTTGGTGTTCCACGTGCCGTGGGTGCTCTGGTTCAAACCCATCGTCCAGCAACTCATCCACTCCCCGGCCTCGCCGATCCACTGCGCCGCGGTGCGGATGTCGGCCTCGGCCAGACCGGTGACTTCGGCGACGACGTGCGGTGGGTAGTCGGCGAGGAAGGACTCCATCGCGTCCCAGCCGTCGGTGTGCTTCTCGACGAAGTCGCGGTCGACGTGTCCGTTCTCGACGATCAGGTGCAGCAGACCGTTGAGAAGCGCCAGGTCGGTGCCCGGCGCGATCTGCAGAAACAGGTCGGCCTTGTCGGCGGTCGCGCTGCGCCGCGGATCGACGACGATCAGTCGCGCTCCCGCCTTGACCCGATCCATCATGCGCAGGAACAGAATGGGATGGCAGTCGGCCATATTGGAACCCGACACGAAGAAGACGTCGGCGCGGTCGAAGTCCTCGTACGAGCCGGGCGGGCCGTCGGATCCGAGCGACTGCTTGTACCCGGTCGCGGCGCCGGCCATGCACAGTCTCGAGTTCGATTCCATGTGCGAGGTGCGCAGGTATCCCTTCGCGAGCTTCGTCGCGAGATACTGGGCCTCGAGCGACATCTGTCCCGAGACGTAGAGAGCCACCGCGTCGGAGCCGTGGGCCGAGACGATATCGTTCAGGCGCCGCGCGGTCTCGGCGATCGCATCGTCGAAGGGGAGCGGGGCGACCTCGGCCGCCCGCTCGGAACGCATCCACGCCGTATCGAGCCGGCCCCCGGCCGCGAGCATCTCCGCGCTGGTCGCGCCCTTCGTGCACAACCGACCCCTGTTGGTCGGGTGATCCTTGTCTCCGTATGCCCTCACCACGCGTCGGTCACCCGTCTCCGGGTCGACGGCGACGTCGAGGAGCATCCCGCATCCCACACCGCAGTAGGAGCAGGTGGATTTCACCGTGGTGATCTCGTCCTGCATCCCGCAACTCCTCGACACCGTCTCGACTACGCCGGTGTCCATGCTGGAGAAGCGGTGTTGCGGTGGCGTCACCCGCGGTGAGCACGCGGTGACATCTGGCTCACGCCGCCGTCACGACGATGTGAGATCAGACGTTCGGAGTCAGGCCTCCTGCTGCTGTGCCCACCACTCGAGCAGCGCGGCCTCGGCCTCGTCGCGCTCGAGCGGGCCGCGGTCGAGCCGCAGTTCCTTGAGGAAGTTCCACGCCTTGCCGACCGTCGGACCTGCGGAGATACCCAGCAGTTCCATGATCGCGTTGCCGTCGAGGTCGGGCCGGACCTTGGCGAGATCCTCCTCGGCGGCGATGCGCTCGATCCGTTCCTCGAGACCGTCGTAGGTGGCCTGCAGCGCGGCGGCCCGACGCTTGTTGCGGGTCGTGCAATCGGCGCGCACCAGCTTGTGGAGCTTCGGCAGCAGCGGCCCGGCGTCGTGCACGTAACGGCGCACGGCCGAATCCGTCCACTGTCCTCTGCCGTAGCCGTGGAAGCGCAGGTGCAGGAAGACCAGACGGCTGACGTCCTCGATCATCTGCTTCGAGTACTTGAGGGCGCGCATGCGCTTGCGCACGAGCTTCGCTCCGACCACCTCGTGGTGGTGGAAGCTGACGCCGCCCTGCGGCTCGTTGCGTTTGGTGTCGGGCTTGCCGATGTCGTGCAGCAGCGCGGCCCACCGCAGGACGAGATCGGGATCGCCGTCCTCGAGGTCGATGGCCTGCTTCAGGACGGTCAGCGAGTGCCAGTACACGTCCTTGTGCTGGTGGTGCTCGTCGATCTCGAGCTTCATCGCGGGGATCTCGGGGATCACCCGCTGCGCCAGACCGGTCTCGACCATCGTGTCGATGCCCTCGATCGGATAGTCGCCGAGGATCAGCTTGTCGAGCTCGGCCTGCACCCGCTCGGCGCTGATCCGCAGGATCTCGTCGGCCATCGAGACGATCGCGGTGTGCACGCGCTCGGTGAGGGCGAAGCCGAGCTGGGAGACGAACCGCGCCGCGCGCAGCATGCGCAGCGGATCGTCGTGGAAGGAGTCCTCGGGCTTCGCCGGGGTGTCGAGCACGCCGGCGAGCAGGGAGTCCATGCCGCCGAGCGGGTCGACGAACTCACCCGCACCGTCCGGTCCGATCCGCACGGCCATCGCGTTGACGGTGAAGTCGCGGCGCACGAGATCGTCCTCGAGACTCGTGCCGTACTTCACGATGGGGTGACGCGTGACACGGTCGTAGGCGTCGCTGCGGAAGGTGGTGATCTCGAGTTGCTCGAGTCCCTTCACCGCACTGATGGTCCCGAAGTCGATACCCGTGTCCCACTGGTGGTCGACGAATCCGCGCAGCAGCTCCTGCACGACCTCCGGACGCGCATCGGTGGTGAAGTCGAGGTCGGTGCCGAGGCGACCGAGCACCGCGTCGCGCACGCTGCCCCCCACGAGATACAGCTCGTGTCCGGCTTCGGCGAATCGCGCCCCCAGCGGGGCGAGGATGTCGGACAGATCGCGCAGAGTGGCCTCGGCTCCGGCGAGCAGCCGGGTACGACGGTCGGTGTCTGCGGTGGGGGAGTTCACGTCTTTGCACCTTACCGAGCAGCGCGTTCGTGTGGTTGAGCCGGGACCGACGTCGGTCCATCTACTATCTATGAGGTGTCGCCCGCCGAACGTGCCAACCGTAACCGCCGCAGCTCGCGGCGGCGTGGCGCGGGCGCAAAGAAGACCGCACACGGTGCTTCGCCCGGATCGTCCGCTTCGCCCGGACCTCGCATGCGGACCGTCCGCGAGACTTCCGCGGGAGGTCTGGTGGTCGACGGACTCGGTGGTCCGCCCGAGAAACTCTGCGCAGCCCTGATCGGCCGCACCGACCGGCGGGGACGCCTGCTGTGGTCGTTGCCGAAGGGCCACATCGAGCAGGGTGAGACCGCCGAGGAAACCGCGATGCGCGAGGTCCGCGAGGAGACCGGCGTGCGCAGTTCGGTGCTCGCCGAGCTGGGCAGCATCGATTACTGGTTCGTCACCGAGGGCCGCCGGGTCCACAAGACCGTGCACCACTATCTGCTGCGTTATCTCGGCGGAGAACTCTCCGACGCGGACGTCGAGGTCACCGAGGTGGCGTGGGTGCCGCTGCGCGAACTGCGGACCCGCCTGGCGTACGCCGACGAACGCAAGCTCGCCGACATCGCCGATCAGCTCATCGCCGAGATGGACCACACGCGACTCCCCGATGCCGACGAACCGGGGGCCCCACGCGGATGACGGTGGTGGTGTCCCGGGCGGGCGCCGCGGTGCTCGCCGTGCTCGTACTCGTCCTCACAACGGCAGGCGTGACGCCTCTTCTGCCGACGACTCTTCTCCCGACGGCCTCGGCGAATCCGGCCGCAGCCCAGACCGACCCCCACGAGCCGCGCTTCCTCGAGTTGAGTATCGACGAGGTGACGCCGCAGACGGTGACTCTCACGAGCGAGTCCGTCGTCACGGTCCGCGGCACGGTGGCGAACATCGGCGACCGGGACGTCGAGGACGTCTGGGTGCGGCTGCAGCGCGCACCGGTGGTCTCCGACTCCGCAGCGCTGCGCACCTCGCTGTCCCTCGACCAGGCCGGATTCGACACGGTCGGTGAGTTCGAGGAGGTCGCCGACCGGCTGGGGCAGGGCGAACGTGCCGACTTCGAACTCGAACTGCCGCTGCGCTCCGATCTCGTGCCGTCGCTCGACATCGACACTCCCGGCGTCTACCCGCTGCTGGTGAACGTCAACGGGGTCCCCGAATACGGCGGGGCGGCCCGGCTCGACGACGCACGCTTCCTGCTGCCCGTGCTCGCGGTTCCCGCGAGCGACGAGGTCACCGAGGAGACCGAAACCGGGAACGGCGGGTCGCGGGGCACGACCCGCTCGTCCGACGACGGCCGGCTCGACCGCGAGGAGAAGGCGTTCCCCGCCGTACCGCCCGACGTGTCCCGCCCCGCCGCGGTCACGATGCTGTGGCCACTGGCCGATCGGCCGAGGCTCGCCGCCGGCGTGGCCGGTTCCGGCACCGAGCCGGTACGCCTGGTCGACGACGACCTCGCGGCCTCGCTCACCGAGGGCGGGAGGCTCGACGGTCTGCTGCGCGCCGTCGAGGACACCGCCCGCACCGAACCCCGCGTCCTCGAGGGACTGTGCCTGGCCGTGGACCCGGACCTGCTCGTGACCGTCGCGAACATGACACGCGATTATCTCGTCGTCGAGGATCCGAACGAACCGACCGGCGATGCGCGTCCGGGCTCGGGCACGGATGCCGCGGTCGCCTGGCTCGAGCGGTTGCGTGCCCTCGCGGCGACGACCTGCACGATGGCCGTTCCGTTCGCACAGGTCGACCTGACCGCGCTCGGCGACCTCGCCGACTCGTCCCTGACCGACTCCGCGCTCGAATCACCGGCGGCCATCGTCGACTCCATCCTCGGCGTCACCTCCACTCCGGGCGTGATGTGGCCCGACTCCGGCGTACTCACCGAGAAGACCGGATCGATGCTCGCCGCCGACGGCCCGGTGACCGCTCTGGTGTCCGACAACGCCCTCGAGGGCGGACGCGCCCTGCTCGCGGGCACGTCGTCGACGCCGTCCACCGCACCGGGCGGCAACGGCTTCCGGATCTCCGGTGTCTCCGGCCTCACCGCCGCCCTGTTCGACTCGTCCGCGTCCGCGGCACTGGCCGGGATGGGCACCGACCCGCAGACGCCGTCCTTCGTCCCCTCCTCGGCGCGCTACGACCTCTCCCGCGATTCCTCGACGGCCCGCCTGCAGGACGCCCTCGGCGCGCTGGCCTGGCCGGCCATGGTGCCGACGGTCAGCGAGGTCACCGGGGCGGCACTGCCGGCCGCAGGCCGATCGGTGCTGTTCGCGCCGCCGCAGAACTGGTCGGCATCGCCCGACGACGCCGCCTCCGTGCTGTCGATGCTCTCCACGCTCGTCCGCTCGGGCCTGACCACGCCGCGACCGCTCGCCGCGCTCGTCGACGCGGCCGCGAACACCGCGAACGACCCGACGGCCTCGATGCTGGTCTATCCCGAGCAGGCGATCACCGACGGCGCCTCCGCGGCGGTCGTGTCCGAGGCCGAGGAACAGATCGGCCGCCTCGACGCGATCCAGACGGCGCTGGTCGAGGACCCGCAGGCCCAGCTCACCCCGCAGCAGTTCACCGCCCCGCTGCGCGAGGACCTGCTGCGCGCGATGAGCCTGGCCGGTCGTCGCGGTGCCGACGCCGACGGTGCCTACGCGACCGGCGAGCACCGCGCCTCCGAGGTGCGGGAGGCCGTCGACGACATCTACGACGCCGTGACGGTCATCTCGACCGGCGGTGTGTACACCCTGACGTCCGAACAGAGTCCGCTGCTGCTCACCGCGCGCAACGACCTGCCCGTGGGCATCACCGTGCGGCTGCAGGTGGACGCGCCCGACACGGTGGACATCACCGATATCGGGCCGACCCAGCTCCCGCCGCGCGGCAGCCGCACCCTCACGGTGCCGGCTCAGATCAGCGACTCGCGGAACCTCCGGTTGGAGTTCGCACTCACCACCGACTCCGGCCTGCCTCTCGGCAGCTCGACGACGGTGACGGTACGTTCCAATGCGTACGGCCAGATCCTCGCCGTCGTCACGGGATGTGCGGGAGCCCTCCTGCTGTTCCTGGCGGGCAGGCGACTTCTGCACCGGTTCCGGGGAGAGCCGGATCCAGCCGACGAAGGGTATGAGAAATGACCGGGAACTCCACACGGGACGACGTGGAGACACACCCGAACCCGGGACCGTCGGACTCTCCCACCGCCTCACCGGACGTCACGGGTGCCGGTGCGGGTCGCCGCAGGCCGCAGAGCCTGCTCGCGGCGACCGGCTCCATCGCCGTGGCGACCCTGGTCAGCCGCATCACCGGCTTCCTCAAGCAGCTGCTCATCCTGACCCTGCTCGGTGCGAGCGTCGCGTCGTCCTTCACCGTGGCGCACCAGATCCCCAACATGATCTCCGAGCTGGTGCTCGGCGCCGTCCTGACCTCGATCGTCGTGCCGGTGCTGGTGCGGGCCGAGCGGGAGGACCCCGACGGCGGTGAGGCCTTCGTCCGGCGACTGTTCACCGCGGCGCTGGTGCTGCTCGGCACGGCGACCGTTCTCGCGGTGGCCGCAGCCCCGGTCCTGACCACCCACGTCTTCCTCGACGAGTCCGGCAAGGTCTCGACGTCGCTGACCACAGCGCTGTCGTACCTGCTCCTGCCCGCGATCATGTTCTACGGGTTGTCGGGCCTGTTCACGGGCATCCTCAACACCCGGCAGGTGTTCAAGCCGGGCGCCTGGGCCCCGGTGTGCAACAACCTCGTGGTGCTCACCGTGCTGGTGATCTACTACCTGATGCCGGGCGAGATCACGCTCGATCCGGTGCGGATGAGCGATCCGAAACTGCTCGTCCTCGGCATCGGCGTGCTGCTCGGCGTCATCACGCAGGCGATGTGCCTGGTACCCGCGCTGCGCCGCGAAGGCATCAATCTCAGGCCGTTGTGGGGTCTCGACGACCGGCTCCGGCAGTTCGGTGGCATGGCCGCCGCGATCGTGCTGTACGTGCTGATCAGCCAGGCCGGGATGGTCTTCGCCACGCGTGTGTCGTCAGGCGCCGACGAGGCAGGTCCCGCGATCTACAACAACGCGTGGCTGCTGCTGCAGCTGCCCTACGGCGTCCTCGGGGTCACCGTGCTCACCGCGATCATGCCGCGCCTGAGTCGCAACGCCGCCGCGGACGACACCCCGGCCGTCGTCGACGACCTGTCCGTCGCGACCCGCCTCACCATGATCTCGCTCATCCCGATCGTCACCTTCCTGACGATCGCGGGTTCGCAGGTCGGCGCCGCGCTGTACGGCTACGGCAACTTCGGCGGCAGCAACGCCGAACGCCTCGGCCAGGCGGTGAGCTGGTCGGCGTTCACGCTCATCCCGTACGCGCTGGTGCTCATCCACCTGCGCGTGTTCTATGCCAGGGAACAGGCCTGGACCCCCACCTGGATCATCCTCGGCATCACCGCCGTCAAGATCGGCCTGTCCGCGCTGGCGCCCGTCGTCGCGGCGAACGGCGAGCAGGTGGTGCTGCTCCTCGGCGCGGCCACGGGCGTCGCGTTCACCGTCGGAGCGTTCATCGGCGGCTATCTGCTGCACCGCACACTCGGCGACCTGCAGATGGCAAACGTCGGACGCACCGTCTGGCACGTCGTGCTCGCGTCGCTCGCCGCGGCGATTGTCGTGCTCGTCACCGACCGTCTCCTGCAACTCGACGTCCTTGCCGACCGCTTCGGGGGCATCGGCTCGCTCGTGCGGGTCGGGCTCAACGGTGTGCTCATGGTGCTCGTCGCGCTGGTCGGGATGTACCTGCTCAAGGTGCCCGAGATCCTCGCGATCGAAGCGGCCGTGCGACGGAAGGTCGCGGCACTGCGCGGCACCGCCCCGGTCGAGGAGGCCCCCTCCGAACCCGAGACCGGAACCACCTCCGACGAGGCACCGGCTCCCGCCCCCGTCCCGCGTCCGCGCTACGCCGAATCGGATGCCGAGAAGACCGTCATCCTGCCGCGTATCGACTACGGCGAGTACGGCGTCGGACCTTATGACGCCATCACAGAGGTCATGCCCGCCATCAGGGACGTGCCCGGTCGCAGCAATGCGCACGGACAACTCCCGTACCCTGATCAGCAGCAGGTACGGTCCGGGAGCCGTCGACCACGGTTCTTCGCGGCCCCCAGCGGCGACCCGCGTCTGCACACCGGAAGTGGACGAGTCGACAACGAAGGAGTGAGGGTGAGCGACGACCACGCTGCCGGCAAGTCCACCATCGATGCCGCCGCACGGCAGAAGTCTGCCGACAAGGACGGCAAGCGCCCGCCGCGCGATCCGAACCTCGACACGGGTGTCATCCCCGTCGGATCCCCGCAGCTCCCGCCGGTGCGTGTCGCGGGCCCGGCCTCCCAGCCGCGCCGTCCGATGCGCGGCCCCGATCTCATCGCCGGTGCCTCGGTCGCCGGTGGTCGCTACCGTCTGCTCGCCCCGCACGGAGGCGCGCGTGGTCTGCGTTTCTGGCAGGCACTCGACGTCAAGCTCGATCGCGAGGTCGCGCTGACCTTCGTCGACGCGGAACAGCGCGCGGCCGACGGCACCGGCCCCGACTCGCCGCAGGCCGTGCTCTCGCGCACCCTGCGCCTCGGTCGTATCAATTCGCCCGGACTCGCCCGCGTCCTCGACGTGGTGCGCGGCAGCTCGGGCGGCATCGTCATCTCGGAGTGGACTCCCGGCCGGTCGCTGAAGGAGATGTCCACCACCGAGCCGTCGCCGATCGGTGCGGCACGCGCGATCCGCGCGCTCGCGGCCGCCGCCGAGGCGTCGCACCGTGCGGGCAGCGCGCTGTCGATCGACCACCCGGATCGCATCCGCATCAGCGTGGCGGGTGACGCCGTGCTGGCCTTCCCCGCGACCTTCTCCGATTCCGACGCGATGTCCGACGTGCGCGGTCTCGGCGCGAGCCTGTACGGACTCATCACCGGACGGTGGCCGCTCGGTGAGCCATCGGCTCCGGGCGGCGTTCCCGTCCCGCACCACAGCGGTGCCACCGTCGGCGGAATGCCGGAGCCCGACCGCAAGGACGGTGTGCCGGTGGAGCCGCGCGTCCTGCGTCCCGATGTGCCGTTCGAGATCTCGGCGGTCGCGGTGCGTGCCCTGTCCGAGGACGGCGGTATCCGGACCGCCGCGACCGTGCAGCACATCCTCGACCAGGCGTCGGTCGTCGATCAGAAGACCGAGATGATCCCGGCACTGCGGATCGGGCAGCGCGCTGCCGCCGCGGAGACGCATGCACTCGCGGATCCCGAAGCGCTGGAACAGAAAAAGAAACATTCGCAGCGGATGCTCATCGCCCTGGCCGCGCTCGGTGCCACGACAGTGCTGTTGCTCGCGCTCATCGGATGGTGGATCGCGAACCTGCTCGCCGGCGATGCCAACGATGCTCCGCTGACGAGTCAGGAGTTCGGTCTGACTCCCACTGCCGAGGCACCCGCCGAGGAGGGGGCGGGCGACGAGCAGGTCGAGGCCGCGCCGCCGCGACCGGCGGCGAGCGCTCCGGTCTCCGCGACCTCCGTGTCGGTGTTCTCGCCTCAGGGCACACCCGATTCGCCCGCCACCGCGTCGCAGGCGATCGACGGTGATCCGTCCACCTCGTGGAGCACCGATGCCTACTTCGATCCGTTCCCGTCGCTGAAGAACGGTGTCGGACTTCTGTTCACGCTCGCCGACGCGTCGGAACTGTCCGCGGTGAAGGTCACCACCGACACGCCGGGCACGGTCGTCGAGGTGCGCAGCGCACCGTCCGAGTCGACGTCGCTCGATCAGACGCAGGTGATCGGTTCGGGCACACTGGCTTCCGGTGAGACCACGATCCCGGTCGAGGCGGACGGCCAGACTTCGCACGTGCTGGTGTGGATCACCGATCTGAGCTCGAGCGGCGGAAGCAACAAGAGTTCCCTCTCCGAAGTGGAATTCGAAGCCGCACGCTGACCGCGGACAGCCGGGCGGAATCGTCCGGATCGGCTACCATCCGCGCGTGCGAATTTTCGGGGGGATCGCAAAAATCGCCGTGCCCGACGGGGGTGTCGACGACGGCGGAAGCGTGTCGGACGGGGTGGCGTCCGATGGAGCAGTGTCGGATGCCGAGCTGCTCGCAGCACACATCGCAGGCGATCGGCATGCCTTCTCCGCCTTGCTGGCACGACATCACGACCATCTGTGGCAGGTCGCGCGGCGGACGAGTTACTCGAACGAGGACGCGGCCGACGCGCTGCAGGAGGCACTGCTCTCGGCGCACCGGAGGGCTTCGGGTTTCCGGGAGGACGCCGCGGTCCGCAGCTGGTTGCATTCGATCGTCGTCAACGCGTGCCTCGATCGCATCCGCCGCAATCGTGTCCGCGTGACCGTCCCACTGTTCGAGGACGATTCGCACGACCTGCGTACCCCGCGCGATCCCATCCACGACACCGAGATCGCACTCGACATCGAATCCGCCCTGTTCGCACTGCCACCCGACCAGCGGGCAGCCGTCGTCGCGGTGGATGTGGAAGGTTTCTCCGTCCGGGAGGCGGCGCAACGTCTCGGTGTTCCGGAGGGAACGGTCAAGAGCCGCTGTGCCCGCGCGCGGAGCCGGCTCGCAGTTCTTCTCGACGACCTTCGCTCCGAGGGGAACCGATCGTGATCCTCCTCCGTCTTACTCTGGTGAGGGATGCCGAACCGCGGAGGAGAGTCGCGCATGAACGAGGACGAGATGCGTCCGTCGAACTCCGCCGAGATGCGCCCGCCGTACTCCGCGGAGTTGCTCGCCGATCTGCATGCCGGGGTGCTCGACGAGGAGCTCGCCGCCCGGTTGTGGCCGCGCGTGCGCCGCGATCCCGGGGCCGTCGTGTATCTGGCGCGGCTCGACGCGACGCAGGCGCGGTTGTCGGCCCTGCGCGGCGCTCCACCGAAGGAATCGATTCCGCCCGAGATCGCCGCGCGTATCGGTGCCGCGCTCGCGGAGGATCGATCCGACGACCGGTCCGATGTCCGGTCCACACCGTCCCGCATCGCACGGCGTCGCCGGTGGGCGGTGGCCGGTGCCGCGGTCGCGGCTGCAGTGGCGGTGTTGCTCGTGGTGGTCGTGCGCGAAACGGCTTTCGGTAGCGACGACCCGACCGGTGTTCCCGTCGCGGCAGCGGAAGACGAGGCCCTGTTCGAACCCTCCACCCTGCGGGCGATGATCGGCGACACCGATCCCGGTCTCCTCGGTGGAGCCGATCGTCTCCGAGAATGCTTGGACGCGAACGGTTTCGAAGGCCGATCACCGATCGGTTCACGCGCGGTGCGGTACGCCGGCGACGATGCCGTCCTCGTCCTGTTGAGCGGACCGGACGCACCGGCGCTTACCGCTCTGGTGGTCGGAACCGACTGCGACGCAGATGATCCCGCGATATTGGTCCGCAAGACGATCGGCTGACCTTTCGGCGCTCGGGTCCGGCGCTCGGGTCCGGCGCTACGCCACGGTCGACAACAGTTCCAGGATCCGCGCGCGCAGCGCGGGTGTGTCGTCCTCCGCGGCGATGAGGCCGGCGAACAACGCCGACCCCGCTGCCATCACGAGCACGGCCTTGGCGTCGATCTCGACGTCCGAGCCGTCGCCGTCGGCGAACAGGGCGGTGCTGGGGCCGCTGAACGTGCGCCAGAGCGTGTTGCGGAGGTCGTCGTGGTCCCGCAGTGCCGCGAGAAGCCCCGGGAGCGCAGCGCGGACCTCCGGCCGGGAGAACAATTCGATGCTCCCGGTGACCACCCATTCGATCCAGCCCTTGCGATCGATGCCGTCGTAGGGCGTCAGATCGGGTGCGGAACCGAGCAGTGCGTCGAGCACCAGGTGGGCCTTGGTCGGCCACCGACGCGTGAGTGCGGCGCGGCCGACGCCGGCGCGGGCGGCGACCGCCCGCAGGCTCAGCCCGTCCCAGCCGTGGGAGCGGAGCATCTCGCGGGTGGCGGTGAGGACGTCGTTGTCTATTCGGGGGTCGCGGGGGCGCCCCGGAGCGGTGCTGGGCATGGGATCCGTGATGTCGGGACCGAGTGGGAATCGATCTGGCGCGGAGTGTGACGAGCGTTATAGTCGAAGCGCAATTACGATACCACTGGCATCGAAAGTAGGGGCATGTCTTCGCCGCGACCCACCGTGTTCGAACCGGCCCGACTCGGGCCGCTCACCCTCCGCAACCGCATCGTCAAGGCGGCAACCTTCGAAGGGGTCATGCCTCGAGGAGCCGTCAGCGACGAACTCGTCGAATTCCACGCCGAGGTCGCCCGCGGCGGCACCGCCCTCACGACCGTCGCCTACTGCTCGGTCTCCCACGACGGCCGCGTCCACCGCGACACCCTCGTGCTCGACGCCGACTCCGTCCCCGGCCTGACCCGGCTCACCGACGCCGTGCACGCCGCCGGGGGTCTGGCCTCCGCGCAGATCGGCCACGCCGGACTCGTCGCCAACCAGATCTCCAACAAGATGAAGACGCTCGCGCCGTCCACGCGCATCAGCGCCCCCGCCATGGGGCTCGTCCGCGGCGCGACACTCGAGCAGCTCGATCGGGTGGTCGAGGACTACGCACGCGCCGCGCGCTTCGCCGTCGAGGCCGGATTCGACGCCGTCGAGGTCCACCTCGGGCACAACTACCTGCTCAGCTCCTTCATGAGCCCGAATCTCAACAAGCGCTCCGACAAGTACGGCGGCAGCATCGAGGGCCGTACCGCCTTCCCGCGTCGCGTGCTCGAGGCCGTCCGCACGGCGGTGGGGGAGGGGGTGGCCGTCATCGCGAAGTTCAACATGACCGACGGCGTGCCCCAGGGTCTGTGGCTCGACGAGTCCCTGCCCATGGCCAAGCTCATCGAGTCCGACGGCACCATCCATGCCATGCAGCTCACCGGCGGGAGCTCGCTGTTGAACGGGATGTACTTCTTCCGCGGCGACGTCCCCATGAAGGAGTTCCAGGCGTCGCAGCCGAAGGTCGTCGGCTGGGGACTGAAGGTCTACGGGCCGAAGATCTTCCCGAAGCTCCCGTTCGAGGAGGCATTCTTCCTGCCCATGGCCCGGCAGTTCCGCGAGGAACTGAAGATCCCGCTGATCCTGCTCGGCGGCATCAACCGGCTCGACACTATCGAGACGGCGCTCGACGAAGGCTTCGAGTTCGTCGCCATGGGCCGCGCGCTGCTGCGTGATCCGTATCTCGTCCGCAAGTTCGAGGAGAAGACGGCACACGAAGGTCTGTGTATCCACTGCAACAAGTGCATGCCGACCATCTATACGGGCACGCGTTGCGTGATCCGCGAGACGCTGCGGGACGTGCCCGGCGCGGCCTGAGACCGTACCGGTTCGCATCGAGGGCGGGCCGGTCGGGCGACCGGCCGGTCCGTACAGGGCCTCTGTGGCGGGACGCACGGCGGAAGGGGAACAACACCGTTTACCCTGGTGTTGACAGTATCTGTAGGCTGCCGTCCGGTTCCGGCCGGATCGCCCGCAGTCCTCGCGCCCCCGTTCACCCAACCGGAAGGCTCCGCCGCATGACGACCTCGCCCACGATTCACGACCTCATCATCGTCGGTTCGGGACCGGCCGGATACACCGCCGCCATCTACGCGGCCCGCGCCGAACTCACCCCGCTCGTCTTCGAGGGAACGCAGTTCGGTGGCGAGCTCATGACCACCACCGGGGTCGAGAACTTCCCGGGCTTCAAGGACGGGATCATGGGCCCGGAGCTCATGGACCAGATGCGTGAGCAGGCACTGCGTTTCGGCGCCGATCTGCGCACCGAGGACGTCGACGAGATGGACCTCACGGGCCCGGTCAAGACGGTCGTCGCCAATGGCGAGACCTACCGCAGCCACGCCGTCATCCTCGCGATGGGCGCCGAGCCGCGTTACCTCGGTGTGCCCGGGGAGTCGCAGCTGCTCGGCCGCGGCGTTTCCGCCTGCGCGACCTGCGACGGCTTCTTCTTCCGCGACCAGGACATCGCCGTCGTCGGCGGTGGCGACTCCGCGATGGAGGAGGCGACCTTCCTGACGCGCTTCGCGCGCAGCGTCACCCTCATCCACCGCCGCGAGGAGTTCCGCGCCTCGAAGATCATGCTCGAGCGCGCCCGCGCCAACGAGAAGATCCGCTTCGTCACCAACGCGAAGGTCGCCGAGGTGCAGGGCGAGAACAGCGTCACCAACCTCGTCCTCGAGGACACCGTCACCGGCGAGCGCAGCGACCTGCCGGTCACCGGCTTGTTCGTCGCCGTCGGCCACGACCCGCGCAGCTCGCTCGTCAAGGGTCAGGTCGACCTCGACGACGAGGGCTACGTGAAGGTCTCGGTGGCGTCCACCGCGACCTCCGTGCCGGGTGTCTTCGCCGCGGGCGACCTCGTCGACCACACCTACCGCCAGGCGATCACCGCCGCCGGCACCGGATGCTCGGCGTCCATCGACGCGGAGCGGTGGCTCGTCGCGAACCGCGAGGTCGAGGCGCCGACGCTCGCCGAGGCCTGATCCACCACCCCGTTCCACATTCCACCCCGAGATTCAGGAGACATCCGTGTCCGACAAGAACACCGTCACCATCACCGACTCGTCGTTCGTCGAGGACGTACTGCAGTCCGAGAAGCCCGTCCTCGTCGACTTCTGGGCCACTTGGTGCGGTCCGTGCAAGATGGTCGCTCCGGTTCTCGAGGAGATCGCGGCCGAACACGGCGACAAGCTGACCGTCGCCAAGCTCGACATCGACGCCAATCCGTCGGCCGCACGCGACTACCAGGTCATGTCGATTCCCACTATGATCCTCTTCTCCGGTGGCAAGCCGACGAAGACGATCGTGGGGGCCAAGGGCAAGGCGGCGTTGCTTCGGGATCTCGCGGACGTCCTGTAGTACCGTCCCAGGATCAACCTCTCGGATGTGCCCGTGAGCCCGTCTTCACGGGCACATCCTTCATCCCACTCCCGTTCGATGCTGCCCAGCCCTCACGCCGGGCACCGATCCTGTCAGCACGGAAAGGCCCGATACATGCGCCCTCTTCGTCACGGCGACCACGGTCCGGCGGTCGCCGAGATCCGGAGCACCTTGGCCGGCCTGGGCTTCCTGCACAACGAGCCCGAGGAGTCGGGCGACTGGATGGGATCGGACGTCCCCTTCGATCGTGAACTCGACGGAGCCGTGCGCGCGTTCCAGCAGCAGCGCGGTCTGCTCGTCGACGGGACCGTAGGCCCCGCGACCTACCGTTCCTTGAAGGAAGCGTCGTACAAGCTCGGTGCGCGCACCCTGATGTATCAGCTCTCCGCTCCGCTTTACGGCGACGATGTCGCGGCCCTGCAGACCCGTCTGCAGGATCTCGGCTTCTACGTCGACCGCGTGGACGGCTACTTCGGGCCGAAGACCCACGAGGGTCTGTGCTCCTTCCAGCGCGAGATCGGACTCGCCTCCGACGGCATCTGCGGTGCCGAGACACTGCGCTCGCTCGAACTGCTCGGCACGCGCGTGTCGGGCGGGTCGCCCCACGCGATCTCCGAGGAGGAGATCGTGCGCCGCTCCGGTCCGCAGCTCAGCGGCAAGCGCATCGTCATCGACCCGGGTCTCGGCGGTAACACCCACGGCATCATCGTGCCGAGCCCTCACGGCCCGATCTCCGAGGCCGACATCCTGTGGGATCTCGCGCGTCGGCTCGAGGGCCGGATGGCGGCGACGGGCATGGAGACCTTCCTGTCGCGGCCGTACCACGTGAATCCGACCGACGTCGAACGCGCGGGCACGTCCAACGCGTTCGGTGCCGACCTCATGATCTCGCTGCGGTGCGACGCGAGCCACAGCCCCGCCGCGAACGGCATCGCGAGCTTCCACTACGGCAACTCGCACGGGTCCGAGTCGATGATCGGACAGGTGCTCTCCGGTTACATCCAGCGCGAGATCGTCGCCCGCACGAACCTGCAGGACTGCCGCAGCCACGGCCGCACCTGGGATCTGCTGCGCCTGACGAACATGCCGACGGTGCAGATCGATCTCGGTTACCTCACCAACGAGCAGGACGCCGCGCTGCTCGCCGATCCGCGCAGCCGCGACATCATCGCCGAGGCGATCCTCATCGCGGTGAAGCGGCTGTACCTGCTCGGCCAGGACGACCAGCCGACCGGCACGTACACCTTCGCCGAGTTGCTTGCCGAAGAGTTGTCCATCTCCGACAGTCGCTAGCAGGCCCGTAGACGAGAAAAGGACCGCCTCGCAGAGTCTGCGGGGCGGTCCTTTTTCGTCGGTGTCCGGTGTACGTCAGTGGGCGCCGACGGCCGAACCTGCGGTCAGATCCGCGACGGTGAGAGAGGACTCCTCGAGGAGCCGATCGAGGGCGGCCTCCACGGCGAACTTCCACTCGTGGTCGCGGTCGAGCTCGAGACGCAGCCGCGGGTAGCGGTAGTGCGGGGCGACGACCTCGAAGCCCATGTCCTCGAGGAAGTCTGCGTCGATCATGCACTCCGTGTCGGAGCACCCGAGTGCGGCCGTCGCGTGCGGCACATCGCTCGCTTCTACATCGGCGGTACGTCGGATCCCGAAGGCCTCGATGGCACGGACGTTACGACGGACGAGATCGGCGACGACACCGCGGATGAGGTCGGCTCCGACATCCGGCTCGTCCGCGTGCGGTTCGGTCCGCATGGATGTCAGCAGGATCGCGTCGGCGCTGACGGGCGCGGTAGGGAAGGCCTGCGCGCGGGGAACCATGCCCGGCGGAGCGTAGAGCGCGCACCCGGCGGCCTTGTCGCCGATCGTCGCGATCTGGCCGCACGACCCCCATTCGAGAAGGACCATGGACAGCCATGCTTCCTTCTCGAATTCGGGGTCGGCGAATTGCTGAACGTCGGGCGATGAGGTGGGATCCAGCTCCCAGAAAACGCACCGTCGCGCATGAGCAGGCAACTGCTCGATCCCACTCAACGTGAGCGGTGATACTCGGGTCGACACGGGATAGCTCGCCTCCACGTCTTTCGTCTACAGACTGTTGTCTTGCTCCGACGAGGAGTCAAGAAAGGTCGGTCTGAGACTCCATCATCTTCACGATGCGTTCGAGGTCGTCGACCGAACCGAACTCCACCACGATCTTGCCCTTGCGCTTGCCGAGGCTCACGGTCACGCGCGTGTCGAAGGAGTTCGACAGACGCTCCGCGACGTCCTGCAGCCCCGGCATCTGGATGGGCTTCCGACGCTTCTGCTGCGGAGCGTCGGGGGTGTCGTTGCGGTTGGCGAGCACGACGGCTTCTTCCGTCGCCCGCACGGACAGGCCCTCGGCGACGATGCGTGCGGCGAGTGCCTCCTGAGCGTCGGCACCGGCCTCGAGCGCCAACAAGGCACGCGCGTGCCCGGCCGACAGCACTCCGGCCGCCACGCGTCGTTGCACCGCGACCGGCAATTTGAGCAGCCGGATCATGTTCGTGATGACCGGCCGCGACCGTCCGAGCCGACTCGCGAGTTCCTCGTGGGTGACCTCGAACTCCTCGAGCAACTGCTGATAGGCCGCGGCCTCTTCGAGGGGGTTGAGCTGCACCCGGTGGATGTTCTCGAGCAGCGCGTCGCGCAACAGCGATTCGTCCTCGGTGTCGCGGACGATCGCGGGGATCGTGCCGAGGCCTGCCTCCTGGACGGCACGCCAGCGACGCTCACCCATCACGAGCTGGAATCGGTCGCCTTCGAGACGGCGGACCACGACCGGCTGCATGAGCCCGAACTCGCGGACGGAGTGGACGAGCTCGGCGAGCGCTTCCTCGTCGAAGACCTGCCGCGGCTGCTTCGGGTTGGGCTCGATCCGGTCGATCGGGATCTCGAGGTACACCGCTCCGGTGGGGGAGGGGAGGGGTTCGCTTTCGGATGCCGCTCCGGACGCCCGTGCCGCGTCGTCCTCGACAGGCTCCGCCGGGGACGCGGGCGCCGGCGTTCTGCCGTCGCCGATGATGAGATCGGCGGCCGCCATACCCAGACCCGAGGACGGGAGGTTCAGGACCGACGAGCCGGGGCGACGCGACGCAGCCGACTTGGACTGTCCGCCCGAAGCAGGCTTCGACGGTTCACCCGCGGCCGGTGCGGACTTGGCCGGCGCAGGAACGGCCGGAGCCGCGGTATTGGTGGGAGCGGTGGCCGTGGGGGCGGCGGCAGTGGAACTCGGGGCGGCCGTGGGCTTCTGCTCTGCATCCACCGGGGGACCGGTGGGGATGAGCGCTGCCAGACCTCGACCGAGCCCGCCTTTACGTGTCGCGCTCATCCGTTCCCCTGATTCTCGTGTACCCCGCGTGCCGCCAACTCGCGCCCGGCGTCGAGGTAGCTCATCGCGCCGCGCGATCCAGGATCGTAGTCGAGAACGGTCATCCCGTAACCGGGAGCTTCGGAAACCTTCACGCTGCGGGGAATGACCGAACGCAGCACCGCGCTGCCGAAGTGCGCACGCACCTCTGCGGCGACCTGATCGGCCAGCTTGGTGCGACCGTCGTACATCGTCAGGAGGACGGTGGAGACGTGCAGTTCGGGGTTGAGGTGCGACTGGACGAGCTCGATGTTGCGCAGGAGCTGCCCGACACCTTCGAGTGCGTAGTACTCGCATTGGATGGGTATGAGAACTTCCTTCGCCGCGACGAGCGCGTTGACCGTGAGCAGACCGAGCGACGGCGGGCAGTCGATGATCACGTAGTCGAACTCGCGGTCGCCTAGCGCCTCCTTGGTGAGGGCGTTCCGGAGGCGGTTCTCGCGCGCGACCATCGAGACGAGTTCGATCTCGGCACCGGCGAGATCGATCGTGGCGGGGATACAGAAGAGGCGTTCGTTGTGCGGGCTCTGCTGCACGGCCTCGGCGGCATTGATCTCGCCGAGGAGGATCTCGTAGCTCGAGGGCACACCGGAATAGTGCGGCACGCCCAGGGCGGTGCTCGCGTTGCCCTGCGGATCGAGGTCGACCACGAGGACCGACAATCCTTGCACGGCGAGCGCGGAGGCGATGTTCACCGCCGTGGTGGTCTTACCGACCCCGCCCTTCTGATTGGCGATCGTGAAGACGCGACGCTCGCGCGGCTTGGGCAGTGCGTTGGCATCGCTCGGATGCAGGACCTGGGTGGCGCGATGAGCAGCCGCGCCGATCGGGGTGTCGACGGTGGAGAAACCGTCGAAGGGTACGGGGGAGAAGTCGTCCTCGGCGCCTCCGGTTTCACGTGAAACAGCGGATTCAGATCCACCCGTCATAGAACACTCCTTACACGTAGATCCGCTCGGTTCGCACGCTACATCCTCGTCGCTTCCCGGTCGCGACTTCGAAGACCGGGTCGAGGCGCCGAAGGGAGAATGCGAGTCCCGGGCCCGGAGCTGTCCCCGGCCTTCCGACCACGCGCACGCATTCTCAGTTGGTTCAGTATCCCATCCGCATTCTAGGTTCCGTCGACGACATGGCCGGGTGACGTTTCACGTGAAACGGGGAGCGGAGTTGTTTCACGTGAAACAGGCGGAGGAGCGGCTCGGTGGTTTCACGTGAAACAATCCCGACCCACACGAGTGGGCCCGAGAAACGCGAACACCCAGACTGAAATGCTCTGGTCCGCAATACTATTCACATTAGTGAGTTTCAATCGTAGTGCACAGGAAGATAATTCGTTTGATAAACACATTTCAGGGAATCTGAAACATCACAGTGACGAAACGTCATGGGGTGATCGGGTCTGGTGTGACAACGTCCGAAACAACCGTTTTGCACCGGTAATGTACTCGAGTAGATTCCTCGAGTCGGAAAGAATGTCTCGGAAACGGCAACACCCTCCCGACCCGGTAGGGGAGGGAGGGTGTCGGGGCGATCGTCGCGCCAGGCGATTCGCTCAGCGCTTCTTGCGACGCCGCGCCGGCCGCGGAATCCGCTCGGCCTTCACGACGATCGTGGGTGTCGGAAGGAGATTGCCTCCGCACTCGAGCACCTCGAGATTGCCGGCACCGAGGCGAGCGAGTTCGTCGTGATCGCGGTCGATCTCTTCTCGAGCGGACGAACCCTTCAACGCCAGCATCCGGCCTCCCTCGTGGACGAGGGGGAGCGACCACTTGGCGAGCTTGGCGAGAGGTGCGACGGCACGGGAAGTCACGACGTCTGCGCCGCCCGCCTCCTGGAGGACGCTCGGCTGCTCAGCACGGCCACGGACCACGAGAATGTTCTCGATCCCGTGGGATTCGACGAACTCCGCCAGATAGACGGTGCGGCGCAGAAGCGGCTCGACGAGCGTGACCTGGAGGTCGGGACGGGCAAGTGCGAGAGGAATACCCGGCAGACCGGCACCGCTGCCCACGTCGACGACTGTCTCACCCTCCTGGATGAGTTCGCCCACCACAGCGCAGTTGAGAATGTGTCGTTCCCACAGGCGCGGCACCTCACGCGGCCCGATGAGCCCCCGCTCGACACCTGCCGTCGACAACGAATGGTGGTACCGCTCGGCAAGTTCGGTCCGATCCCCGAAGACCCGCTGCGCGACCGCCGACAGTTCCGCCTCGTGCTGTTCCACGTGAAACATCCTTTCCTGTCGGCTCACCCGAAACAACATCGGGACCCACAGCATCAGTTACGAAAAGGCGAAGAGGGACCCTGACGACGCAGAGTCCCTCTTCGGTCGGCACGGCCGACTCAATCCTTGACGATCACCACACGGCGGTGCGGTTCCGCACCCTCGCTCTCGCTGGACACACCGTCGATCTTCGCGACGGCGTCGTGCACGATCTTGCGCTCGAACGGCGTCATCGGCTCGAGCTCTTCGCGCTTGCTGGTCTCGAGCACGCGCTTCGCGGCCGACGCGCCGAGCGATGAGAGCTCGGCACGCTTGCCTGCACGCCACCCGGCGATGTCGAGCATGAGCTTGCTGCGCTCGCCGGTCGCCTGCTGCACGGCTAGACGGGTGAGCTCCTGCAGAGCGTCGAGAACCTCACCGTTGCGACCCACCAGCTTGGTCAGATCCTTACCGCCGTCGATGCTCACGACCGCGCGGTCGCCCTCGACGTCGAGGTCGATGTCACCGTCGAAATCGAGAACGTCGAGCAACTGCTCCAGGTAGTCGCCGGCGATCTCGCCTTCTTCGATGAGGTAGTCGTCATCGAGATCGGCGTCCGCCGCAGTGTCGCGCTCCTCGGGTGCCACCGCGAGGTCCTCTTCCACCTTGTCCAGGTCACTGGCCATATTCAGCTCTCTTCTACTTCGGTCAGCGCCGCTTGCGCTTGGAGTTCTTGGGTCGGCTACCCGGCTTGGGAGCGGACGCACCGGACTTCGAAGCCGCAGGGGAGCCGTCGCCGGCCGCGGCGTCCTTCTGCAGCGACACCTCGCCGGTCTCGTCGACCGTGGCATCGACGGCGTCGGACGCTGCGGCCGAGCCCTTCTTCTTGGACTTGTCGGGGCGAGCACCCGGCTTCGGTGCGTTCTCGTTCCGGCGGGCCAGAGCCGCAGCCTTCTTCTCCTCTTCCTCCTTGTCGATACGGCGGAAGACGAGGTGCTGCTGTCCGTAGGTCCAGATGTTGTTGCTGACCCAGTAGATGATGACGGCGATCGGCAGGAACGGACCACCGACGAGCACACCGAGTGGGAAGACGTACAGGGCCAGCTTGTTCATGATCGCGGCCTGCGGGTTCGCGGCGGCCTGCGCGCTCTGGCGGGAGACCGAGGCACGAGCGTTGAAGTGCGTGGCGACGCCGGCGACGATCATGAGCGGCACCGCGACGGCGGCAATTTGCCAGCGCGTCGGAATGCCGCCGAAAGGCTCGAACGCCTCGAGCGACGCCATCGGCTGCGTGATCCACGACGAAATCGGAGCACCGAACAGGCGGGCGCTCAGGAACGACTGGACGTCATCCGGGCTGAACGCATAGTTGCCGATCTGCGCGTTCTCCTCCGGAGTCAGCCCGAGCTGGCCGAAGCCGGTACCCGTGCGGTTGAACGAGCGCAGCACGTGGAACAAGCCGATGAAGACCGGGACCTGCAGCAGAACGGGCAGACAGCCCATCAACGGATTGAAGCCGTGCTCCTTCTGGAGCTTCTGCATCTCGAGTGCCTGGCGCTGCCGGTCCTTGGCGTACTTCTTCTGAAGTGCCTTGATCTGCGGCTGCAACTCCTGCATCTGGCGGGTCGTGCGAACCTGCTTGACGAAGGGCTTGTAGAGAATCGCGCGCAGGGTGAACACGAGGAACACCACCGACAGCGCCCAGGTCCAACCGCTGTCCGGTCCTAGGAACGGGATCGCGGCGAAGACTTTGTGCCAGACCCAGAGGATCCAGGACACGGGATAGTAGATGAAGTCGAGCACGGCTCTATGTACTCCTCTGGTCGTCCATGATCGCCACGAAGAGGCGTCGGTCTCGGGTCTCGGCTCCGGTCAGGTACCCACTGGGGACGACCGATGTTTCCGTTCGGGTACCGGATCCCACCCACCAGGGTGCCAGGGGCCACACTTGAGCAGTCTCACCGATGCCAGGACCGCACCGACGACGACACCCCGCGTGCGCAGCGCCTCCACGGCGTACTCGCTACAAGTCGGGGTGAATCGACAGGTCGGCATCCGTGTGGGCGACACATAGGTGCGATAGAGCTCGATACAGAAGATCAATGCCCGGGCCGGGGCGGACCGCAGGGACCGCCACCACGACCTCCGCTCGGGCTCGGTCATGCGCGAGCACTCCCATGCGAGGCGGAAGCACCGGCGTCGAGCAGTCCGAGGCGGGTGAGACCCGACCGCACCTGCTTGTCGAGCTCACGGGAATCCGCGATGGCAGCGCCGGGTAGTGCGCGCAGCACGATGTCGGTCTCGGAGGGCAGAGCCTCGACGAGACCTGCACAGATATGACGAAGCCGGCGTGCGACTCGATGTCGAATCACCGCCGGCCCGACAGCCTTGCTCACGACCAGTCCGAAACGCGGACCGCCGACACTCACCAAGGACTCGGTGCGATCGCGTTCGAGAACGTGAACGACCAGATCCCGCCGCCCCTGACGACGCCCTCGGCGGACGGTATCCGAGAAATCCGAGTGGCGCCGCAGTCGATACGGCTCAGGTAGCACCCCGAGCTCCCGTTAGGGAATCAGGCGGTGAGAGAAGCGCGGCCCTTACGGCGACGCGCCGAAACGATCGCGCGACCCGCACGGGTGCGCATCCGGAGACGGAAGCCGTGAACGCGCGCGCGGCGTCGGTTGTTCGGCTGGAACGTCCGCTTGCCCTTGGCCACGGTCGACACTCCTCGATAATTCTGCGACGGCGCGGCAAGCACCGTCGTCCAACGTGTACGTGAATTCGCAGGATTCGTATTGCTCGACTCGAGCCGGACGAACCCGTCACCTCGGTATGAGTGACTGTTCGAGGCTACTCGGACGCGGGCGCGAAATCAAACCGCGACGAACAGCGCCGATCAACGCGACACGCCGGACCTGTTCGGCGAAAACTACTCGCCGAGAAGATATGTGATCCGGAGCACAGCTCGGGTACGCTTTGGGCCATGTCTTCGACGGCGCATCGCGACTACCTGTGCAGTCCCGCGTCTCGCTCCGTTCGACGACGATGTGCCGGCCGGTGACGGCCTGCTGCCCCGCGCCTCTTCGGGCGTCGTCGCGCAGCTTCTCCGGGCGCGTTCACCGAACACGGAGTCGGACCGCGTCGCACCGTGTGTCACACTGATCCCCGCAGACCGCCCGGGCCCACGAGCCCCGCCGAGCGAATACACACCTCCCATCCACACATCCACCCGGTGATTCCCCCGGTTGTCCACACCTGTGGATAATCGTGTGGAAAACCGGTGACCAAAGGGAGGGAAGCTGCGTGAGCGACGAGCCGAACGCGCTGGCCGATGTGTGGACGGACGTCGTATCCGAGCTGACCATCGACGACGGAATGCTGACGAAGAGCCAGAAGGCATGGCTCGCGCTGGTAAAACCGATCACGCTCGCACAGGGATTCGCGCTGCTCTCGGTGCCGTCCACCCTCGCCCAGCAATCGATCGAACGCGATCTGCGCGAACCCATCCTCCGCACCCTCAACCGGCACCTCGGTCACCGGGTCGAGGGTCTCGGTGTGCGTGTCGAACCGCGGGAACGCATGGACGACCCCGCCGAGGATCCCTACGCCGAACCCCGCGACACGCTGCCCCTCGAGGGTCTGCCGGAAGATGCACAGCCTGTGAATCCGCGCACGGCAGAGCCCCGCAGCCGTGACCCGCGCACGGCAGAGCCCCGCAGCCGTGATCTGCGTCGCGACCCTCCGATGCCCCGGGATGTCGCCGGCGCGCGGGACGGGGCTGTGGCCAGGGACGGCGTCGGGCCGATGGACGGGGGATTCACCCGGGACGGCATGCTTCCCGGTGAGGGTGCGGCCTATCGGCGACGCCTGATCTCCTCGCGCGAGCACGACATGCTCGAGGCCGACCACGGCGAACTCGAGGAGGTCGACGACGACCGGGAGGCGATGACCGCCGTCCGCGAGTCGTGGCCGTCCTATTTCACCCAGCCCCCGCCGCCCGAGACGCCGCCCATCGGCAGCAGCAGCCTCAACGCGAAGTACACCTTCGACACCTTCGTGATCGGTGCGTCGAACCGGTTCGCGCACGCCGCGGCGGTGGCCATCGCCGAGGCACCGGCGCGCGCCTACAACCCCCTGTTCATCTGGGGCGCCTCGGGCCTGGGGAAGACCCATCTGCTGCACGCCGCCGGCCACTATGCACAGCGCCTCTTCCCGGGCATGCGGGTGAAGTACGTCTCCACCGAGGAGTTCACCAACGACTTCATCAACAGCCTCCGCGACGACCGCAAGGTCGCGTTCAAGCGGCGCTACCGCGAGACCGACATCCTCCTCGTCGACGACATCCAGTTCATCGAGGGCAAGGAAGGCATCCAGGAGGAGTTCTTCCACACTTTCAACACCCTCCACAACGCCAACAAGCAGATCGTCGTCTCGTCCGACCGGCCGCCCAAGCAGCTCGCGACGCTCGAGGAACGACTGCGGACCCGGTTCGAGTGGGGACTGATCACCGACGTCCAGCCTCCCGAACTCGAGACGCGCATCGCGATCCTGTCGAAGAAAGCACGCATGGACGGTCTGAACGTGCCGCACGACGTGCTCGAGCTGATCGCGAGCCGGATCGAACGCAATATCCGCGAACTCGAGGGTGCCCTGATCCGTGTGACGGCCTTCGCGTCGCTCAACAGGCAGCCGCTCGATCTCACCCTCGCCGAGGTCGTGCTGCGTGATCTGATGCCGGATTCCTCGGCTCTCGAGATCAATGCCGCCACGATCATGGCTGTGACCGCGGAGTACTTCGGGACGTCGATAGACGACCTGTGCGGGCCCGGAAAGGCACGGCCGCTGGCGCAGGCCCGCCAGATCGCGATGTATCTGTGCCGCGAGCTCACCGACCTGTCGCTGCCGAAGATCGGGCAGACCTTCGGTCGCGACCACACCACAGTCATGTACGCGGACAAGAAGATTCGCAAGGAGATGACCGAGCGTCGCAAGGTCTACGACCAGGTGCAGGAGCTCACCGCGCGTATCAAACAGCGGTCCAAGCGCTGATTCCTCGAGCCTCGAGTTTCCATCCACAGGGAGCGTCCACAGGGCGCTCCCTGTCCCGTATCTCGAGAAATTTCCGGTCCCCACACCTGTGGACAAGGGTGTGCAGAACGTGGGATCTTTGTGGACGAACGGTGGACAAAGAATGAACAGTCTCGAGGAATCCACATTCATCCTCGAGAACTCCTCGAGTTCATCCTCGAGTTCGACGCCCTCGAGAACGTTGCCCCACCAGCCTAGACGGTCGTTCGTCCACAGATTCCACAGGCCCTATTACTACTTCTGTGAGTTCTCTTCAGAAATCTTCTTTCAAAACAGGTGTGTGGAGAGCGTCGGTCCACAGGCCCTCGAATGAGGCTCACGCCTCGAGCCTCCCGGCTTTCCAAGCAGCGAGGGAAGGCATAACGTGGACCCGCATCCCCCGGCTCCGCTCTCATCGGTGTCGGGGTTCTGTGACAGACTTCGTAGACTTGTCGAGACCACGATCGAAGGGATCCACCGGGCGATGGAGCTGGGAAGTATGAAGTTTCGTGTGCCTCGCGAGGACTTCGCTGATTCCGTTGCATGGGTTGCCCGAAGCCTTCCGTCGCGACCCCCCGTTCCCGTCCTGGGCGGTGTCCTGCTCGGAGCGGACGAACGCGGGCTGACGGTCTCGGGCTTCGATTACGAGGTATCCGCGCAGGTCCACGTCTCGGTCGAGGTCATCACCCCCGGTCAGGTGCTGGTGTCCGGCAAGCTGCTCGCCGACATCACCCGCGCGTTGCCCCACAAGCCTGTGGATGTCGTGCTCGACGGCACCCGTGTGCTCATCACGTGCGGTAGCGCCAAGTTCTCGCTCCCCACCATGCCTGTGGAGGACTACCCGCAGCTGCCCGCGCTCCCGCAGCAGACCGGTGCACTCTCCGGCGATCTGTTCGCCGAGGCCATCAGCCAGGTCGCCGTCGCCGCCGGCAAGGACGACACGCTTCCCATGCTCACGGGCATCCGAGTCGAGATCGAGGGCACCGACATGGTGCTCGCTGCCACCGACCGTTTCCGTCTCGCAGTGCGCAAGCTCGAGTGGATGCCCACCGCGGAGTCCACCAGCTCGGCCGTGCTCGTGCCCGCAAAGACCCTCTCCGAGGCCGCGAAAACTGTTGGCGGGTCGTCCAACTCCCCGGTCCAGCTCGCGCTCGGCAGCGGGTCGTCGGTGGGCGCCGAGGGCCTGCTCGGCATCGTCGCCGAAGGTCGCCGCACCACCACGCGCCTGCTCGACGCCGAATTCCCCAAGTTCCGCCAGTTGCTCCCCAACGAGCACACCGCGATGGCGACCGTCGAAATCGCACCGTTGGTCGACGCGATCAAGCGTGTCGCGCTGGTCGCCGAGCGCGGTGCGCAGGTCCGACTCGAGTTCACCGAGGGCAGCGTGATGCTGTCCGCCGGTGGCGACGACGCCGGCCGCGCCGAGGAATCGCATCCCGCGGAGTTCTTCGGTGAGCCGCTGATCATCGCGTTCAACCCCGGCTACTTGCTCGACGGTCTGACGTCGCTGCACACCGACAAGGTCTCGTTCGGGTTCACCACTTCGAGTCGTCCGGCCGTGCTGCGGCCGGCGCTCGACGAGGAGCCCGTGCCGGATTCCTCGGGTACGTTCGCCGCTCCGGACAGCGATTACACCTATCTTCTGATGCCGGTGCGCCTGCCGGGCTGACCGGCCCCGAGACTGGACCCCCGTGTACGTTCGCACCTTCTCGCTGCGCGACTTCCGTTCGTGGAGAACGGTTTCCGTCGACCTCACTCCGGGGGCGACGGTCTTCGTCGGGCGCAACGGACACGGGAAGACCAATCTGCTCGAGGCCCTCGGATATCTGTCGACGCTGTCGTCGCACCGGGTGTCCTCCGACGGCCCGCTGCTGCGGGCCGGCACGTCGCGGGCGTTCGCCGGGGCGCTGGTCGTCAACAACGGTCGTGAGCTCGGTATCGACATCGAGATCAACGAGGGCAAGCAGAACCGGGCGCGGATCAATCAGTCGCCCGCCCGGCGTCCTCGAGAGATCCTCGGCATCCTCCGCACGGTGCTCTTCGCCCCGGAGGATCTGTCGCTCGTGCGCGGCGACCCGGGTGATCGCCGGCGGTTCCTCGACGAACTGCTCAGCACGCGTTTCCCGCGGATGAGCGGGGTTCGGGCCGACTACGACAAGGTGCTGCGCCAGCGATCCGCCCTGCTCAAGACCGCGGGGGGAGCACTGCGGCGAGGGAGTCGCTCGAGCGACGGGGCGGGCGCTCTGGCGACCCTCGACGTGTGGGACGGTCATCTCGCGGCCCACGGAGCCGAGCTGCTCGCCGCGCGCATCGCGTTGCTGCACGAACTGGCCCCGCACGTGTCCGAGGCGTACCGGTCGATCGCACCCGAGTCGCGTCCGGCGAGCCTGCGTTATCGCAGCAGCCTGGCCGACGCGCTGCCGCCGGAGTTCTCCGACCCGGCCCGCACGCCCGCGCCCGACGACCGGGAGTTTCTCGAGACCGTCTTCCTCCACCGCCTCGCGGAGGTGCGGTCGAAGGAGATCGAACGCGGCGTCTGCCTCGTCGGACCCCACCGCGACGATCTCGACCTGACGCTCGGTGCCGAACCCGCGAAAGGCTATGCGAGCCACGGCGAATCGTGGTCGTTCGCGCTCGCACTGCGGCTCGGGGCATTCGCCCTGCTCCGCACCGACGGCACCGATCCCGTTCTCATGCTCGACGACGTCTTCGCCGAACTCGACCGACGGCGCCGCTCCGCCCTCGCCGAGGTCGCCGCGACGGCCGAACAGGTGCTGATCACGGCGGCCGTGCCGGAGGACGTGCCGGCCGAACTGAACGGCGCCCGATACCCCGTGAATGCCGAGGACACCGAAGAAGGTCGTGTCTCTGTGCTGGGATCGGTGCAACGGGAGACGGACCCGCTCACCGGGGAGGTCGGATGAACGACGAACAAGCAGGTCCCGAACGCGGTGCCGGGCCGGAGCGCAGCGCGGACGAGCCGGAGCCGAAGGGCATCGATCTGGCCCGCCGCGCGCTCGAGGAGGCTCGAGCTGCCGCCAAGGCGAGCGGTAAGGCCGTCGGCCAGGGACGCGCGTCGCGCGGGCCGCTGCGCCCGAAACGCCGACGTCGTGGCTGGTCGGGGCCCGGGCCGGACGACCGCGATCCCCAGACCCTCGGTTCGCTCGCGCAGTCGCTGTCCAAACAGCGGGGCTGGTCGGCGCACGTGTCCGAGGGCACCGTCATGGGAAGCTGGGCGCGGGTCGTCGGCGACGACATCGCGAGCCATGCCCAGCCGACCACACTGCGCGACGGGATCCTGCACGTCTCGGCCGAGTCGACCGCCTGGGCGACCCAGCTGCGGATGATGCAATCGCAGATTCTCGCCAAGATCGCCGCGGCCGTGGGGCACGGGGTGGTCAAGGAACTGCGGATCACCGGCCCGACGGCTCCGAGCTGGCGGAAAGGCGAACGCCACATCCGCGGCCGCGGACCGCGCGACACCTACGGGTGATCCCGGGCTCGCTCCCGGCCCGTACGAGGGGCGAAAATCGGAGCGCGTAGGAAATCACGTTGTCCGGGTCGCGAACAGGCCGCTACGGGGACGTCAGCGGTACGGAACGCCCGCTTTCGTGTCCACCCCGGCGCAAGGCTCACGGGCACGTAGGATGGACAGGAATGCGTCGCGCGCGTGCGCGGGGCCGATCGGAGAAGGAGAGCTACCCACCCGTGGCTGCCCAGAAGTCGAACAACAACAAGAGTGAGTACGGTGCGTCGTCCATCACCGTCCTCGAGGGTCTCGAGGCGGTGCGCAAGCGCCCCGGTATGTACATCGGTTCCACCGGAGAGCGTGGCCTGCACCACCTGATCTGGGAGGTCGTCGACAACTCCGTCGACGAGGCCATGGCCGGTTACGCGTCGAAGGTGGAGGTCACCCTCCTCGCCGACGGCGGTGTCCAGGTCGTCGACGACGGTCGCGGTATCCCCGTCGGTATGCACGCCTCCGGTGTGCCCACCGTCGAGGTCGTCCTCACCCAGCTCCACGCGGGTGGCAAGTTCGACTCCGATGCCTACGCCGTCTCCGGCGGTCTGCACGGTGTCGGTATCTCCGTGGTGAACGCCCTGTCCACAACCCTCGAGGTCGAGATCGACAACGACGGCTACCACTGGGAGCAGACGTACACCGCCTCGAAGCCGGGCGAGCTCGTCCGCGGTGAGGCCACCAAGCAGACCGGTACCACCGTCCGCTTCTGGCCGGACCCGGAGATCTTCGAGACCACGACGTTCAACTTCGAGACCGTCGCGCGTCGCCTGCAGGAGATGGCGTTCCTCAACAAGGGACTGACCATCACTCTCACCGACGAGCGGGTCGCTCCCGAAGAGGTCACCGACGAGGACGTCCCGGAGACCGCCGAGGCGCCGAAGACCGCCGAGGACCAGGCCGTCGAGGCGACCGAGCCCGAGGTGCACAAGGTCAAGGTCCGCACCTACCACTACCCGGGTGGTCTCGAGGACTACGTGCGCCACATCAACCGCACGAAGTCGCCGATCCACAACTCCGTCGTCGGGTTCACCGCCAAGGGCACCGGCCACGAACTCGAGGTCGCGATGCAGTGGAACTCGGGTTACTCCGAGTCCGTCCACACCTTCGCCAACACCATCAACACCCACGAGGGCGGTACGCACGAGGAAGGCTTCCGTGCGGCGCTGACCACGGTCGTCAACCGCTACGCGAAGGACAAGAAACTCCTCAAGGACAAGGACCCGAACCTCACGGGTGACGACATCCGTGAGGGTCTCGCGGCGATCATCTCCGTCAAGGTCGCTGAGCCGCAGTTCGAGGGCCAGACGAAGACCAAGCTCGGCAACACCGAGGTGAAGTCCTTCGTGCAGAAGGCGTGCAACGAACACATCTCGCACTGGTTCGAGGCCAACCCGGCCGACGCGAAGACGATCGTCACCAAGGCCGTGTCGTCGGCGCACGCGCGTGTCGCCGCTCGTAAGGCGCGCGAGCTCGTCCGCCGCAAGAGCGCGACCGACATCGGTGGTCTGCCCGGCAAGCTCGCCGACTGCCGGTCGAAGGACCCGAGCAAGTGTGAGATCTACATCGTGGAGGGCGACTCCGCGGGTGGCTCCGCCAAGTCGGGTCGCGACTCGATGTACCAGGCGATCCTTCCGCTGCGCGGCAAGATCATCAACGTCGAGAAGGCCCGGATCGACAAGGTCCTCAAGAACGCCGAGGTCCAGTCGATCATCACGGCGTTCGGTACCGGCATCCACGAGGAATTCGACATCTCGAAGCTGCGGTACCACAAGATCGTCCTGATGGCCGACGCCGACGTCGACGGTCAGCACATCGCGACGCTGCTGCTCACGCTGCTCTTCCGCTTCATGCGGCCGCTGGTCGAGGAAGGCCACGTCTTCCTGGCACAGCCGCCGCTGTACAAGCTCAAGTGGCAGCGCAGCGAGCCGGAGTTCGCGTACTCCGACCGCGAGCGCGACGCCCTGCTCGAGGCGGGTCTGAAGGCCGGCAAGAGGATCAACAAGGACGACGGCATCCAGCGCTACAAGGGCCTCGGTGAAATGAACGCCAAAGAGCTGTGGGAGACCACCATGGATCCGAGCGTCCGCGTCCTGCGTCAGGTGACCCTTGACGACGCCGCTGCCGCCGACGAGCTGTTCAGCGTTCTGATGGGTGAGGACGTCGCGGCACGACGGAGCTTCATCACCCGTAACGCGAAGGATGTCCGCTTCCTCGACGTCTGATCACGGTCGGCAGCGCCGGAGAACTGCATGCGAATCCCCGCTGTGTCGTACATCACGGCGGGGATTCGCATGTCGTGCGCCCGGAAGTGGGCAGGGCCGTTAGCCTTCTTCGTTACTCGTGAGTACACTTCTATCGGCCATCTGTACGTGTGGCTGCCGACGAGGGGGCTGGGGCAGCGCGGGGTACGGGAAGAACTCACTCTTCCGTATCCGCTGTATGTCCCGATATGGTGCCCTCACCCGAAACGTCTCGTTCGACTGCACTCGATCGAAAACGCGCTCAACGGAGTGCAGTGCCGACTGGTGTTCGTCGCCCGGCGCGGACGGGGTGGAAGGAGAGCTGTGATCCATGAGTGACAAGTCGCCGCCCCAGCAGCGGTGGTGGAACATCGAGGGGTGGGGTCTTCGCAGGAAGGTCACCGCCGTTCTCGCTGTCCCCGTGACTGTGGCAATGGTCCTCGGTGGTCTTCGGGTCGAGAACGAGCTCAGCAACGCCGTCCACTTCTCGTCCGCAGCCGATCAGGTCGCAGCCGTGCCGGACATCGTGGATTTCTCGACGGCGTTCGCCACCGCCACCGCGGATGCCGCGGTCGGAACGGCGACCCCCGAGGAAATGGCGGCTCTCGGTGACGCTTTCGGCACGATCGCCGCGATCACGGAGAACCCCGAGCTCGATCCCGCCGTGACCGCCGACCTCAGCCGCACCGCCGCCACGGCCCAGTCGCTCTACACGAAGATTCAGGCGGGTCCGGTGCCGATCGAGGAGATCGGTGCCGTCACCAACGAGGTGCGCGACAGCCTCAACCGTGTCGTCGAGGCCATCCTCGACGAGGTCGACGATCGCGAGATCATCGGCTACGGCGACCAGCTGATCAACGCGTGGTACTCGCAGCGCTACCTCTTCGGTCAGGTTCTCGGTCTGCTCCAGCTGATCGACGACCCGACCCAGCCGGGCACCGCGCTGGTGTCCGCCTCCGGCGCCGAGCTCGCGATGCTCGACCTGCTCGCCCGCTCCTACCTGATGGCCGATCAGCAGATCGCCGAACTGCGGGCCGGCGTCCAGGAACGTGCCGACATGGTCGACGCGGCCGGTTCCGGTCCGCTCCCGATCCTCGACATCCGCGCGTCGCTGCTCAACAGTGTCGACATCTACGGCACCATCATCGACGAGGCGTCGTCGCAGGTCAGCACCACGATTCAGGACCGCGCCGCGGAAACCCGCTCGGCCGCTCTCCGCGACACCGCGATCGTGCTCGCAGCCCTGCTCGCAGCCCTCGTGCTCGCATTGCTCGTGTCCCGCTCACTGGTCGGCCCGATCCGCCGCCTGCGTTACGGCACGCTGAAGGTCGCGCGGCAGGAGCTGCCCGAGGCCATCGACCGCATCAAGGTCGGCGACAACATCGAGGATATCGAGTTCACCCGAGTCCCGGTGCACACCACCGAGGAGATCGGTCAGCTCGCCCGCGCCGTCGACGACATGCACGGGCAGGCACTGCGTCTCGCCGGCGAGCAGGCACACCTCCGCCTGCAGATCAGCGACATGTTCGAGACACTCGCACGTCGCTCCAAGTCGCTCGTCGAGCAGCAGCTCGGCCTCATCGAACGACTCGAGTACGAGGAGAAGGATCCGGCCCGACTCGAGAGCCTGTTCCGCCTCGACCACCTCGCCGCGCGTATGCGCCGGAACGGCGACAACCTGCTGATTCTCTCCGGTACCCGCACGCGCCGCGGTCACTCCGCGCCCGTGCAGCTCGGCGACATCCTGCGCGCCGCGATGTCGGAGGTCGAAGACTACCAGCGCGTGCAGATCGGTTCGACTCCCGACGGTGCCCTCAGCGGCGCGGTCGCGACCGACATCGTGCATCTGCTCGCCGAGCTGGTCGACAACTCGCTGCGCGCGTCGCCGCCCGACAGCAACGTCACCTTCAGCTTCGCGCGAGCCGTCGACGGTGGCCTGCTCGTCGAGATCGCCGACCGCGGTATCGGTATCCCGGCCGACGAACTCGAGTCCATCAACCAGCGTCTCGCCAAGGGCGGCGAGGTCGGTCCCGACACCGCACGCCACATGGGTCTGTTCGTGGTCTCGCGACTGGCCGAGCGGCACGGTCTCACCGTGCGCCTGCGCCCGACCTTCGACACCGCGCGCAACCCGGGTATCACCGCGAGCGTCCACATCCCGGACGTCCTGCTGGTCTCCCCGTTGGCGTTGTCGCACACCGGTCCCCAGCCGCGCATCGAGATCGAAGCGGAGGAGTACTCGGCACCGCAGGCGCTCTCGGCGCCCGTCGCCCCGCAGGGTCTGCCCGCGGCCGACGACCGGCACGAGTACGCGTCCTCGCAGTCGCTCGACTCCGCCGACGATGTCCGTGCGGACGAGTCCGACGATGCCTACGACAACGGCTACGCGAACAACGGTTACGCCGCCGATGTCGACGAGAGCGCTTCCGCCGCATGGGATGCGGAGCCGTCCTACGACGACGAGCGACGCGACGAGCCGCAGCGCGACAATCAGGCACCGCCGGCATCCCGCGAGTTCGGCCCGTCGGGGCTTCCGCAGCGTCGCCCGGGTGGAACTCCGGGTCTGCCCACGCGTCAGCCGGGCGAGACGCCTGGTCTCCCGACTCCACCCCGGTCGCCGCAGCCGCGCCGGATCGAGCCGGACGCCGCCGCAGCCTTCGCGTCGTCGCTGCCTCCGCGCGGTCCTCGTCGCGGGCCGGACGAGACCAACGGTCACCCGCTCGACGGCCGCAACGGTGCCGGGCCACGACCCGACGCCGATCGGTCTCGCCGGGAAGGGCTTTCGGGTCTTCCGCAGCGTCGTCCCGGTGCCACACCGGGCCTGTCGCCAACGGACTCCCAGCAGTCGCAGTCGCAGTCCTTGCCGGTCCGTGAGCCCCAGCAGGGTTCGGCGCATCGTGCACCCGCCCCGCAGCAGCGACCCGCGTCCCCCGGTCTTCCGCAGCGTCGGCCGGGCGCGACTCCCGGCCTGCCGGGACGGGCTTCCGGATCGTCCCCGTCCGTTCCGCAGAACCGGCCGCAGCAACAGCCGTCGGCGGGACCGCTCGCAGGTGGCGACGCCGCAGGTCGCCCGGACACACCGAACCGTCCCGACCTGCCCCAGCGCGCCCCCGCGCCGGACGCACAGCGCGCCCCCGAGCAGGATGCGGATCGTCGGCAGCAGGAACCCTCGACGGGTTTCCCGCAGCGTCGTCCGGGAAGCACGCCCGGTCTGCCGCGTCGTCAGCCGGGCAGCACGCCGGGGCTTCCGCCGCAACCCGCTGCGTCGACCAACGCTTCCGAACCCGATTCGGCCGCAGCGGTCTCCGGTCCGAGCATCGCCGACGGTGGCTCCGTCTCGCCGCACAGCGACGCGCAGCAGGCGGCCCGCCATCGCTACCGGACCAACTCGGCGAAGACCGCATCGTTCTTCCAACCGCGGTCCGACCTCGCGTCGGCCCGTCCGCAGCCGGCGAACACCCCGATCTTCACCACGATGATGTCGGACTGGCTCGTCGACCCGACGAGCCTTCCGGAGGACCGCAGGAAGCGGGAGTGGCGCTCCGCGGCGGACGCGGGTTGGGAAGCCGCACAGCGTGCTACCGAGTCCCCCGTGGAGGAGCACACCACCGCGGGTCTTCCGCGGCGCGCTCCCGGCGAGCGTCTGGTGCCGGGTGCTGTTCGGGCACCGGCAACGGGTGAGCTGCCGAGGACCATTCGACGTCGAGACCCGGAAGCCATCCGGGCCAACTTGAGCCGCCATCAGCAGGGTGTCCGCAACGGACGCGCCTCGGCGAATTCCAGCAATCGCGAGAACGACGAACAGGGAGTTCGATGAATATTGATCATGGATCCGACGCAGCTCGTCCATTGGACTGGTTGGTTTCCAACTTCGCGCGCGAAGTCCCGGGTGTCTCGCATGCCGTGCTCGTGTCCGCCGACGGTCTGCTCATGGCCGCCAGCGCCCACCTCCCGGTGGATCGTGCCGAGCAGCTCGCTGCGGTGACCTCGGGTCTGGCCAGCCTGTCCAACGGTGTGTCGCAGCTGTTCGACGGTGGGGGTGTGCTGCAGTCCGTCGTGGAGATGCAGCACGGCTACTTGCTGCTGATGAGCGTCGGCGACGGCTCGCACCTGGCGGCTCTGACCGCCTCCGAGTGCGACATCGGACAGGTCGGTTACGAGATGGCGCTCTTGGTCGATCGAGTGGGTGCTTCGGTCGAAGCCACCCCGCGGGTCGGTCTAGGGTCCTGACGTCGAGGTGGCCATGGAATCGCGGAAGCCGGAGTCCGTGCCGGATCAGCCCAGTCTGGTCCGGCCCTACTCCCTGACTTCGGGACGTACGAGTCCTGCGGTCGAATTGGCGTTGGAGGCGCTCATCCAGGCCATTCCGGGAACCGACGATCGGTCCCGGGATCTGGACAACATCAATGCCACGATCCTGGAGCTGTGCAAGGAATCACCCTCCGTCGCGGAGATCGCCGCGCGCGTGGGGGTGCCGATCGGCGTGGCACGCGTGCTCGTCGCCGATCTCGTCGAAGCCGGACACGTACAGATCCTGGCCACGCTGAAAGACGATTCGAGCGACGCGGAGCGTCGTGAGCTGATTGAAAGGGTCCTCAGTGGACTTCGCGAACTCTAACGCCACGAAGCGCGTGACCTCGACCAAGATCGTGATCGCCGGAGGCTTCGGCGTCGGTAAGACGACTCTGGTCGGGACGGTGTCGGAAATCGTGCCGCTTCGTACCGAGGCGCTCGTGACGAACGCCAGCGACGGCGTCGACAACCTCTCTGCGACACCGCAGAAGGCGACCACCACGGTCGCCATGGACTTCGGTCGTATCAGTCTGGCCGACGACCTCGTCCTCTACCTGTTCGGCACGCCCGGACAGCACCGCTTCTGGTTCATGTGGGACGACCTGATCCGCGGCGCCATCGGGGCGATTGTGCTGATCGATACGCGTCGCCTGGATGAGAGCTTCGCCGCCGTCGACTTCTTCGAGGCGCGCAATCTCCCGTTCATCGTCGCCATCAACGAATTCGACGATGCTCCCCGGTACCCGCTCGAGGACATCCGTCAGGCGATGGCGATCTCGGCGGATGTGCCGATCGTGTCGATCGATGCGCGAGCACGTGAGTCGGCGAAGCAGGCCCTGGTCACCGTCACCGAATACGCTCTGCGGAAGCTGCACCAGCCGGTGACCCAGTAATGGGGGAGGGCCTCGAACTCTTCACGATGGGCTCGTGGGTCACGGTCCTTGCCTATCTGACCTCGGCGATCGGGGTGTTCATCGGGGTCACCGGTGCTCGACGGGTCCGCACCACCTCCAGCGACCGATTGCGTTCGTACTGGATGATTCTCGCTGCCCTGGTGAGCGGTGGCGTCGGTGTCTGGCTCGCTATGTTCCTTCCGATGGCGGGCTTCAACGTCGAGGACAGTGTGGTGCGGTTCGACACCGTCACCATCGTGTTCTCGATGCTCGTCGCGCTGGTGTCGGTGTACGTGGCGCTGCTCGTCGCGATCCCGGACAACGCTCCCGCCACCCTCGCCCGGACGGTCACGGGTGCTCTCGTGCTGGGCGCCGGCCTTGCGGGCGCGCCGTTCTCGGTCCTCGCAGCGGTGCGGATCCAGGGATCGCTGACCTTCGATCCGCTCTGGGTCGCCGCAGCGGTGGGGCTGGCGATCGCGACGGCCGTGGGCTTCCTGGCCCAGGTGAAGACGGCGGACACGTGGCCCAAGCGCCTGCTGAGCAGCGCGTTGGCCGGCGTCGCCGTGATCGCGGTGCACTTCCTCGCCGCCGCGTCGGTCCGTGTGGAGATCGACCCCGCCGTGGTGGTTTCCGGTGGGATCGAGGTCTTCTCCATTCTCTTCCCGCTCTTCGTCGTAGGCCTGTTGCTGCTGGCCGTTCCGATCGTCCTGGTGCTCCAGGCCCCGGATCGTCTTGCGGCGGAACTGGAAGAGGAATCCGAGCGGTGGGCGGCCGACGGCCCGGTAGATCCCGTCGACGGTCGGACCTTCTGAATATCGTCCGAACATGTTGTAAGTCAACATATCTGGTTGAAATCCCGGAAGTGGAGTAGTCTTCTGTGCAGCGTCGGGGGTCGCTGTCGGTCTACTCGGCACGACACGGATCGATGTGCCGTGCGTGCCGCTTCCTGGGGGGCAACATGTCGCACGAGGTTCACCATTTTTCCATGGGCGGTTGGCTTTTCGCACTCGCCTACATCACGTCCGCAGTGGGGTGCTATGCCGGTCTGTCCTGCGCGCGCAAGGCTGCGAACGCATGGACGTCGGTCGCCCGGACCCGATGGACACTCATGGCAGCCCTGTCCATCGGGGGCGTCGGAATCTGGTTGATGCACTTCATCGGGATGATGGGCTTCGACGTACCCGGTTCCGCGATCCGTTACGACCTCGGACTGACGTTGCTGTCGGTCGCGCTCGCCGTGACGGCCACGCTGGTCGGATTGCGGATCCTCGACACCGACGTGCAGTGGATCCGTGGGTTGCCGTCGGATGTCCGGCTTCTCGTCGGCGGCGTGATCATGGGCTTCGCGGTCGCCGGCATGCACTACAGCGGCATGGCCGCGGTGCGGATCCAGGGCGAACTCGAGCAGGGACGGTCGTACGTCGCGGCGTCCGTCGCGATCGGTGTCGTCGCGTCGATCGTCGCGTTGTGGCTGTCGCGGGTCGCGGAACGGCCGGCCGTGCGGATCCCGGCCGCCGCCCTCATGGGATGCGCCGTGGTGGCACTGCACTACACGGGCATGGCCGGGATCGCGGTGACCGTCGATCCGTCCGCTCCGAATCCGGAGGGGATGACCATCATGACCCTGCTGTTCCCTGGATTCATCATCGGTGTCGCGCTGCTCGCGGTGCCGGTCGTAGCTCTGATGGCATCGGCGAGCACACAGGACCTCGAGCAGGAGCGGGAGATGGCGATCTGGCTCGGTGGGGACGGCCCCGAGACGGTCTCCCGTCCTTACGGACGACATGTGAAACGGTGATGTGATGTGAACACCCACAGCGCGATAAGCTCGCTTACGCTGCTGGAAAGTCGGGGTGCAGCCCGCATCGGGTAGGTCGTGGCGCGTGCCCTCCGAGCGCGGTGGTGACAGCGCGCCGCTGTGAGGACCTCACGTGTCGCACGACGTACACCACTTCTCCATGGGGATGTGGGTTTTCCTCCTCTCCTACGCCACCGCTGTGATGGGCTCCTTCGTCGGATTGTCCTGTGTCCGGCGGTCGCTCGAAGAGCCGCGGCGCAGCGGCAACTGGTGGCTCCTCATGGCATCGTTGTCCATCGGCGGCGTGGGCATCTGGCTCATGCATTTCATCGGCATGATGGGCTTCTCCGTGCCGGGTACGACCATCCGATACGAACTGGCACCGACGGTCTTCTCTGTCGTGCTCGCCGTCGTCGCGACCCTCGTGGGTCTGCGGATCGCCGACGTGCACGACGTCAGCAAGCACCGCATTCCCGAATCGGTGCGGTTGCTCATCGGCGGTCTGCTCATGGGCGCCGCCGTCAGCATGATGCACTACAGCGGCATGTACGCCATCCGCATCCGGGGCGCGATCGAACACGAGACGGGGTACGTGATCGCCTCGGTGATCATCGGTGTCGTCGCCTCCACGGCCGCGCTCGCACTGGCCCGCCGCACGCGTCGTCTCGAGATCCGCGTCGTCGCGGCCTTCGTCATGGGATGCGCGGTCGTGGCGCTGCACTACACCGGCATGGCCGGCGTGCGGGTCACCCTCGATCCGAGCATGCCCGCGCCCGAAGGCATGACCGTGATGTCGCTGCTGTTCCCTGCGTTCGTCCTCGGCATCATCGTCCTGGCCGTGCCGATCACCGCGCTGCTGCTCGCCTCCGACCCGGAGGACGCCGTGCGCGACGCCCGGCTCGGGCAGTGGGCGTCGGAGGCGGAACGGCAGGTGGACCGCGACCCGGTCACCGGATCCCACATGTGAGAACTCGGTTCCGGACAGATCTCGGGCTGTGAAGTGCCTGTCCTTCTCGGCATCGGCTGACCTGCACCTATAGACTCGTGTGGTTGCGAGACGTCCGTCGGGCCGAAGGCCGGAGCCGGGCGTGCGAGCCGAGTAGAAGAAGGAGCTCATGACCGACACCACGTTGCCTCCGGAGGGGCCGGGGCACGACCGCATCGAGCCCGTCGACATCCAGCAGGAGATGCAGAGCAGTTACATCGATTATGCGATGAGCGTGATCGTGGGCCGTGCTCTGCCCGACGTGCGTGACGGTCTCAAACCGGTGCACCGACGCGTGCTCTATGCGATGTTCGACAACGGCTTCCGCCCCGACCGCGGGTACGTGAAGTCGGCGCGCGCGGTCGCCGAGACCATGGGCAACTACCACCCGCACGGCGACGCGTCGATCTACGACACGCTCGTGCGTCTGGCGCAGCCGTGGTCGATGCGCTATCCACTCGTCGACGGCCAGGGCAACTTCGGTTCCCGCGGCAACGACGGCGCCGCCGCCATGCGGTACACCGAGTGCCGGCTCACGCCGCTCGCGATGGAGATGCTGCGGGAGATCGACCACGAGACGGTCGATTTCCAGCCGAACTACGACGGCCGCACGCAGGAACCGACGGTTCTCCCCAGCCGTATCCCCAACCTGTTGATCAACGGTTCGGGCGGTATCGCGGTCGGTATGGCCACCAACATCCCGCCGCACAATCTCGGGGAGGTTGCGGAGGCCATCTACTGGGCGCTCGACAACTTCGAGGCCGACGAGGAGACCACCCTCGCCGCGGTCATGGAGCGGATCAAGGGACCGGACTTCCCGACCGCCGGCCTGATCACGGGCACGCAGGGCATCCACGATGCCTACACGACCGGTCGCGGATCGGTGAAGATGCGCGGCGTCGTGGAGATCGAAGAGGACTCCAAGGGCCGCACCAGCATCGTCATCACCGAGCTGCCGTACATGGTCAACCCGGACAACCTCATCACGTCGATCGCCGAACAGGTCCGCGACGGCAAGATCGCGGGCATCTCCGACATCCACGACGAGTCGTCCGACCGCGTGGGCATGCGCATCGTCGTCACTGTCCGCCGCGACGCGGTGGCCAAGGTGGTTCTCAACAACCTCTACAAGCACACGCAGCTGCAGACGAGTTTCGGCTGCAACATGCTGTCGATCGTCGACGGGGTGCCGCGCACGCTGCGCCTCGACCAGATGATCCGGTTGTACGTCAACCACCAGATCGAGGTCATCGTCCGGCGTACGCGGTACCTGCTGCGCAAGGCCGAGGAACGCGCCCACATTTTGCGCGGCCTGGTCAAGGCCCTCGACGCGCTCGACGAGGTCATCGCGCTCATCCGCGCGTCGCAGACCGTCGACATCGCGCGCGCCGGCCTGATCGATCTGCTCACGGTCGACGAGATCCAGGCCGACGCCATCCTGGCGATGCAGCTGCGTCGCCTGGCTGCTCTCGAGCGTCAGAAGATCGTCGACGACCTCGCCGAGATCGAGCGCGAGATCGAGGACTACAAGGACATCCTGGCCCGTCCGGAGCGGCAGCGCGCCATCGTCCGCGACGAGCTGAAGGAGATCGTCGACAAGTACGGCGACGAGCGCCGCACGCGGCTTGTCGCGGCCGACGGCGATGTCAACGACGAGGACCTCATCGCACGTGAGGACGTCGTCGTCACCATCACCGAGACCGGTTACGCCAAGCGCACGCGCACCGACCTGTACCGCTCGCAGAAGCGCGGCGGCAAGGGCGTCAAGGGTGCCGAGCTCAAGCAGGACGACATCGTCAAGCACTTCTTCGTGACGTCCACGCACGACTGGCTGCTGTTCTTCACGACGAAGGGCCGCGTCTACCGCGCGAAGGCGTACGAGCTGCCCGAGGCGAATCGCACGGCGCGTGGTCAGCACGTCGCGAACCTCCTGGCCTTCCAGCCCGACGAGCGCATCCAGGGCGTCATCCGCCTCAAAACCTACGAGGATGCGCCGTACCTGGTGCTCGCGACCCGCAACGGCCTGGTCAAGAAGTCGCGCCTGTCGGACTTCGACTCAAACCGTTCGGGCGGCATCGTCGCGATCAACCTGCGCGGCGACGACGAGCTCGTCGGCGCGGTGTTGTGCTCCGCCGAGGACGATCTGCTGCTCGTCTCGCAGCAGGGCCAGTCGATCCGTTTCTCGGCCACCGACGAGGCGCTGCGTCCGATGGGCCGCGCGACCTCCGGTGTGCAGGGCATGCGGTTCAACGGCGAGGACAAGCTGCTCTCGCTCAACGTCGTCAAGGAGGGCACGTACCTGCTGGTCGCTACCTCGGGTGGTTACGCCAAGCGCACCCCGATGGAGGACTACCCGGTCCAAGGTCGCGGCGGTAAGGGTGTTCTGACCATCCAGTACGACCGCAAGCGTGGCAACCTGGTCGGGGCGCGCATCGTCGAGGACGACGACGAGTTGTACGCCATCACCTCGAGCGGCGGTGTCATCCGCACTGCGGCGAAGCAGGTGCGCAAGGCAGGCCGTCAGACCAAGGGCGTGCGGCTCATGAACCTGGCCGAGGGCGATACATTGCTCGCGATCGCGCGCAACGCCGACGAGCCGGACGAAGCCGACGCAGCCGGAGCTAAGGAGTCGTAAGTGAGCACTCCCCAGGGACCGAACGGGGCCGATCGCGGGCAAACCGGTCGGAAGCCGGAGGACCGTACAGAGAACGAGGTGAAGCCCGAGAACAAGGGCACGCAGCAGGGCCCGGCCTCGGAGCAGAAACCGGCGCCGGAGAACCGGCCGTCGCAGTCGTCACCGGCCCAGCCTTCGCAGGCTCCTGGGGCACCGGCGGAGGGTTCGTCCGCTCCCGCAGCGGGAGCAGCGGACCCGGCACCCGTGCAGGGTCCGGCCGACCAGCAGCCGGCAGCAGGCCGGAAGGCCGCCGAGCCGACGGCGAAGGCGGCGCAGGACACGCCTGCTCAGGGCGGCTCCCAGAAGTCCGGTGGTGCCTCAGCGGACGGTAAGAACGGATCGGCTGCGGCCGATCAGCCGGCCACAGGTCAGCAACGCACCGCCCAGATGCCCCGCTCCGGCGGCCCGACCCCTCCCTGGCAGCGGGGAGCGGCGTCGGCGCAGTCGGGCTCCCCGCAGAACGCTCCGCAGACGAACGTTCCGGGTGTGGGTCAGGGTCTGTCCAAGCAGGGTGGAGCGCCTCAGCGCCCCGCTGGGGCCTCGGCCAAGGGCTCTGCGGCCGGAGGCCCGGAGCCGTCGACGCGTCCCGTCGTGACCGGCACAGCGGCTCCCAATGCCGCCGGAGGAGCTAGCCCGGCCGGGGGCGGAGACGCCGCGCGCGGGACGCGCGACCGGGCTGCTGCAGCGAAGGCGAAGTCCGCGGTAATCGACGGCCCGACACGGCACATCGAACGCAAGGATCTCGCCAAGGACCTGCCGGATCTGTCCGCAGTGAAGCATCCGTCGACCGGTTCGCCGAGCACGGGGGAGACCCCGCAGGTGAGCGCCCCCGCCACCACCGCGGTGCCCACGGCGATCCCCGCCGCCGGACCGCTGCGGGCCACCGTGCAGATCCGCCGTATCGACCCCTGGTCGATGCTGAAGATCTCGTCGGTGATCTCGGTGTCGTTGTTCTTCGTGTGGATGATCGCGGTCGGCCTACTCTACGGCGTGCTGGCCGGCATGGGGGTATGGGAACGCCTCAACAGTGCGTTCACCGACATCGTCTCCGACGCCGGTAGCGGTGCGCTCGTCTCGGCCGGCCAGGTGTTCGGCTACGCGACGATCATCGGCATCGCCAACACGGTGTTGCTGACGGCTCTCGCGACCCTCGGTGCGTTCATCTACAACCTCTGCACCGATCTCGTAGGCGGCGTTCAGGCCACCCTCGCCGACCCGGATTGACCTGCCGGAACGCTGCCCCGCCGAGGCGATTTGTTTCCGGCGACCCCGGTGGGGTAGTGTTCCATCTCGGTTCGAGGGCCTATAGCTCAGGCGGTTAGAGCGCTTCGCTGATAACGAAGAGGTCGGAGGTTCAAGTCCTCCTAGGCCCACTCCCGTGCCGAAAGGATGATCGGAATGAGGGTTCTCGCACTCGTGGGAACCGGGATTCTGATCGTTCTCGGAATCGCTCGCATGCTTCGGAGCGAAGACGAATGGCACGCGGTTCCCAGTCGCTGACGCGGCGGACGGGGCCTTAGCTCAGTTGGTAGAGCGCTGCCTTTGCAAGGCAGATGTCAGGAGTTCGAATCTCCTAGGCTCCACAAGAAAATATTCAGGTAGAGGGCGTTTCCGGGATTCCGGAAGCGCCCTTTCTCTGTTGCTGCCCCCGATGGTGCGCCTACATCCCACACTCGAAGGGTGACGCCTCGCCTCTCTCCGCGACTCGCCGAGATCGTCGCGGCCCTGCCTCTGGAGCCGCACCTGAGGGTGCTGGAGATCGGCTGTGGGCCCGGGGCTGCAGCGCGTGCGGTCGCCGAACGGTTGACCACCGGACACATTCTCGCTCTCGACCGGTCCCCGGTGGCGATCGACCGGCTGACCTCGTCGTCTGGAGATCTGATCGCTGCGGGCCGGTTGAGGGCGCGCTGTGTCGCCGTCGAGGACTTCGTCCCGGGCGTGGACGAGGAGCCGTTCGACCTAGTCTTCGCAATCAGGGTCGGCGCCCTCGACGGACGGCACCCCGAAGCCGGTAGGGCAGCTCTGGCACGCATCGCGGCGGCGACGCGCCCGGATGCGCGACTGTTCATCGACGGTGGTGAGCCGTTGAGGGAACTTCCGATCCCGAGAGGATCGTGAAGAGTCCCTAATCGGTGCACCGTTTCACGTGAAACATCAGGACAGGGCGGTGGTGAGAACCCTGCGGATCGAGGAGCGCACCTCGTCGAGCTTGCGGCCGGATTCGATCAATTCCGTTCCCTTGTGCACGAGCGCGGTGACGAGCTCGGCATCGAGTTCGGGATCCGCGACTCCGAGGGCCCGCAGCGACTCGACGAGGGGGAGGACGAGGTCCTGATGCATGGCGTGCATGCTCTCGTCACTGAACGCCTGAGGGGTGAAAGCGGCGAGAGCACCGACGATCGCGTGCTCTCCCTCGGCGACCAGCTGCAGATTGACGTCGATGTACGTCAGCACCCGCTCCGTCGGATCGGACACCTTCTCCATCGCCTCGACCACGCGCGTGTTCCAGCGCGGGAACATGTCGACGACGACCGCGTGCAGCAGGTCGTCGCGCGAATCGAAGTAGTTGTAGACGCTCGACCGGGCCAGACCCGCACGACGCGCCACGTCGCCGAGCGAGGGTGCCTGTTCCGGTTTCTCGGCGAGGAGTTCGAGCGCCGCGTCGAGGAGGGCACGGCGCTGCGCTGCGCGGTGCTCCGCGACCGTCGCTGCGGAAATCTTCGGCACCGCCGGCCCTCCTCGTTCGGCTGTCGACCGTTCAGTCGTGTGGTCGAAGTCTTCCGTCGACCATTTCGAGCACGCGGTCGCAGTGCCGCAGGATTTCGTGGTCGTGGGTGACCATGATCGTAGCCACTCCACTGGTGTGGGTTTCCCGTGCCAGCAGTTCGACGACCTCGTGGCTGCGTTTCCGATCGAGGGCGGCGGTGGGTTCGTCGACGAGCAACAACGACGGTTCGGCCATCAGGGCCCGCGCGATGCCGACACGTTGACGCTCACCGCCCGAGAGCTGCCCGGGTCGCCGCTGGGCGCGGTGCTCCATACCCACCGAGGCGAGCAGCTCGTCAGGGTTCCGTCCGGGGCGTCCGGCGATCTTCTCGACGAGGAGCAGTTGATCGCGTGCGGTCAGGGCGGGGAGGAGATTGCCGGACTGGAATACGAACCCGACCCGCTCTCGGCGCAGCTTCGCGGTCGCCCGCGGGTCGAGTGCGGTCACCTCGATACCGTCGACACTCACGGTGCCGGAAGTGGGTCGGCCGAGGCCACCGGCGACCGCCAGCAGACTCGATTTGCCGGCACCGGACGGCCCGACGACGGCGACCAGTTCACCCGGCTCGACGCCCAGGTCGACGTGATCGAGGGCGTGGACCGTGCTGTCGCCGTCGCCGAAGGACAGGCAGACGTCGGACAGTGCGAGGCCGGTGGAGGTGGTGACGGTCATCTGTTCTCTCCCAGGGCAGCGAGCGGATCGACACGGACGATGCGGACCACGGCGAGGGCGGCGCCGAGCAGGCCGAGGACGACGAGCAGAACGGCACCTCGAGCGACGGGGCCGGATTCGAGGACGAAAGGCATGCCGCTGCCCTCGAGGCCCGACCCGAGTCCGAGACCGACGAGCACACCGAAGGCGACCGAGCCGACGAGCACGATCACGGCCTGCAGGAGGGCGTCGCGCAGGAGGAATCCGGTGGAGGCGCCCATGGCGCGGAGGACGGCGATCTCACGGCTGCGCTGCACGGTCCAGATCGTGAAGAACGCTCCTACGACGAGGGCTGAGATCGCGTAGAGGAAGGCGGTGATCATCGACATCGTCATCATCTCGGCGCTGTAGCCGGGGGAGGAATCGAACGATTCCTCCAGGGTCTTCGCTGTCGTACCGGCTGCTGCGTCACCCGCGGTGAGATCGGGCAGTGCTCCGTCCACACCCTCGATCGCGACCACACTGGCTTCGGTGTACGCGCTCGGAGGGACCTGTTCACCGAGCCGGACACCGGCGTGGATCTCCTGCCAGGTGCTCAGGGGAAGGTAGGCGACGTCGACGTGACCGAAGGTGCGCTTGTCGGAGGTGAACCCGACGACGTCCAACCGGGTACCGAGACGATCGACGACGATCGTGTCGCCGAGTTCGACGCCGGTGGCGCGGGCGCTGTCGCTGAGGACGACATCGGTGTCACCACCGAGCGGTGCCCCCTCGGAGACCGAGGGTTCGAGGAACGAGCCCGGCCGGATGCCGAAGAGTGTGAGGTCCACGGGGACCCCGCTCTCGGTTTTCGCGTTGACGATGGTGTTGCCGAACAGTTCGGCGCGAGCGACGTCCGGGCGGGCACGCCAGGTGTCGGCCTGGTCTTCCGTGACCACGGATCGGGAGAATGCGGAGTCGGCCTTGGTTCCTTCGGCGAAGGCGAATGCCTGCACCGGTGTGCGCTGCAGTGCGGAGACGCCGTCGACGACGAGACCGGACGACAGACCGGACAGGATCACCATGAGGATCGAGATGAGCGCGACGACGGCGCCCATCAACAGGAAGCGGGTGCGCGCGAACCATAGTTCGCGCATGGCAAGAAACATGTGGAGTCCTTCGTGGGCTGGACCGGGTATGTGCCCAATCTTCTCGACGGCACGTCGATATCTTACCGACGCTCTGTCGTTATATTCGGTGATAGTTACTACATGGGGTAGTAATCGCAGGTGAGGGAAGTATTCTGGCTTCATGGCCGAGGTGAACACCGTGATGCGCATGCGCGCGGTCTTCGTGAGCGGAATCTCGGCCGCACTGAGCATCGCCGCGCACGCCTTCGCCGGCGGAGCGATGCCCCACCAGGACGCCCTGGTGTTCCTCCTCGGGCTTGCCTTCGCTGTCGGAGTCCTCACCGGCGAAACCAGGCTTCCGGTGCCGCTCGTCCTCGTCCTCGGGCAGGTCGCCGGCCACCTCGTGCTGGGACTCCACGACGGTCACCTGCACACACCGGGATCCGGAATGATGTCCGCCCACGCGGTTGCCGTCCTCCTCGCCGCAGTATTGGTACGGGGTGCCGAGAAGGGCTGCGAAGCAGCACTCGCAGCGCTGCGCCGGATCGTTCCCGAGACGTACCGCACGCTGCCCGTGGCCGTCGCCGAACCTGTCCCGACGATCCACCGCCCCGATATCGGTCCCGGCGTACTACTCGTCGGCGGAACCGGCAGCCGCGCACCTCCCGTTGTTCTCCGCTAGGTCAACCTTCTCGGTCGCCGCCGCCGGCGACCGCTCGTTCCGTGTACCCGCAGAGGCACCGACACTTACGGAGAATCATGAAGAAGACCATGTTCGGCACTGCGATCGCCGCAACGGCCCTGCTCGCCGCCGCCTGCGGTTCCGACACCGGCACCACCGACTCGGCCGAGGCCGTCGTCGTGTCCGAAGCCTGGGTCAAGGCATCCGACACCGGGATGACCGGTGCCTTCGCCGAGATCGAGAACACCGGCAGCAGTGACGTGCACATCGTCGGCGCGTCCAGTCCTGCATCCGCCACCACGGAACTGCACGAGATGGTGTCGTCCGGCGGCGCCTCGATGGTGATGCAGGAGATGGGGGACGGGCTCGTCATCCCCGCGGACACCGTGCACAGCCTCGCGCCCGGCGGCGACCACCTCATGCTCATGGACCTCGTGGAGCCTCTGCGACCCGGGAGCACGGTGACCTTCACACTCGAGTTCGCGGACGGATCGACCGAGGAGTTCACGGCCCAGGTCCGCGACTTCGCCGGGGCACAGGAGGAGTACGTGCCGTCCCACGACGGGGCAGCCCACGATGGCTAGGTTCACTCGACGCACCCTGCTCGGGGGCGGTGTCGCCGCGCTGGGTGCAGCAGGACTCGGCGCGGTCGGAGGTGGGACGGCGGTCGCGTCCCGCATCTCCGAACCGATCGGCGCGCGGACCGTGGAGATCCACGGCACCCATCAGGCTGGTATCGACACCCCCGCGCAGTCCTTCGCGTCGTTCGTGGCACTGGACCTCGCCGAGGGTGTCGATCGTGACGGGCTCGTCGGGATCATGCGGGTGTGGGCCGAGGATTCGCGGCGACTCACCACCGGGACGCCGGCGCTGGGCGACACCGAACCCGAACTCGCCGTCGACCCGGCCCGGCTGACGGTCACGGTCGGCTACGGTCCCGCGGTCTTCGACGCCGCGGGCCTGACCGACCGACGACCCGCGTGGCTGAAGCCGCTGCCGGCCTTCTCGATCGACCGGCTCGAGGAACGATGGTCCGGCGGCGACCTGCTGTTGCAGGTCTGCGCCGACGACCCGGTGACCGTCTCGCACGCGGTCCTCACACTCACCAGGAGTGTGCGATCGGTGGCGACGGTCCGCTGGATCCAGCGAGGGTTCCGGCGTGCGGCCGGCACGCGACCCGATGGGACGACCATGCGCAACCTCATGGGGCAGGTAGACGGCACCGTCAATCCCGCGCCGCACAGCCCGGACTTCGACCGGCAGGTGTGGAATCCGGGTGACCCGCCGTGGATGGCCGGTGGCACCTCGCTCGTGCTGCGCCGGATCCGCATGGAACTCGACACCTGGGACGAGCTGGACCGTCCCGCTCGGGAACTCGCCGTCGGCCGGCGACTGTCGAACGGTGCTCCGCTGACGGGTTCGGAGGAACACGACGACGCCGACTTCGAGGCCACCGACCGGTTCGGTATCCCGGTGATCCCGCCGGAATCGCACGTCGCGCGGGCACGTCCCCGCACCGGCGACGAGCAGTTCCTGCGACGGGGTTACAACTACGACGACCAGGACGGCGCCGGATTGCTGTTCGCCACCTACCAGGTGGACGTGGACCGTCAGTTCGTCCCGGTGCAGCAGCGCCTCGCCGAGCACGACGCGCTGAATCCGTGGATCACGCCGATCGGGTCGGCGGTCTTTCTCGTCCCTCCGGGATTCGGTCCGAAGGGGTATCCCGGCGACACCTTGCTGGGTGACTGAGACAAGACCGCGACGTATGTGGAATCGAGGTCTAGCCTCGAGGGTGTGACCGAGATTACACAGATACGTCAGGGTTTCGCGTCGCTGCGGGAAGGCGGCCTGAACTGGGACGCCTTCCCGCTCCGGCTCTTCGCGAAGGGCAACGCAGCGCACTGGGATCCGATGGACATCGACTTCTCCCACGACGCCGAGGACTGGGCGTCGCTCAACTCGGAACAACGCCGCAGTTCGACCTATCTGGTCGCGTTGTTCGTCGCCGGCGAGGAGGCCGTCACGCAGGACATCCTTCCGTTCCTCCGCGCCATGGAAGCGGAGGGCCGGTTGGGTGACGAGATGTACCTGACCCAGTTCTGCTACGAGGAGGCCAAGCACGTGCAGGTGTTCCGTCGCTGGATGGACACCGTGGGACTGACATCCGACCTGCACCCGTTCGTTGCCGAGAATCCCTACTACCGGCGGCTGTTCTACGAGGAACTGCCGCACAGCCTGCGCGTGCTCGATCGAGATCCGTCCCCGGCCAATCAGGTCCGCGCGAGTGTCACCTACAACCACGTCATCGAGGGCAGTCTCGCGCTGACGGGCTACTACGCGTGGCAGAAGGTGTGCACCAAGTACGGGATCCTGCCGGGCATGCAGGAGATCATCCGGCGGATCGGTTCCGACGAGCGCCGGCACATGGCCTGGGGCACGTTCACCTGCCGACGGCATGTGGCAGCGGACGACTCGAACTGGAACGTCGTGTTGCAGCGGATGGAGGAGTTGCTTCCCCTCGCGACCGGAATGATCCAGTGGCAGAACGAGCAGTTCGACGAACAGCCCTACGGTCTCGACAACGACGAGTTCATCTCCTATGCGGCCGACCGGGCACAGAGACGGCTCGGCGCAATAGAATCCGCGCGCGGACGCCCGCTGGAGGAGATCGATCTCGATTTCGCTCCCGCCGTGCTCGAGGACCGTTTCGGGGACGAGGACGCCGCCGCGCTCGCTGCGGTTCCGGCTCCCGACCGCACCCCGGCGGACTGAGCAGGGTCGATCGGAGACAGGAGATCGATCAGAGCAGCATGCCGGCGAGGATCGCGATCAGCACGAGAACGGCGACCACCCCGATGACGACCGTTCTCGTGTTGCCGGTGTTCTCGTCTGCGGTGCCCGTGGTGAGCACCGGAACGGGTGTGGCCTCCTTCCTCGCGGCTCCGCGGTTCTCGGCGGTGCTCTCGGCCCCGAGACGTCTCTCCTCGAGTTCGCGCAGCCGAGCGAAACCGCCGGTGAGTACGTCGGTTTCGTCGTAGGAAGGTGGAAGTCCGATCCGGGTCTTGTTGGTCTCGCGTGCCGGCGTGAATCCGGCCGCGAGGATCGCGGCGCCGAGCGCCGCCGTCTGTTCCGGGCCCGGCCCGACGAGGCTGCGCACCGTGAGCTTCGTGGCGAGGCTGTTCGCGATCTCCTGGATGTGGGTGCGATCTCGTGCGACGAGACCGTCGCCCATGACGACGACGGCCTCGAGATTGTCCGGTATCCAGCCGAACGATCCGAGGGCCGTGGCGAGTTGGGCCGCCGGGGAGGGTGCGCCCTGGGCGGGGGTGCGGTAGGCCTTGCCGGCGGGCACGCCCGAGCGTACGAGGGTGACGGTCGAGCCGCCGTCGTCGAGATGGAAGACCCCCACGAGTTGGCCAGGGGTCTCGGAGATCTCGGAGGCGTACCAGGCGGCGGCCGCCTGCGCGTCGGACACGAGATCCACGTGCCGCAGATTCGCGTAGTCCAGGGCGGCACGCAAGGTCGCGATGGTGTCCGGATCCCAGTGCGACGGGTAGGTGGCGGCGTAGCCGGGGTCGCTGTCCCGGTCCATGCCGCCGAAGGTCGGCAACGGGTGGCACTCCCGCAACAGGCAGTGGATGGCGGTGGCCATCGCGTCCTCGGCGCGGTACATGCGACCGTCGCTCGCGGTGATGCCCGAGGCGTCGCCGACCCGCGTGAGGAAGCCCGCGATCGTGCGTGCTTCGTCCCCGTGCGCCACGCTGCCGAGCGACGTGTTGCCGTCGTGGTCGACGTGCAGGACGGAGTCGCGGGCGAGGACGACAGGGTCGGGAGTGCCGGGTTCGTTGGATGCGATGACCGCCGTGGACACGACTCGCCCGATCCGGAGGCCGACACCGATTGCCATGTCTTCCCTTCCTCGAGAGGCTGCTCGTCCGTCGTGCTGCCGAGGACCCGACTCGCTCCGGGTGCGCCGGACAAATGCACCGCTTCGGGCGCGAAGAACGATTGTGGCAGACAGGGAGGGAAGTGCCGACCTTACTTTCCGGTAAGTGCGTGTTACAGTCCGTACCGCCGTGACGAGGGACACACGGTTCCGGTGGATCCAGGTGGAGGAACAACATGGTGGGGCGCGCTCGGAAGTGGATGGCCGCGGCGGTGACGACGACCGTCCTTGCTGGCGGAATTCTCGGAACCGCGGCGACAGCGGGAGCCGAGACGGACTTCTATCTCCCGCCCGACCCACTGCCGACGGGTGTTCCCGGCGACGTCCTGCGCACGGCACCGTCCGATCTGGCATTGCGCGCACCGGTCGCCGACGGCATCTTCCCGGGTCAGGGCACCAAGCTGCTGTACCGCAGCAACGACGCCAAGGGCGCACCCAACGCGGTGAGCGGCACCTACATCGAGCCGTCGACGCCGTGGAACGGTCCCGGCGACCGGCCGCTCGTCGCGTTGGCCGTCGGTACCCACGGTCAGGGTGACCAGTGCGCGCCGTCCCGCAATCTCGGCGCGCTCGTCAACTATAATCCGCCCCTCGACTTCTTCACCGAGTACGAGGTGCTGTCGATCAACGCGCTGCTGCTGCGCGGCATCGCCGTGGTCGTCACCGACTACGACGGTCTCGGTACGCCGGGGCACCACACCTACGTGAACCGCGCCGCCGAAGCCCACGCGGTGCTCGACTCGGTGCGCGCGGCGCTGAAGCTCGAGAACGCGTCGGTGACCGAGAACAGCCCGGTCGGCCTCTTCGGTTACTCGCAGGGCGGCGGCGCGTCGGGCGCTGCGGCCGAGCTCGCTCCCGAGTACGCCCCCGAACTGAACCTCGTCGGCGCCTACGTGGGTGCTCCGCCCGCCGACCTCGTGGCCACGTTGAAGCAGATCGACGGCACGCTGCTCACCGGTGCCATCGGGTACACGATCAACGGTCTGGCCGACGCCTACCCGGAGATCCGCGACGAGATCGACGCCGAGATCAGTGATCGCGGCCGCAAGATGCTCGCGGCCGTGGCGAACCAGTGCGTCCCGGAGACGGTGGCGAATTTCGCATTCCAGCGCACCGGCGACTACACCCGCACGGGTGAGCCCCTCGATGTCGTGCTCGACCGCCTGCCCCAGGTCCAGAAGATCCTCGCGGAGCAGCGCATCGGCAACCGCACGCCCGCCGTGCCCGTCCTCCTCCAGCACGGCACGCAGGACGACACGGTCCCCTACGGTCAGGGCCGTCAGCTGGCGCTGGACTGGTGCGATCAGGGCGCGACGGTGCAGTTACTGCCCAACACGACGCCGCCGATCCTGCCCGGCTTCATCATCAACCATGCGGTGCCCATGATCGGCGGACTGCCCGACTCCGTCGCGTACATCGAAGCGCGACTGCGCGGTGAGCCCGCACCGTCGAACTGTGGAGCCTTCTGACGCTCCTTCGAATCCGCAATCGATCCGGCCCGCACTCCCTTCCGGGGGTGCGGGCCGGATTCGTGTGCAGGGTCTACACCGAGTGACGGGTGTCGATGATCCGGCGCGCGACGTTCGTCTCGGTCGACGGGCCCGGTTCCCAGCGGGAGATCCACGGACCGGTGCCCTCGCTCGGATCGAGCACACCGCGCTCGAGCCACTCGTATCTGCCCTCGAGAACGCCGGCCGCGGTGCGACGATCCTCGGCGTCGGTGTTCGTCCACAGGGCGTCGAACAACTTCTCCACGCGCAGCCGCGACTGCTTGCAGAACGCGTCGGCCAGTTCGAAGGCCGCGTCGGCTCCCGGGTGCCCGTCGACGCGTTGCCGTTCGGCGCGCACGCACACGGCGGTCGCGGCGAACAGCTCGGCTCCGATGTCGACGATCCGTCCGAGGAAGTTCTCCCGCTTCTCGAGTCCGGCCTGCCAGCGGGCCATCCCGTAGAAGGTCGAGCGGGCGAGCTTGCGCGAGCTGCGTTCGATGTACCTCAGATGTGTTGCCAGAAAACCGAATTCGTTGTAGGTCCGCGGTAGCTGTCCCTTGCCGGTGACGAGTTTCGGGAGCCATCGGGCGTAGAACCCGCTCGCCCGTACCGCGGCCTGCGCCTTCTCCTTGCCCGTCGAATCGGGGTCGGCGAGTTCGCCGGCTGCGCGCAGGTGGGCGTCGACCGCCTCGCGGGCGACGAGGAGACGCATGATCTCGCTCGACCCCTCGAAGATGCGGTTGATCCGCAGGTCGCGGACGAGTTGCTCTGCGGGAACGGCCCGTTCGCCGCGCGCCGCCAGCGACTCGGCGGTCTCGTAGCCGCGTCCGCCGCGGATCTGCACGAGTTCGTCGGCGATGAGGCATCCCATCTCGCTCGCCCACAACTTCGCCAGTGCCGCCTCGATGCGGATGTCGTTGCGCTGTTCGTCGTTCATCTGGCCCGACAGTTCGACGACGGACTCGAGTGCGTAGGTGGTCGCGGCGATGAACGAGATCTTCGCGGCGACGGCCTCGTGCTCACCGACCGGCTTGCCCCACTGCACCCGCTCCGACGACCATTCGCGGGCGATCTTCAGCGCCCACTTGCCGGCACCCGAGCACATCGCGGGGATGGCGAGGCGACCGGCGTTGAGCGTCGTCAACGCGATCTTCAGCCCATCGCCCTCACGTCCGATGAGGTTCTCCTTCGGAACCCGCACCTTGTGCAGCCGGGTCACGCCGTTCTCGATGCCGCGCAGGCCCATGAAGGAGTTGTGGCGTTCGACGGTGATGCCGGGTGAATCCGCTTCCACGACGAAGGCGGAGATCCCGCCGCGATGGCCCTCGCTCTTCGGTACGCGGGCCATGACGACGAGCAGTTCGGCGACCACCCCGTTGGTCGTCCACAGCTTGACGCCCTCGAGTTCGTAGGCGCTGCCGTCCTCGACCGGGATGGCGGTGGACGCGAGTCGGGCGGGGTCGGACCCGACGTCGGGTTCGGTGAGCAGGAAAGCCGAGATGGCGCCGCGCGCGCATCGCGGCAGGAAGCGCTGCTTCTGCTCAGGGGTGCCGGCGAGCTTGAGCGGTTCCGGCACACCGATCGACTGATGGGCCGACAGCAGCGCGCCGATGCTGGGATGCACGCAGGCGACGACCGTCAGGGCCCGGTTGTAGGCGACCTGCGACAGCCCGAGGCCGCCGTACTCCTGCGGGATCTTCATGCCGAAGCAGCCGAGTTCGGCCAGCTCGCGGACGTATTCGTCGGGTATCCGCGCGTCGCGTTCGATGCGGCCGCCGTCCATCGAACTGCACGCGGCGCGCAGGCGTGCGAGGAACTCCTCGGTACGGGAGTCCTCGTCGGGTGTCGGTCGCGGGAAGGGGTGGACGAGGTCGAGGGTGAGCCGTCCGAGGAACAGTTCCTTCGCGAAGGACGGCTTGTTCCACTCGGATTCGCGCGCCTGCTCCGCTACTTCACGAGCCTGCCGCTCGGTGACCTGTGGGGTTCGGGCATCGGCGCTCTCTGCCATGACTGCCTCCGGGTCGCGTGCCTACTGGTGAGTATGCACCCGGATGTGCCTCTTATCACAGGTTCGGCCGAGTCGATCATGAAGCAGTCGGATGTGAACTAGATCACTACCGCGGAAGTCGTCGGGGACGTGCGGGTACTCCCGGACGCGCCTACGCTCGAATAGTCACCGACGACGTGCCCCGCCCGTCACTCGCCGATCCCCATCGCGGATCGGAACGGAGGTGGCCATGGAATTCCTGGCCTTCGTCCCCGTCCTGCTCACTTTCCTCGGCGCGCTCTACTTCGCGGCGTGCCTCATCGTCGACCGCGAGATCCGATCGGCGGAACGAGAATTCGGCACCGCGGACGGCGATCAGGCCTCCGAGGTGTCGGTGGACTCGGGGGAGACCGGCGTCGAGGCGGCCTCGTCGGTCGTCGTCGCCGCGGACTCCGCGGGCCGCACGCGCGGCGGTTCCGGAGCGATCGGAGGGTGATCCGGCCGTCGTCGCCGGTAGAACACGACCCCGCCTGCGGCCACGACGGCAACCGCGCCGGCGACGACGAGACCGAACCGCCTGCCCGTGCGCTCCGGACGAGAGGACGACTTCGCGGCACACCGCTCGGCCGCGGCCCGCCGGGCCACCGAGAGCAGTTCGCCCGCGACGTCCAGACCCTTGCGTGCTGCGAACAGTCCGGCCGCACTCGAGCCCTGCGCGAGAGCTACCGCGCCCTCGCCGGCCACGCGGAGAGCACCCGCGAGATTGCCGGATTCGTCGTGACGTCGCACGAATGCCGGAAGCCACACGTCGTCGGTCTCGGCATGAATCAGCTTGCTCATGCGTCCACTCTTCCATACCGCCCGGACCTGTGGTCGTGACCGGAGAGCGTGTCCCGCGCCGCCTGTCCTGCCCGGGAAGCGGGCAATGGCACCATGGTGGGGTGACTTCACCGCATCAGACAGCAACGGCCACGCTCCACACGAACCGCGGCGACATTGCGATTGCGCTTTTCGGCAACCACGCGCCGAAGACCGTCGAGAACTTCGTCGGCCTGGCTCAGGGCACCAAGGAGTACAAGACCCAGAACGCCAAGGGCGAGACCAGCGGTCCGTTCTACGACGGCGCGGTCTTCCACCGCGTCATCGACGGCTTCATGATCCAGGGTGGCGACCCCACCGGCACCGGCCGCGGCGGCCCGGGCTACCAGTTCGCCGACGAGTTCCACCCCGAGCTGCAGTTCGACCGCGGCTACCTGCTCGCGATGGCGAACGCCGGCCCGGGCACCAACGGCTCGCAGTTCTTCATCACCGTCGGCCCGACCCCGCACCTCAACCGTCGCCACACCATCTTCGGTGAGGTCGTCGACGCCGAGTCGAAGAAGGTCGTCGACGCGATCGCGACCACCGCCACCGACCGCGCCGATCGCCCGGTCGACGACGTCGTGATCAACAGCATCACCATCTCCTGAGAGAGTTCCCATGACGAACCCCGGCTGGGGCTCCGCGGCCGAGGGTGGTGGCCCGCAACCCCAGCCGCGGTGCGTTCGCCATCCCGACCGCCCGACCCTTCTCGCCTGCTCCCGATGCGGCCGGCCCGCGTGCCCCGAGTGCCTGCGTCCCGCCTCGGTCGGTCAGCACTGCGTCGACTGCGTCGCCGCGGCCGAACGGTCGACACCGCAGGCCCGCACCATCGCCGGCGCACCCGTCCGTTCCGATCGGCCCTCGCCGATCGTGACGTACGTGCTCATCGCGCTGAATGTGCTCGTCTTCGGCATCACCGCCGCGCAGTCGGGCAGCGTGATGACCAACGAGCAGGGCTCGGCGCTGTTCCTCGACTGGGCGTTGTGGCCGCCCATCATCGCCGCGCACGGCGAGTACATCCGGATCCTCGGCAGCGGATTCCTGCACTTCGGCCTGCTCCATCTGGCCGTCAACATGTTCGCCCTGTGGGTGATCGGACGCGACACCGAACTCGTGCTCGGACGCGCCCGGTACCTCTCGGTCTACCTCGTGTCGATCCTCGGCGGGTCCGCCGCAGTGATGTTCATGGAGACCGGAGCGGTCACCGCCGGAGCGTCGGGAGCGGTCTTCGGTCTGCTCGGCGCGCAGGCCGTCATCCTGCTGCGCCTGCGTCGCAGCCCGGCACCCGTGCTGACCATCGTCGGCCTCAACGTGATCATCAGCATCACCGTCCCGGGCATCTCCCTGTGGGGTCACCTGGGCGGTCTCGTCGCCGGTGCCGCCGCGACAGCGGCCCTGCTCTACGCCCCGCAGTATCTCGGTGCCGGCACCGACCGGGACCGCATCGTGCGCACCGGATGGATCGCGCTGGTCGCGGTCGTCGCGGTGACGCTGGTCGCGATCGTGCTCGCCGTCGTGCGGCTACGCGATCAACTGGGTGTCTGATCGGGCGCGAGATCGCGCATCGCCAGCGCGGCGTGCACGTTCCGCGGGTCGGTGCCCAGATCCCACCGGCCGAAGATCATCAGGTTCTCCGTGCCGGTCGCGGGGTCGATCGTGTCGATCTCGAGCATCGGCACGCGCCGCCCGAAGCGCGGGTACTCGACGATCCGCACGCGGTGCAGGGCCGCGCGCGTGAACTCGCGACGACCCGTCAACCGCATCGTCGCGATCCCCGTTCCTCCAGGGAGCACTTCGAGACGCGGACGCTGCCGCAGCGCGAGCGCGACCATCACGAGGACGAGCACCGCCGCGAAACCCACCAGTACGCGACCGGCCGCGTCGGGAACCGCAACCGCGGCGGTCACGGCCAAGGCGAGACCGGCGGCCGACAACGCCGCTATCGCGGCGGGCGGCGTCGCCCACCGCAGCGGTGTCTCGTCGGGCATCTGCGTCCTCTTCCGATCCGTTCCCCGGGGACCTCTCACCGGTTGTGCACAGTGTTATCCCCAGGTGGGGATGAATAACATCGGTGTAACCCGAGCGGGGTGGAGGTCAGCGCCAGTTCATCGTCATGATCAGACCGACCACCATGAACCCGAAACCGATCAGGAAGTTCCAGGCACCGAGATCGTTCATCCACGTGATCTGCTCGGCCGCGAGGTAGTAGACGATCAGCCACAGCAACCCGATGACCATCAGGGCGAGCATCACCGTCACGTACAACGTGCTCGACGGCGTGCCCTTGACCTTCACCGGTGTGCGGCTCACCGTCCGGGTCGCGGAGACGTCCTTCTTGCGAACCTTCGACTTGGGCATGGTGTCCTCGTTCTCACGTCTCCACCCGTCGTACACGGATGGAGTGGTCGGTCAACTACCTGTTGAGATCACGCTAACGTAAGGCCAGGATCGGAGGTACGACGTGTCGGAACGACGACTGCGCGCGCCCGTGTGGGGTGTCGCGACCCTCGTCGTCTGCCTCGTGGCCGGTCTGCTCGTGGGTACCACCCGCGGAGTGTCCGAAGGCGACGAACTGCGCGCCGGCGACTCCCCGCGACTGTCCGATCTGGTCCGGGCCGCGCAGGAGAAGGCCGACGAACTGGCCGCCACCCGAGACGATCTCACTACCCGCATCGACGAACTCCAGGACCGTGCCGCGGTGAACGACGAGGACGTCGCCGCGGTGCTCGACGACCTGTCCGCGATCGAGGACCCGGCCGGACTCGTGGCCCGCCGCGGTCCGGGTGTGACCGTCACTCTCACCGACGCACCCCGCGACGCCAACGGGCGCTATCCGTCCGGTGCCTCACCCGACGATCTCGTCGTGCACCAGCAGGACGTGCAGAGCGTGCTCAACGCGATGTGGGCCGGCGGTGCCGAGGCCGTGGCCATGCAGGATCAGCGGATCGTCGCGACGTCGGCGCCACGCTGCATCGGCAACACGCTGCTGCTGCACGGACGCACCTACTCACCGCCCTATGTCGTCACCGCGCTCGGCGACCCGGCACGGCTGCAGGCCGCGCTCGACGCCGAGCCCGGTATCCGCATCTACAAGCAGTACGCGGCCCGCTATCAACTCGGCTACACGCAGCAGGCGTCGGAGGATCTGTCGGTCCCCGCCTATACCGGTAGTTCGTCCGCGCGCTGAGCGGTGCCCGGGAGCACTGTCCGAATCGGGCCACCGGGCGGGTCGCCCTCTGCCGGCCACCGGGCGGGTCGCCCTCTACCGGCCACTGAGTACCCTCGTCTCATGCGCATTCTCGTCGTCGACAACTACGACAGCTTCGTCTTCAACCTGGTCCAGTATCTGGGGCAGCTCGGAACGACGGCCGACGTGTGGCGCAACGATGACGAGCGGCTCACCGCACCGGGTGCTCTCGCGCGGGTCGCGAAGGAGTACGACGGCATCCTCCTCAGCCCAGGGCCGGGCACACCCGAACGCGCCGGGGCGAGCATCGATCTGGTCAAGGCATGTGCCGACAGCAGCACTCCGCTGCTCGGTGTGTGCCTCGGCCACCAGTCCATCGGTGTCGCGTTCGGCGCGACCGTCGATCGCGCCCCCGAACTGCTGCACGGCAAGACCAGCCTGGTTCGTCACAACGGTGCCGGTGTGCTCGCGGGCCTGCCCGATCCGTTCACCGCGACCCGCTACCACTCGCTGACCGTGCTGCCCGAGACGATGCCCGCCGAACTCGAGCCCACCGGCCACACGGAGACCGGCATCGTCATGGCCCTGCGTCACGCCGAGCTGCCGATCCACGGTGTGCAGTTCCACCCCGAATCGGTGCTCACCCAGGGCGGTCACCGCATGCTCGCGAACTGGCTCGCGGCCTGCGGCGAGGCACCGGACGAGACGCTCGTCGCGCGCCTCGAGGCGCAGATGGCACGCGCGCTCGACGGCGGAGCCGCCTGACGCACCCCATTTCCGACGAGAAAGGCGCCGGTCCTTCGAGGATCGGCGCCTTTCGTCGAAAGCTCGTTCAGCGGATGCCGAGCACACCGACGCCCACGGTGAGGGGCTGGTTTTTCGAGATCTCCGAACCTGGCGGCTGGGCCTGCGTGATCACGGTGCCGACGAGATCGACATCGAGTGTCGCCTCACGCGTCTGCTGGAGCTGAGAGGCGTTGCCCGTCCAGCCGGCGCCGCGCAGAGCGGCGAGTGCATCCGACACCGACCGGTTGGTGACGACGGGCATCTCGATGCGGTCGCCGTTGGACACTCGCACCGTCACCGTCGACCCCTGTTCGGTGGAGGCGCCACCGGCCGGACTCGTCGAGACGACAGTGCCCTCGGTCTCGCTGGAGTCGATGTTCTCGACGACGACCTCGAAACCGGCACCCTCGATGTTGTCGCTCGCCACCTCGACGGTCTGGCCCACGACGTTGGGGACGCGCACCAGTTCGGGGCCGGATCCCAAAGTGATGGTGATGGGGCTGTCGCGGTCGACGCTGGCTCCCGCACCGGGACTCTGGTCGACGACGAGGTCCTCGTCGTCGGCATTCGACGGAGCACGTCCGACGTTCGGGTCGAGCCGGAGACCGGCGGCGGACAGCTCCTGGGCTGCGCGTTCCTGCGTCATGCCTTCGAGCCGCGGGATCTGCACCTGTTCCGGTCCTGTCGAGACCTCGAGGGTGACGGTTGAACCCTCCTCGGCCTGGCTCCCGGGCACGGGACGGGTGTTGATGACGTTGCCGTTCGCGACGACCGGATCGCTCTTCTGCTGGATCGAGACCCGGAAGCCGGCGTTCTGCAGCTGGCTCTCGGCGAGCTCGGCGGAGACGTTGCGGACGTCGGGCACCGTGACCTGGGCGGCCGTCGAACCGGGTCCGAGCGACCACAGGAAGACGCCGACGATACCGACCACGGCGAGCGCGGCGATGCCGAGCAGCACCTTTTTGAGAACTGAGCCGCCGCCGGAATCCTCGGCGGGTGCCCCGGCGGCACCGGCGGCCGCGACGCGGCCGTGCCGCCCCGTGTTGTTGTCGACGGAGTCGATCAGCGTCGTGCGGTCCTCGTCGGTCATCACCATCGGCGCACTCGGACGCTGCCCGCTCAGCACGCGGATCAGGTCGCTGCGCATCTCCGCAGCCGACTGGTAGCGGTTCGCGGGGTTCTTCGCCATCGCCTTGAGGATCACCGAGTCGAGCTCGGGCGGCACCGACGAATTCACCGATGACGGCAGCGGCGGATCCTCCCGCACGTGCTGGTAGGCCACCGCGACGGGCGAGTCGCCTTTGAAGGGGGGCTCGCCGGTGAGGATCTCGAACAGGACGCAGCCCACCGAGTACACGTCGGACCGGGCGTCGACCTGTTCACCGCGCGCCTGCTCCGGGGAGAGGTACTGTGCGGTGCCGATCACCGCGGCGGTCTGCGTCATCGGGCTCGCGGCGTCGGAGATGGCCCGGGCGATGCCGAAGTCCATGACCTTCACCGCGCCGGCCTTGTTGATCATGACGTTGGCCGGCTTCACGTCGCGGTGCACGATCATGTTGCGGTGGCTGAAGTCCAGGGCCGCGCACACGTCGGCGATGATCTCCATCGCCCGCTTGGGGGTCATCGGCCCGTCGGCGCGCACGATGTCGCGCAGCGTGTCGCCCTCGACGTACTCCATGACGATGTACGGGAGCGGCCCGGCCTCGGTCTCGGCCTCACCGGTGTCGTAGACGGCGACGATCGCCGGATGGTTCAGCGCAGCGGCATTCTGCGCTTCGCGCCGAAAGCGCAGGTAGAACGTGGGGTCGCGTGCGAGGTCGGCGCGCAACACCTTGATGGCCACATCCCGGCCGAGCCGCAGATCCCGCGCGAGGTGCACCTCGGACATACCGCCGAAGCCGAGGATCTCACCCAGCTCGTAGCGGGAGGAGAGCTTGCGGGGTGTGGTCATGACGTTCCTTGGTTGTTCGTACCGTTGCTGGTTTCGGATGAATTATCGTCCCCTCCACCGGCGGCCTCGGGGTCGGTCTCGTCGTCGCCGTTACCCTCCGCGCCGCCCGTGCCGCCGTCGCCGCCACCCGTGTCCTCCGCTGTGGTGGTCGTCGTCGTGGTCGGGGCGGTCGTGGTGGTGGGCGGTTGCGTCGTGGTCGGCTCGGTCGTCGGCTCCACCGTGGTCGTCGGCGGCTGCGTCGTCGTCGTGGTCGGAGGAGGCGTGAAGGTCTCCGTCTCGACGGGCGGCGGCAGCGGCACGAACGTCGTCGTGGTGGTCAGCGGCGGACGGGTCGTCGTGGTGGTCGCGCGGGTCGTGGTGAGTTGCGTCGTCGGAGACGGAGCGCGCGGGGTCTCCTCGTCGTCGCCACCCAACAGCACGATTCCCAGCGTCACGAGGGCGAGCACCACTGCCGCACCTGCGGCCCAGGCCAGCGCTGTGGGACTCGGGGACCGTCGTCCGTCATCGTCGGCGGGCACTCCCGTTGTCGGCGGACCTGCCACCGGCGGACGGCCGGCGGTCGGCGGCTGAGCCGAGCGGGGAACCGACGAATAGGCCGTCTGGTCGTACTGCGTCGGGTGCAGGGCACGGGTCGAAGAAGTGTGGGCCGTCCCGGGCACGCCGGGCGGAAGCACGCGGTTGGCGCTGGTCACCGGCGGCACGTTGCCGGGCGGGGGCACGGGCCGTCCGGACCGCACCGCAGCGACGGCGTTGGCGAATTCGCCACCGTTCGAATAGCGGTAGGCCGGGTCCTTCGACATCGCGATCTCGATGAGTTCGCGCACCTCGGGCGGAAGATCCGTCGGCAGCGGCGCCGGGGTCTCCTGGACATGCTTCATCGCGACGGTCACGACGCTGTCGCCGAGGAACGGACGGCGTCCCGACAGCACCTCGTAGCCGACGACGGCCAGCGAGTACACGTCGCTCGCGGACGTCGCCTCCTGACCCAGTGCCTGCTCGGGAGCGATGTACTGTGCGGTGCCCATCACCATGCCGGTGCGGGTGACCGGGGAGGCGTCGACTGCCTTCGCGATACCGAAGTCGGTGATCTTCACCTGGCCCGTCGGGGTGATGAGGATGTTGCCGGGCTTGACGTCGCGGTGCACCACGCCGGCGTTGTGGGCCGCCTGCAGGGCGCGTCCGGTCTGCTCGAGCATGTCGAGCGCGTGCGGCAGCGACAGGCGTCCGAGCCGCGACAGGACGGCGTTGAGCGGTTCGCCGTGTACGAGTTCCATCACGAGATAGGCGATGGACTGGCCCTCGGCGTCGGTGGTCTCGCCGTAGTCGAACACCCCGGCGATGCCGGGATGGTTGAGCTGGGCGGTGGTGCGGGCCTCGAAACGGAACCGGGCGAGGAAGTCCTCGTCGCCGGACAACTCGGCCTTGAGGACCTTCACCGCGACCCGCCGGTCGAGCCGGGTGTCGAGTCCTTCCCACACCTGACCCATTCCGCCGGTCGCGATGAGTCGCTGGAGACGGTAACGGTCGGCGATCATGGCGCCGCTGCTCAGAGCCATGTCAGCCTCCCTGTAATCCGGCCGAGATGACGGCCCGTCCGATCGGGGCGGCCACCGAACCGCCGGTCGCGGCGAGTGCTCGGTCGCCGCCGTCCTCCACGATCACCGCGACGGCGATGCGGGGTTGTTGTGCAGGTGCGAATGCGATGTACCAGGTGTGCGGCGGGGTGTTCCGCGGATCGTTGCCGTGTTCCGCGGTGCCCGTCTTCGACGCGATCTGCACACCCTGGATGGCACCGCCACCGCCGGCGTTGTTCTCGGCACCGATCATCAGGTCGGTGAGGGTCGCCGAGACCTCCGGCGAGATCGCCTGGCCCAGCGATTCGGGCTTGGTCTCCTCGAGCACCGTCAGGTCGGGCCCCTGCCGACGGTCGACGAGATACGGCTTCATGCGCACCCCGCCGTTGGCGATGGTCGCGGCGATCGACGCGTTCTGCAACGGAGTAAGGGCCACATCCCGCTGGCCGATGCTCGACTGGCCGAGTGCCGCGCCGTCCGGGATGGGGCCGACGGTGCTCGCCGCGACGGGCAGCGGGACGTCGAGGGTCTCGCCGATGCCGAGCTTCTCCGCCTGCGAGACCAGGGCCTCGCGTCCGTCGTCGATGCCCATCTCGACGAAGGCCGTGTTGCACGACCGCGCGAACGCCTCCCGCAGCGTCACCGTCGATGCGTCGCCGCACGCGGCCCCGCCGTAGTTCTCGAGGGTCGTCGCGGTGTCGGGCAGGGTGATCTGCGGCGCTGCGGTGAACTGCGTGTCGGGGGTGACGCCGTTCTCGAGCGCGGCCGCCGTCACGACGACCTTGAAGGTCGAGCCCGGAGGGTAGGTCTGGGAGATCGCGCGGTTGAGCATCGGCTTCTCGGGATCGGCGTTGAGCTCGTCCCAGGCCTGCGAGGTCGCGGCGCCGTCGTGTCCCGACAACCGGTTGGGGTCGTAACTCGGCGTGCTCACCATCCCGAGGATCCTGCCGGTGCTCGGTTCGATCGCGACCACCGAGCCCGTGTAACCCTTCGAGGTCAGCTCGTCGTAGGCCACCTGCTGAACGACCGGATCGATCGTGGACACGACGTTTCCGCCGCGCGGGTTGCGGCCCGACACCAGGTCGAACAGTCGACGTCCGAACAGCAGGTTGTCGGAACCGTTGAGCAGCGAATCCTCGGACCGTTCGAGTCCGGTACTGCCGTATTGCATCGAGTAGAAGCCGGTCACCGGCGCGTAGGCCAGCGGGCTCATCGGCTGGGTCGGCGGCGCCGGGTATTCGCGCAGGTACTTGTAGCGGCTGTCGGTGGGCACCGACACCGCGAGAGCCTGACCGGCCGCGACGATCTGTCCGCGCTGACGGGAGTACTCGTCGATCAGCACACGCGAGTTGCGCGGATCGGTACGGAGATCGTCGGCCTTGATGACCTGCACGTAGGTGGCGTTTGCGAGCAGCGCGACGACCATGAACATCACGGCCATCGCGACCTTGCGGAGCGGACCGTTCATTCGCGCCCCATCATTTCCGTCTTGGCCTCGGCGATCGGCGTGGGCGCTTTCTTACGGGGGATCGCGGGTTGGCGGGCAGCGTGCGAGATCTTCATCAACAGAGCCAGGAGCAGATAGTTTGCGAGCAGCGACGAACCACCGTAGGACACGAACGGTGTGGTCAGGCCGGTCAGGGGGATCAACTTCGTGACACCGCCGACCACCACGAACAGTTGGACGGCGAGGGTGAACGACAGGCCGGCGGCGAGCAGCTTGCCGAAGCTGTCGCGCACCGCCAGCGCCGTGCGCATGCCGCGGACGACGAGGATCAGGAACAACAGCAGGATGGCGGCCAGGCCGATCAGGCCGAGTTCCTCACCGATCGCGGCGACGATGAAGTCGGTCTTCGCGAACGGCACCTGCCCCGGCCGTCCGCTGCCCAGGCCGGTGCCGGCGACCCCGCCGGTCGCGAGACCGAACAGCGACTGGGAGATCTGGTAGCCGGTGTTGTTGTAGTCGGCGAGCGGATCGAGCCAGGTCTCCACGCGCACCCGCACGTGACCGAACATCTGGTACGCCGCGTAGAAGCCGACGGCGAGCAACGAGAATCCGATGATCAGCCAGCCGACACGTTCGGTCGCGATGTAGAGCATCACCAGCACGGTGGTGAACAGCAGCAGCGACGTGCCGAGGTCCTTCTCGAAGACCATCACACCGATCGAGATGATCCAGGCCGCCAGGATCGGGCCGAGATCGCGGGCGCGGGGGAAGTCCATCCCCAGGAAGTGCTTGCCTGCGGTGGTGAACAGGTCGCGCTTCGCCACCAGGACCGATGCGAAGAAGATGATCAGCAGGATCTTCGCGAACTCGCCGGGCTGGATGCTGAAACCGGGCAGCCGGATCCAGATCTTGGCGCCGTTGACCTCGGAGAACCTGCTCGGCAGCAGGGCCGGGATCGCGAGTGCGATCAGGCCGATGAGACCGAGCGTGTAGCTGAACCGCGCGAGCAGACGGTAGTCGTGCAGGAACACGAGCACGACGATGAACAGCGCGATGCCGAGCGCCGTCCACAGCACCTGCTGCGTCGCATCGGGCGACGGCGGCGGCAGGCCCATGTAACGGGCGTTCTCCTGATCGGACAGGTCGAGCCGGTGGATGAGCACGAGTCCGAGACCGTTGAGCAGCGCGACGATCGGCAACAGCAGGGGATCGGCGTACTTCGCGAAGCGCCGGACCGCGAGGTGCGCGGCGAGGAACAGCGCAGCGAAGGTCACCCCGTACTTGAGCAGGTCGAGGGTCAGCGCCTGCTCCATCGAGACCTCGACGAGCATGAGCGACACCGTCGTGACACCGATGGCCGCGACGATCAGGGCCAGTTCGGTGTTGCGCCGGGTCGACTGGACGGGCGCCGGGGCGAAACCTCCCGGAGGGCTCGGGAAGTCCCCCACACCATGGGACACCGACATCAGGCGCCCACCCTGCAGTTCTGACCGGGGATCTGGGGCGCGGGCTCGGGAGCCGGCTCCGTGTTCGGAGCGGGTTCGCCGGGAGTCGGCTCGCCGGGAAGCAGTTCGCCGGGCTGGGAGGCCGGTGCCGGTTGGCCCGGCTGCGGCTCACCGGACGCCGGCGGCTGCACCGTGGGTGTCTCGGTGGGCGGGGTGCCGTTCGGTCCGGGCGTCGGCGCCGGCTCTCCCGGGCCGGGGGCCGGTGCGGGAGCGGGCTCGGGTTCCTCCGGGGTGCACACCGGCAGCAGGTCCAGTTCGGCGAGCCGCTGCATCTGCTCGCGGGTGTCGTCGAGCGACCCCGACGGAAGCCCGGCACGGACCTGCTCGCGAGCGGCGGGCCACAGGTCGTCGACGAGCATGACCCGGCACGACGCGCTGTTCGGATCGACGAGCGTGAGGTCGCCCTCGTCGGTGACGCACCCGACGCGCGCGGCCTCCTGCAGCGAGTAACCGAAGACGTCGCCGGGGATACCGCGCAGCACGGTCACGCGACCGTCGTCGGCGCCGACGTAGTAGTTGTTGCGGATCAGCTGGCGGCCGACGAACAGGCCACCGACCAGCACCGCGATGATCACGACGGCGGCGACCGGCCACCACAGGCGGCTGCGCTTCTTCTTCGGCGCCGGTTCCGGGGCCTTGTTGATGACCCGCTTCGGGGTGGCGCGCGGTGGCCGCATCGCGGCGGCGCGACCCGCTGCGGTGTTCGGCGGGGGAGTGTCCTCGTCGTCGTCCGCGGATGCCGCTCCGGCGACGATGGGATGCGACTGGCCGTAGTCGAGATCGATCACGTCGGCGACGACCACTGTGACGTTGTCGGGGCCGCCGCTGCGCAGCGCCAGCTCGATGAGCCGGTCGGCGCACTCGTCGTGCGTGCCCTGCCGCATGGTGTCGGCGATCGTCTCGTCGCTGACGACGTCGGACAGACCGTCGGAGCACACGAGGTAGCGGTCGCCGGCGCGGGCCTCGCGCACGGTGAGGGTCGGTTCGACCTCGCTGCCCGTCAGGGCGCGCATGATCAACGACCGCTGCGGGTGCGTGTGCGCCTGCTCGGGGGTGATGCGGCCCTCGTCCACGAGCGACTGCACGAAGGTGTCGTCGCGGGTGATCTGGGTGAGCTGGTCGTCGCGCAGCAGATAGGCGCGGGAATCGCCGATGTGGGCGAGTCCGAGTTTGCTGCCTGCGAAGAGGATGGCCGTGAGCGTCGTGCCCATGCCGTCGAGTTCGGGCTCTTCCTCGACCTGGTCGGCGATGGAGGCGTTGCCTTCGCGGACGGCCGCGGCGAGCTTACCGAGGAGGTCGCCGCCCGGCTCGTCGTCGTCGAGGTGGGCGAGCGCCGCGATCATCAGCTGTGAGGCGACCTCACCGGCCGCGTGGCCGCCCATGCCGTCGGCGAGGGCGAGCAGGCGGGCACCGGCGTAGACGGAGTCCTCGTTGTTGGAGCGCACGAGGCCGCGATCGCTGCGGGCGGCATATCGGAGTACGAGGGTCACGGGCGGAGCTCGATCACGGTCTTGCCCACCCGGACCGGGGTTCCGAGCGGGACACGGACAGCGGTGGTGACCTTCGCGCGGTCGAGATACGTGCCGTTCGTCGACCCCAGGTCTTCGACGTACCAGTCGGAACCTCGTGGCGACAGGCGTGCGTGGCGCGTGGATGCGTAGTCGTCGGTCAGCACGAGTGTGGAGTCGTCGGCACGGCCGATGAGAACCGGCTGGGTGCCGAGCGTGATCCTCGTGCCGGCCAGCGCGCCCTGCGTGACCACCAGGTACTTGGCGGTCTTGTTGCGGCTCAGCGTCGGCAGCACCGACTGCTTGGGCGAGTAACGCGGGAGCGGTCGCGCGGCACCGGCGTAGATGTCGGACCGGAGCGTGCGCAACACCGCCCATACGAACAACCACAGCAGGAGGAGGAATCCCGCTCGGGTCAGCTGCAGAATCAGCCCCTGCACGGTGCATCCTCCTTCGGGGTAGTCGACCGGTCGTGTTCCAGGTCGTGCGGTCACTCACAATACGGACACCGGACGACTCCATGCAGCGTCCGACGCGCTGTCACACGCGTCGGACGGTATGAACGGGTCCGGTAGGTCCTTCGATACCGGCTGATCAGAGGATGCGCACGAGGATTTCGGAGTGCCCGGCGCGAATCACGTCACCATCGGCGAGCTGCCAGTCCTGCACCGAGGCGCCGTTGACCGTCGTGCCGTTCGTCGACCCGAGATCGGAGAGCATCGCGACCTGGCCGTCCCAGCGGATGTCGATGTGGCGACGCGAGACGCCGGTGTCGGGCAAGCGGAACTGTGCGTCCTGGCCGCGGCCGATGATGTTGCTGCCCTCGCGGAGCTGGTAGTAGCGGCCGCTGCCGTCCTCGAGCTGGAGCGTCGCGGTCAGCACCCGACCGGCGGCGGGGGACTGGTAGCCGGCCTGCTGGTAACCCTGGTCGTAGCCGGGGGCCGCGGCGGCGTAGCCCTGGTCGTAACCGCCCTGCTGCGCGCCATACTGCTGGTCGTAACCCGGCTGTGCGTAGCTCTGCTGGCCGTAGGCCTGCTGGTCGTAGCCGCCCTGCTGGTAGCCCTGGTCCTGGTAGGCCTGGTCGTAACCGGGCTGTGCGTAACCCTGCTGGCCGTACGCCTGCTGGTCGTACCCGCCCTGCTGCGGGTAGTCCTGGCCGTACGCCTGCGGTTGGGCGCCTCGAGCGCCGTAGGCCTGCTGGTCGTAGCCACCCTGGTCGTAGCCGCCCTGCTGGTAGTCCTGCTCGCTGTAGGCCTGGCCGTACGCCTGCTGGTCGTAACCGCCCTGCTGGTCGTAGCCGCCCTGCTGGTCGTAACCGCCGGGAGCCTGGTCGTAGCCGGCGTTGCCGTAGCCCTGGTTGTAGCGCTGCTCCTGGCCGACGTGCGCGTGACCGTTGCGTGCGTACTGCGGTTCCGCCTCGGCGGGGTCACGGCTGGGGTCGTAGCCGGGGTTCTGCGTCATTGGGCCAGCTCCTGGTTCAGAGGTCACGGGTGGGCGGTTCTGCGGGTTCCGCGGTGACGGAGCACGCGTCGCTGAGCGCCCCGCATCGGGATCTACCGAGCCGCGAGTCCGGAACTGCCCGGTGTGCAGTGCCGACGACGACTCGAAGACGACTTGGATCTCACCGTATGTCTGCCATCCCTGTTCTCGGATGAAGTCCTCAAGGTGACGGGAGAATGCCTTCACAGTCAAGTCCCGATCCGCTGCGAGGGCGTCGTGATCGGTTTCGCTGATCGTGATGACGTAGTGATTGGGGGCGAGCATGTGGCCCCGATCGAGCTGTCGGACGCCGTCCGTTGCCTCCTGCTGCAGCGCCGCCTCGACTTCCTGGGGCACGACGCCGCCGCCGAACACGCGGGCGAAAGCGTCGCCGATCGCGGCCTGGAGTTTGCGCTCGAAGCGCTGGGCGATGCCCATGGCGACCCCCTTTCCGTACTCAGCGTGTCGCAATGCAGATCTCGTCACTGCATGGTATCCACTTTTCCCCGGATTCGACCCTGCGGTATGCGGCACGTCTCGCCCGGATGTGCTCGGCGATCGAGCCGGAAGTGTTCGCGGCCCTCTGACCAGGCGAATAGTTGTTCGGCTCCGGTGTGTGTTACTGTTTTCGGCGTTGCTCGGGCGAGTGGCGGAATGGCAGACGCGCTGGCTTCAGGTGCCAGTGTCCTTCGGGACGTGGGGGTTCAAGTCCCCCTTCGCCCACAGTGTGCAGTTCCACGAACTGCGACGGACGAGGTCACGAACTCTTCGGAGATCGTGACCTCGTTTTCGTTTGTCCGGCCCCGATCCGATGCCTTTTCGGCCGTGCTTTACTGGGGCGGTGATGGCCCGGTGACTCCCAACACGGCAGATATCGGCGCGATCCTCATCAGCTCGCGCTCCCTGGACGAGTACCGGTCGATGTTCGACCTCTCCGACGACGATCTGTCGCGGAGGATCCTGGACTGCCCGGCCGGCGCGGCGGGCTTCACCGCCGTGGTGAACCGCCTCGGTGGTGACGTGACGGCCTGCGACACGGCCTACTCCGACTCCGACGCTGAGCACCTCACCGTCGTTGCCGCTGCTGAGGCCGAGCGCGGGAACCGGTACATCCGGGACCACGCCGAGAACTACGACTGGACGTTCTTCGCCGACCCCGACGAACACGCACGGGTGCGGCGGCAGGCGGTCCGGGATTTCGCCGAGGACATCCGTCGGCATCCGCACCGATATGTCGCCGGGTGTTTGCCGTCCCTGCCGTTCCCCGATGCGGCATTCGATCTCGTGCTCAGTTCGCACCTGCTGTTCAGCTACGCCGATCGACTCGATCGCACCTTCCACCTGGCCGCGATCCGGGAACTGATGCGGGTCGCGCGTGAGGAACTGCGCATCTTTCCCCTCGTGGAATCGGGATCCTCTGTCCGCTACCCCTACCTGGACGAACTGCTCGGTGATCTCCGGGAAGACGGCATCGAGAGTGAGGTCGTGGAGGTCGGCTACCGATTCCAGAAGGGCGCCCACTACATGCTGGTGTGCAGCCGCACAATCTCGCCCGGTCCGGAGGCTTCAGGGGAATCTAGTTCGATTTAGCAGGGAGGGTAAGCGCCGACACGGGGTAAGTAGGTTGAATGGGAGAGTCTTGGAGCGCTTCCGCGCGATATTGCACCAGGCGTTGTGGACCTACTGAAAGTTCTCGATAATTCAACGAGGTACACCAAATCCATCGTTTTGCTCCGGCGAGAGGATTCAGGAGCATCGGTAATGGTGGCGGCTTGGATCTCGGGGTGTATGGCCGAACTGTCATCGACGGGGCGCTGAAAGAAAAAGATACGTTTCTGTTTCATTCGCACGTATTCGCCATAGTTATCATCGAAAAATGTTGCGACAGTGGAAATCTCCCTTATCTCCCTTATCTCCCTTGTCTTCTAAATGAAAAATGAATATTACCATCTATAAAGAGACGTAGTGTGGGTTGCAACTCTAGTACCATGAGCACGTACAGCGCGTCGAACGAGCTCGTTCATCCGAACAGCACTCGGCACACGCCCATCAACCGGAAGATGAGAACCCCTGCTGGACCTGGTCGTAAACTTGTACAGGTCTTCTTTGGTGTATCCCCACGGTTGCGGAGTATGAGATATCTTTTGACTAAGCAGACGTTCGCGTTTCCGCATTGCAAGCCAAATCTGTGTAGACATCCACCTATCGAGTGCCCTAAGTTGTTGAACATCATCAACCATCGGGTGGCGCCCTAGCAAACCGCCAAGGGATATCATGGAAGGTAAAGGTCCGCGTAGCAGCCGCCGTAGTTGCTCTTCGCTCAAACTTCCATAAAGGTACCGTCTGAGTTGCGATAATAATGCAATATAGTCGCGGTCCAAATTTCCTCGTAGTCGACCGAGATCTTGGGAACCTCTGAGCGGCTCGCGTAGCAAGTGATTATAAATATATTCCTCTATTGTGTGTTTTGCGTTCGCAATCGCTCTATCTGATAGGGAAATTTTCCTAAGTGATATTCTATGACTCAAGAATTCAGTGTGATGTGACGTGAGCAGCTCCGCCGATCTCGCGTCTGGGCTAGTTAAAAGTGAAACACCCCGACTTTTGCTGTGATTTATTTGGCACCCAATGCGTTCGGCAAATCTGTGAAGCTCGTCTACGGCACGGTTTATGTTTCCATAATCGCGACTCCAAATTACGATATCATCTGCGTATCGGGTGAAAGAAACCCCTAAGCGTTCTAATTCTCGATCAAAAGGCGTCGCAACAATATTTGCCAGAAGTAGGCTTATGGTGGTCCCTTGATGTATTCCTTTACTCCGAGAATCAGCCGAAGCAGGCATGCAGTTCGGAAGAATTGTAGGTTGCGGTGCCTGCATAAAAGCGCGCAGTAAGTGTCTCTCAGTTCTTGTTATTGATAATCCAATTCTCGATATCGTTGACCAAATTTGATCATGATCGATCGATCCAAAGTAGTCCGTAAAGTCATACTCGGCTAGATAGATTCGGTGTTCGTCGCGCCACTCGGATTGAATATGGGAAATTGCATCATTGATATTCAAATCTTTTCTGTACGCGTACGACCGCGCACTAAGCCTTGTTCGATTCTTGTTTATTAGAGACGAATAAAGTCTTTTTGATACGACCTCGTCTGCTATTGAAAACGAGGTAACGGTCCGGTGCTTCCCGTTTGCTTTGGGTATTTGGAAACCTGCTGGCGGTAGCGGAGCATAGTTGCGAGATTTGATGGCCAAATCGATTGCGTGGCCAATTGATGCGGCTCTTGCGCGAACATGGAAGGGGTTGTGACTAGGATGGTATGCCCAGGTTGCCGGCTCTCTAACTTCAAGCTCAGGTAGATTAAGAGTAGACCTTCGTTGGCGACGAACAGTTTCTGTTTGAGCTTGCTTCCTACGTTGTTCCTGAACGCTGATCTTCTTACTCGCTGCTTCCTTTATGAGCTTCGCTAACTCGTTCATTTCACCCTTTCATAATGCGAGCGGGGACCAACTCTGGGAGTTGGTCCCCGCTCGCCGGCTAAACCCGCCTAGAAATGCTGCTTCACGCGCGCCAGTTGCTCGCACAACTGGTGCATTGCAAACCACGGAGGGTTTGCCTTGTAGTCGGGTGGCCTAGCCCCTCTTGGGACCCACGCTGAATCTACCATCTGCCGCCAGTATGAGGAGCTATTCGAGCAAGCTCGCGACTAGCGGGCCTAGGAGGCTGATCGGTAGAACCAATGTCCCGTAGGGGAGTAATGTTATTGCTGTGTCAATGCTAGTCTTGCGCCGACGTTTCCAATGAAGAGATTTACTGTCCGAAAAGTAGGGATCTGTTTTCTTCAGCGATTCGGAAAAGTGTCGTAGGTAATCACCCTCCGTATGATTTTCGGTCTCATCTAGAATGACTTGATATCTATTCGATATTTCTTTTACCCATTCTGATTTTAGAGGTCCCTCATTGTTCCGAGTTTCTTCGATCTCTACGGAGAGTCGTTGAATTTTGCGATAGTTCAGAAACATGTCGCGGCTTCGCCCTGGATAGTCCATGTTCGTGGTTGAAAGGGTTGCAACCAGGACGAGGACGGAAAGGCAGACCATCAAGGTCCCACTATTGGGCCCGTACATGTCTGGCTTAGTCAGCATGCCTATGGCTGCAACGGTGGTAGCGGTAGAGAGCGAAACGACAGCCCAATTCCACGCACGTGCACGCTGGCTCAAGCGTGTAGATGCTGACTGTCTGGCTCGGTACGTTTTGTACGTACGATCCTCGATCCTTTTCAGTTGTTCACGAAGTTTGGAATCTTCGGAGCTTATAGCAGGTTTGCGAAGTGTAGTATTGCGTCGTCGCCGACTCTTATATAAGAGCAAGAGAGTACCCTCCACGCCAATTAGGTCACAATAACCTATTTAATTTATAGTTTAGGAAAAGCATTTCCATGGAGACTGGAGTCTGATTAATATCAGATGGGTAAGAGTTCCGCAACCGTGTAGCTAAAATATGTTTCGCTAGTCCACACTATGGCACTGGACTGGATAGACGTCGAGCCAACTCCGCGGTACCGGCACGCCCGCGGGCACCCGGGTGCGTCGATTGCCGTGCGCGGCGGCGAGTTGCGGTCCGGTGAGATACAGAGCGAGGGACAGATCGGCGTCCTCCACCCGCGCGCCGCGGAGATCCGCACCGAGCAGGTCCGCCCCCGCGAGGTCGCATCCTCGTAGGTCGGCGCCGATGAGCAGTGCATTCCGCAGGTCGGCGCCGCACAACCGGTGGCCGCGCAGGTCGGTGCCGGCGAGATCGGCGCCGGGGAGGAGATCGGGATTCATCCGTCCGTCGTCCGCGAAGTACGAAGCCCGGACCTCCGCACTGACCTCCAGCAGGACCGGTCGAACGGATGCGCGTATCCCGTCGATCTCGAGGGACTCGAGTTCGTCCACGCTCCTTCGGGTCAGGGAGTCCAGGGATGCGACGAGCTCCCGCGCGTCGTCCGCGAGTTCCGGATCGTAGGTGCGTTGCTGGGCTTCGAGCAGATGCCACATCATCTCGTGCAGTTCTTTTACGACGGCGAACGCCGAGAACATCCGGTCACGGGTGTCGGGTCGGTCCCGCCAGCTCGCGCCGGCGAACAACCGCTGGGAGACCGCCTGTCCCGCACCGAAACAGTCGAAGACCGTGCACCCGCGGAAACCGCGGGACAGCAACGTCTCATGGATGGTGCACGCGAAGGACGCATCGAGGTGCCGGCACGGTGACCCGGCGGGCTTGTCCTCGGCGAAATCCGAAGACCTCGTGAAACCGAAAGCCGTACAACACAGTGCGAAGCAACGGCTGCAGTCGCCCTGGAGGTCGGATCGATGAACGGTCGGCGACGGGGACGAGTGAAGCGATGGGGTGAACATGTAAACTCCGAGAGTCGATTCCGATGCACGGCGGGATCGGGGAACCCTGACGCGGGTTCCCTCTCGGGGCACACGGAATCACCGCCGCCTGCAGGCGCGGTTCGCGGACGGCGCGGGACATCTGTCTCACGGATACACGGTGCTGATCACTGGCCACGAAAATACCAGTCGGCACGGGCGGTGTCAGCGGGCCGGACGGCTGTCGTCGGACCTCGGGAAGAGCCCGCGTTCAGACGCTCGCCTCGCGCGACCCCACGTGCGTCAGGGTGAGGCGCAGCAACTCGCCGAGGGCCTCGCGACTACGCGTCAGGCAGGCGATCCAGCCGTCGAGATCCTCGATCTCGCCGACGAGACGAGCGGCAAAGTCTCTGTCGTACTTGCTCGTCCACGTGCCATCCCGGTCGTCGTGCTGCTCGAGGACGATCGCGACCAAGCGTGTGGGCACGCCCGAGCCGACGAGGTTGCGGATCAATTTCGCGCGCGCCACGTCGTCGTCGGTGTAGTCGCGATATCCGTTCGCACCTCGTTCGGGATGGATCAGGCCTTCCTGTTCGTAGTACCGCAGCATCCGGGTACTGAGGCCGGTTCGCCGGGACAGTTCACCGATTCGCATGACTCTCCCCGTTTCGGGCTTGACCTTGACACCGATGTCAACGTTCAGCATGGTGCCATGACCGATACCGACGCACGTGAACCGACGAGAATTCCCACGGCAACGACGATTTCGAACGCTTCTTCGACAGATCACGCACTTCCCTGGGCGACGCTGATCACCCTGTCCTTCTCGACCTTCGCGATGGTGACCGTGGAGATGCTCCCGTCTGGACTCCTCCTGCAGATCGGAAACGGCCTGGGCGTCGAACCTGCCGTGGTGGGAGGTCTGGTCACCGCGTGGGCGCTCACGATCGCCGTGACCAGCATGCCGCTCGTCCGGGTCACGCGGAACGTCCGCCGCACCCGGCTGCTCCCGGCCGCGCTCGCGGTGGTGGCCGCCGCGGTGCTGGCGATGTCGCTCGCTCCAACCTTCGAGATCGTCCTCGCCGGCCGGATCGTCTCCGCGGCCGCGCACGGCGTCTTCTGGGCGGTGATCGTCGTGTACGTCTCCGAGATCGTGCACCCCGACCGGATCGGGAGGGCCCTGGCGATCGTGCTCGCGGGTCCGGCCGTCGCGGACTGCTGGGTCTTCCGATCGGGGCGGCACTGGTCGACGTCGTGGGCTGGCGCGGCGTCTTCGGTGTGGCATCGGCGGTCCTGGCCGTCACCGCGATCGCCCTCGCACCGATCCTCACCGACCCCGGGAGGACCACCGGAGGCGGTGGGAGCCCCGGGGCGGACGAGCACATCTCGGGCTCGGGATGGGACCGCAGCGCGATCGCGTCGACGGGCACGGCTCTGGCAGGAACACTGGTGCTCCTGGGACATTTCGTGGTGTTCACCTACATCTCGATGATCGTCACCGACGAGGCTCGGTTCGGATCCGGATCCCTGCCGATTCTCCTGGCGATGTTCGGAGCGACCGGCGCTGTCGGTGTCCCCGCCTCCGGATGGTTGTCGGACCGCTGGCCGAGAGCAACCATCCCCGCCACGGTCCTCGTTCTGCTCACGGCCTTCGTCATCGTGGCCGTCGCGCCGACCGTGCCGGTGTTGTTCGTGCTCGCGATCGTGCTGTGGGGGCTCGTCTCCGGGGTGTTCCCGCCCGCGATGCAAGTCCGGGGTCCTCCGACTGGCATCCGCGCGATTTCGCACGACCGCCGGCGGAGTCGTGGTCGCGACCTTCAACCTCGGTGTCGCCGCCGGTGCCGCTCTCGGGGGCGTGGTCGTCGGTTCCGGTGTCGACCGTCTGGCCCCGGTCGCCCTGGTCGTCACCGCGGTCGGTGCAGTCGCTCTCGTGCTCCTCGCCCGGACGGCGCCGGAACCGTCTCCGTGATCCGCGCAGCGGCCGATGACTTCGCGTGGTTCCCGGGGTCTTCCTCTTCGTACCGGTGCGATTGGGATGCGAGGAGAAGAGAGTGGGCCAGTTGCTGCGAGTACAGAACTTCACCGTGTCGAGCGACGGGATCGGCGCGGGGAAGGACCAGAGTGCCGAAAGTCCCTTCGGCCTGGATCCGAGCCCGATGTTCGAGTGGGCCGCAGCCACGGCGAGTTGGAACCTGCGCACCGAGCCCGGCGGGAGCCGCGGACTCGACGACTACTTCATCCGGGATTTCTCCTGCAACATCGGTGCGGAGATCATGGGACGCAACAAGTTCGGACCCCAGCGGGGTCCCTGGAAGGACCACGAGTGGCAGGGCTGGTGGGGCGATGAGCCACCCTTCCGCACCCCGGTGTTCGTCCTGACCCACCACGAACGCCCGTCCTTCACGCTCGCCGACACCACCTTCCACTTCGTGAACGGCGAACCGGCCGCGGTGCTCGATCAGGCCCGCGCCGCCGCGCAGGGCAAGGACGTCCGCCTCGGGGGTGGCGTCTCCACCATCCGGCAGTTCCTCGACGCCGATCTGGTCGACACCATGCACGTGGTGGTGTCGCCGGTGCGGTACGGCGCCGGCCTGAAGCTCTGGGACTCCCCGGACGAACTACGGGATCGTTTCCACCTCGAGGTCGTGCCCAGCACGAGCGGGGTGATGCATCACCTGTTCTGGAGGAAGTGAACACCCGGGGGCGGCGCATAATGGGGGTGTGGCTAGGAGGTCGTCATGCGTGCTCTGAGTGGCCTACTGAATGTCGTGCTCGGACTTCTCACCGCCCTGCTCGGCACCGTTCTGGGGATCGTCGCCGCCGTGGTGATGCTCCTGGGTGCGGTGTGGTGCGTGACGATCCTGCTGATCCCACTGGGTATCCCTGTCATCCGGCTCTCCCGCCGGCTGTTCACCCTCGCCGGGAAGATGATGCACGTGCCGTGACGTCCCGCGACGAATCGGCTACGAGGCGCTCGATCGCCTCGTGAGGCGCTCGGGCATGTCGTCCACCGGCTACGGAACCTCTTCGGAGCGGCCCCGCATTTTCGAGGGATGCTGGGCACTCTTGCAGCCATCACGATGTCATGCGCCTCTACCTGCGCAAATAGCCTGCACAGTCTGTTGGTTGCCGTGCATACCCTAGGGGGGTATGGTATCTGGCAGGACGACCGACGCGACAAGGACGATTCCGATGCCGAATACCCCGAGCGAGACCGTGCACACCGATGCCGTCGCACACGACGACGCGCATCAGCACAGCTATATCGCCAACAACACCAAGGCCGACTACCTCAAGCGACTGCGTCGCATCGAGGGGCAGGCCCGCGGCCTGCAGCGGATGGTCGAGGAAGAGAAGTACTGCATCGACATCCTCACGCAGATCGCGGCGATGAAGAAGGCCCTCGAGGCCGTCGCGCTCGGTCTGCTCGACGAGCACATGGCGCACTGCGTGGCCGGTGCCGTGCGCGCCGGCGGCGACGAGGCCGACCTCAAGTTGAAGGAAGCCGGCGACGCCATCGCGCGACTCGTCCGTTCCTGATCGTCCAGACCCGTATCCGAGGAGTTTCCATGAGCCGGACCAGCACCTACACCGTCACTGGCATGACCTGCGAGCACTGCGTCGCGTCGGTCACCGAAGAGGTCCAGGAGATCCCGGGCGTCGAGAACGTCGCGGTCGATCTGGCCACCGGTGCCGTCACCGTCACGAGCGCCGAGTCCCTCGACGATGCCGCCGTCGCGGCCGCCGTCGAGGAGGCCGGCTACAGCCTCGCATGAACACCCCGGCCAAGCTCACCGGCTTCGTCACCGCCGTAGCCGCTGTCTTCGGTATCGCGTTGCTCGTCGGCGCGGCCGTCGGCCCGGTGGAAGAGCAGACCGAGGATCCGACCGCGAGCGCCCACGACGCCGGTCACGGTAATGGCACCGTCACCGGCAGCGCCGCCGAAACACCTGCTGTGGAGGAGATCCCGGGAGGTCTGATGACGTACCGGAACGGTTATGCCCTCGCACTCGCCGAGACCGACCTCGAGTCGGGCGAGGACAGGAACCTGACATTCGCGATCAACGGTCCCGGCGGCGCGCCGGTGACCGACTTCGACGTCACCCACGACAAAGAGCTGCACCTGATCGCCGTGCGCCGCGACTTCACCGGATTCCAGCACGTCCATCCCGTGCTCGACGAGAACACCGGCATCTGGTCCGTCGACGTCGACCTCACGCCCGGCACGTGGCGGGTCTTCACCGACTTCACACCCACCGGGGGAGAGCCGCTCACGTTGGGCACCGACCTCGCGGTGGCAGGCGAATTCGTTCCTGCCGCACCGCAGGCCGACAACCGCACCACAACCGTCGACGACTACGAGGTCACCCTCGACGGCGACCTGTCGTCGGGCAGCGACGCGATGCTCACCCTCACGGTGAGCAAGGACGGACGGCCGCTCACCGACCTGCAGCCCTATCTCGGTGCCTACGGACACCTGGTGGCGCTGCGCGGCGGCGACCTCGCCTATCTGCACGTCCATCCGGACGGGACACCCGGCGACGGCACCACACGACCCGGTCCCGAGGTCGTCTTCCACACCTCCGTCCCGAGTGCCGGCACCTATCACCTATATCTCGACTTCCAGCACGACGGAGTGGTTCGCACCGCGGCCTTCACCCTCACCGCCGGAGGCACCGGCGAGGTGCAGCCGGGGTCCGGCGCACACGGTGACCACAGCCATTCCGGCCGCTGACGGCCCATTCTTCCGAGGAGACGCACATGACCACGCAGAGTCAGCCGGTCGCCGCCGAATCGATCGAGCTCGCCATCACCGGCATGACCTGCGCATCCTGCGCCAATCGCATCGAGCGCAAGCTCAACAAGCTCGACGGCGTCACCGCGACCGTCAACTACGCCACGGAGAAGGCGAAGGTCAGCTACCCCGACGACGTGACACCCGAGGATCTCGTCACGGTCGTCGAGCAGGCCGGCTACGGCGCCGCACTGCCGCCGCCGTCCGCGCAGGCGACCGGCCGGACCGGTGACGTGCCCGAATCCGATCCCGTTGCGCCGCTTCGTCACAGGCTCGTCGTTTCGGCGATCCTGACGGTGCCGGTGATCGCGATGGCGATGATCCCGGCCCTGCAGTTCACCAACTGGCAGTGGCTTTCGCTCACCCTCGCCGCGCCGGTCGTGGTGTGGGGTGCCTGGCCCTTCCACCGGGCGGCGTGGATCAACCTGCGTCATGGCACGTCCACCATGGACACGCTCGTGTCGCTGGGAACCCTTGCCGCCCTAGGGTGGTCGGTCTACGCCCTGTTCTGGGGAACGGCGGGTGAACCGGGGATGGTCCACCCGTTCGAGTTCACCATCGCGCGGGGCGACGGCAGCGGCAACATCTATCTCGAGGCCGCGGCCGGTGTCACGACGTTCATCCTCGCCGGGCGCTACTTCGAGCAACGGTCGAAGCGACGTGCCGGCGCCGCCCTGCGTGCCCTGCTCGAACTCGGAGCCAAGGACGTCGCGGTCCTCGGACCGGACGGGACCACCGAGACCCGAATTCCGTTGGAGCAGTTGGCGGTCGGAGATCTGTTCGTCGTGCGCCCGGGCGAGAAGATCGCCACCGACGGTGTGATCGAACGGGGCACGTCGGCGGTCGACGCGTCGATGCTGACCGGTGAATCGGTTCCCGTCGAGGTCGGTGTGGGCGACAGTGTCGTCGGCGGAACGGTCGACGTCGGTGGACGACTTGTGGTGCGCGCGACCCGCGTGGGCTCCGACACCCAGCTCGCGCAGATGGCGAAGCTGGTGGAGGACGCCCAGAACGGCAAGGCCCAGGTGCAGCGTCTGGCCGACCGGATCTCCGGCATCTTCGTGCCGATCGTCCTGCTGATCGCGGCCGGCACCCTCGGTTTCTGGCTCGGCACCGGCAACGGGCCCGCGGCGGCCTTCACCGCGGCGGTCGCCGTGCTGATCATCGCCTGCCCCTGCGCCCTCGGCCTGGCCACCCCGACCGCGCTGATGGTCGGTACCGGTCGCGGCGCTCAGCTCGGCATCCTCATCAAGGGCCCCGAGGTCCTCGAATCGACCCGCTCGGTCGACACCGTGGTCCTCGACAAGACCGGCACGGTCACCACCGGCCGGATGACCCTGCGCGAGGTCGTCGCCGACGACGGTGAGAACGCCGACGAGGTGCTGCGGTACGCCGGGGCACTCGAGTCGGCGTCGGAACACCCGATCGCACGTGCCGTCAGCGAAGCTGCTGCGGACAGGTTCGGCGGCCTGCCCCAGGTCGAGGACTTCACGAACGTCGAGGGTCTCGGTGTCCAGGGAGTGCTCGTCGAGGGCGACACCAGCCGCGCGGTGCTGGTGGGACGCCCGAAGCTGCTGGCCGACTGGTCGCAGCACCTCTCCGAGAAGCTGCAGCAGGCGTTCGAGCAGGCCCAGAAGTCCGGTGGCACGGCCATCGCCGTCGGCTGGAACGGAAAGGCCCGCGGCATCGTCGTCGTGGCGGACGCAGTCAAGCCGACCTCCGCGAAGGCCGTCGCCGAACTGCGGGAACTCGGCCTGCGTCCGATCCTGCTCACCGGCGACAACGCCGCCGTCGCGCACACCGTGGCGGCCGAGGTCGGCATCGACGAGGCCGACGTGATCGCCGACGTGCTGCCCACCGACAAGGTCGACGTGGTCGAGCGACTCCAGCGCGAAGGCGCGGTGGTCGCGATGGTCGGCGACGGTGTCAACGACGCCGCGGCGCTCGCCCGCGCCGACCTGGGCCTGGCGATGGGCACGGGCACCGACGTCGCGATCGAGGCGAGCGACCTGACGTTGGTCCGCGGCGACCTCATGGTCGCGGTCGACGCCATCCGGTTGTCGCGCCGGACGCTGACGACGATCAAGGGCAACCTGTTCTGGGCGTTCGCATACAACGTCGCGGCACTGCCGCTGGCGGCCGCGGGCCTGCTGAACCCGATGCTCGCCGGTGCCGCGATGGCGTTCTCGTCGGTCTTCGTGGTCTCCAACAGCCTGCGACTGCGACGGTTCCGCGCACACGCGGCCTGACCGCTTTAGGCTGCAGGGAGGAGGACGGCCTGTCAGGATCGGATCCATGACACAGCAGTCCTCCTTCCGTGCCCTGGTCGTCGACGACACCGACGACGGCCAGGTGGCACAGTTCCGCGAACTGACCGACACCGACCTTCCCGACCACGACGTCCTCGTCGAGGTCGAGTACTCCTCGCTGAACTACAAGGATGGTCTCGTGATCGCGGGACCGCAGAAGATGGCGCGACGCACCCCGCTGGTCGCCGGAGCCGATCTCGCCGGGACCGTCCTCGAGAGCAGCAATCCCGACTGGAAGCCGGGCGACCGCGTCGTCGTCAACGGCTGGGGTCTGTCCGAGACCCAGTCTGGCGGGTACACCCGGCGCCAGCGTGTGAAGCCCGAATGGCTCGTGCGCATCCCCGACGCCTTCTCCACCCGCGACGCCATGGCCATCGGCACCGCCGGCTACACGTCCGCCCTGTGCCTCGACGCGCTCGAGCGGTACGGGATCGCATCGGACGCGGAACTGCTCGTCACCGGCGCGGCCGGTGGCGTCGGGTCGATCGCCGTCGCCCTCGCCGCTGCCGCGGGGCACACGGTCGTCGCCGCGACCGGCCGTCCCGAGACCCACGACTTCCTGAGCGAACTCGGTGCGTCGTCGTTCGTCGACCGCGCCGAACTGCAGGGCAAGGGCCGGCCCCTGGGCAAGGAACGCTGGGATGCCGCGGTGGACGCGGTCGGCGGTTCGACGCTCGTGAACGTGCTGTCGCAGATCCGCTACGGCGGTGCCGTCGCCGCGTGCGGTCTCACGGAGTCGCCGTCGATGCCCGATGCCACGGTGATGCCGCACATCCTGCGCGGCGTCGCCTTGCTGGGCGTCGACTCGGTGATGGCGCCGGCTCCGCTGCGCCGGTCGGCATGGGATCGTCTCGCCCGCGATCTGCCTGCGAGCACCCTGGATTCGCTGTCGCGGGTCGAACCGCTCTCGGACGTCCCGCGACTAGCCGAGGAGATCCTCGCGGGCAAGGTGCGCGGCCGGGTGGTCGTCGACGTCACCGCCTGAGAACGGTTCCGGAGAACGACCGGTGGGCAGCCACTTCGACAAGTGACTGCCCACCGGGCCGAGACGGACGGACGCTACGAGGACGCGTGGACCTCGCGCTCGTTGGGCACGCAATGCGTCATCTGTAATCCGGTCACATCACGGGGACCGTTCTTGCCGAGATTCGCTGCGCGTTGCAGTTCGTCCTCGTCGAGGGTCTGGCTCTGCAACGGAGGTAGATCCCGTACGTCGTCGGCACTGATACCGAGTCCGTCGCCGACGCGTTGTCCGAGCTCGTCGTCGCACATGAAGAAGTGCCACACCATCCGCTCCTGCACGTCGCGGACGGCCTGACCGATACCGTCGACGAGGTTCTTCACCAGGTCGTCCTTCTCCCACTGCTCCATGAGCTGGTAGCGCTGACCGGCCTGCTCGTAGTCGTTGGTACGCGGAATACGTTTGCGCGTGAGACGACCCCGGATCTCCGGCCCCTGATCGTCGTGGGTCGGGACCTCGGCCTCGCGCAGACCGCCGGTGATGGACGGTTCGTAGTTCACGTGCGGGTTGTCGCCGACATCGTCGACGCCGTATGCCATCGGTCCGCCCTGCTGATTGGTGGCCACGTGGGCGTTCTTCGCCGAGTTGACCGGAAGTTGCAGGTAATTGGGACCCACCCGGTAACGCTGCGTGTCGGAATAGGAGAACGTGCGTCCTACGAGCATCTTGTCGTCGGAAAAGTCGAGTCCGTCGACGAGGACGCCGGTGCCGAAGGAGATCTGTTCGTTCTCGAGGAAGTGGTTCTCGACGTTGCGGTCGATCACCATCCTGCCGACCGGCATGGCGGGGAATTCGTTCTCCGGCCAGACCTTCGTGTCGTCCAGGGGGTCGAAGTTCAACTCCGGATGGTCGTCGTCGCTCATCATCTGTACGCGCAGTTCCCATTCGGGATGGTCACCGCGCTCGATGGCCTCGTACATGTCCTTGCTGGCATGCCCGAGATCGTGCGCCTGAATGGCCGCCGCGTCGTCCTCGGTCAGGCTCTTGACACCGATCTTCGGAATCCAATGGTATTTCACGAGGTGTGTCACGCCCTCGGCGTTGACCCACTTGTAGGTGTTGACCCCGAAGCCCTGCTGAGTCCGGTAGTTGGCCGGAATGCCCCGGGGACTGAACAGATTCACCAGCATGTGCATTGCTTCGGGGGTCTGCGACATGAAGTCGAAGATGCGTGCGGGTTCCTGCCGGAAAGTGACGGGGTCGGGCTTCAGCGAATGGATGACGTCGGGGAACTTGATCGCGTCGCGAATGAAGAAGACCGCGAGGTTGTTTCCGACAAGATCCCAGTTACCGTCCTCGGTGTAGAACTTGACCGCGAAACCTCGCGGATCGCGGGCGGTTTCCGATGAGTCGCGTCCACCGATGACCGTGGAGAGCCGGATGGCGACGTCGGTCCGCTTCCCCGGCTCGGCGAAGAGTTTTGCGCGCGTGTAGTTCGTGATGGGTTCATCGCCCCATTTCCCGGTGGCTTCGAAATATCCGTAGGCGACGAAACCGCGCGCGTGCACCACTCTTTCCGGAATGCGTTCTCGATCGAAATGGCTGATCTTTTCGAGGAACTGATAGTTCTCCAGCGTCGCGGGTCCGCGTGGGCCCACCGTCCTCTGATTCTGGTTGTCGTATACGGGATGGCCCTGGCGGTTCGTCAACACACGTCGGTCGTCACTCCGGGCCGGGCCCTGCGACGAAACATCGGTCACGGTGTTCTCCCCTCGGATGCAGTTGATGGGCTTTCTCGTAATCGAGTTGTCGACCGTCCTGTGCGGGGGCGACATCCTCTCACTATTACGTTCTTTCCGGGTTCTCGTCGGCCTTTCGCGAACAACAACCCGGATGCCCGACAACCGGCGCACCGTCTACACGATCAACTCGCGGTCTCCGCGTTCGGCAGTTGTTTCGGTGAGGCGGAGTCCGGATCGGTCCGCCGACCGAAGGCGAGCCAGAGCAGGAATCCGAATCCGACCGTGACGTAGAGCGTGCCGAGCAGGTGCTGCCATGCGGCCCAGCCGAGTTCGAGATCGCCTCCCGTGGGGAACAGGTGGTGCGGGCCGATCAGGAAAACGAGCGTGACGCCGACGGCGATCGCGGTGAGTCTCTGCGCATCGGTTGCGCGCCCCGCCGCTAGTGCGAGGGCCAGCAGTGCCGGCGCGACCCACACCCAGTGGTGCGACCACGACACCGGCGACGCCAGCAGCACGGCCGTCGCGTTCGCGAACAGGGCGAGCACGAGATCGCCCTGCTCGAGGGCACGGCGGATGGCCACCACCGCGACCAGCAGCATCACCGCGACGGCCAGCAGCCACAGCACGGAAGCCATGAGTTCGGGCGGCCCGAAGCGGGAGATCACGGCCTTGAAGGACTGGTTGGTGGCGAAGTACGCCGCGCCGATCCGGCCGGTGTCGGGCAGGGTGTCCAGCCAGTACTTCGCGGAGGTCGCGGGCATCACGGCGAATGCGAGGGCGGTGAACCCGAAGGTCGACGCGATGATGATGGCACTGGTCCGCCGGTCGCGCCGCAGCAGGAACAGCAGCAGGAACGCGATGGGCGTGAGCTTGACGGCGGCGGCCAGTCCGATCAGCATTCCGCGCGGCCACTTCGGGGTCTTCACCAGGACGTCGAGGGCGACGAGCGCCATCAGGACGAGGTTGATCTGCCCGAACGAGATCGTCTCACGCACGGGTTCGAGCAACAGTGCTCCGGCGACCGCGACCGCGGTGACGATCCACGCCGTCCGCGCCTCGAAGTCCGGACGGAGCCGGTCCAGCACGACCCGTAGGGTGACGACGAGCGCGGCGACCGAGACGAGGGTGAAGACGATCTTGCCGAACGTCACGGGGATCAGCGCCAGGGGAGCGAAGAGCATCGCCGACAGCGGCGGGTAGGTGAACGGCAACGCGAAGTCATCGGTCACCGGAGGCATCTGCCCGTAGATGTCGGCGCCGTCGAGCAGGACCCGCGCGCCCATCCGGTAGACCAGGAAGTCGATGAGTTCGCTTCTGACGAGGATCGCGATGAGCACACCCGCGGAGACGAGCGACGCGATCACCGCGACGGCGGTACCGCGAGATCCGGTGAGGAACGGAGGCGTCGTCGAACCGGTCGGAGTCAGCCGTGATTGTCGCACCCGGCAACTTTAGTCAATTCCGATATTCGTTCCGGTCCGACGTGGGGAACGCCATACGGCCGAAATATCACGAATCGACAGGACGCAGCAGGTCGGGGTTGTTGTTCCGCGGCGAATTGACCGCCGTGCTCACCTCGTACGGTTCGAGGGTCGGTTCGGGAATCGAATTCAGCAGGGCGTCGACGTCGTCGCGGTTCTTCAGGTCGGGATCGAGCCACGGATCGACGAAGGTGTCGGGCAGGATCACCGGCGACCGTTCGTGGATGTGCCCGGCGGCGTCGGTCGCCGGACGGGTCAGCACGGTGCACGTCCACAACCAGCGGTCGGGATGGTCCTCCGGCAGCTCCGGGTCCTGCCACAGCTCGTAGAGCCCGGCCATCGAGATCGGCCCGTCCGCGTGCAGGAAGAACGGGATCTTCTTCCCGTCCTCACCCTTCATCCACTCGTAGTATCCGTCGGCCGGCAGCACGCACCGCCGCTTCGCCGCGGCCGCCTTGAAGGCCGGCTTCTGGGTGATGGTCTCGGACCGGGCGTTGATCATCCGCGACCCGATCTTCGGGTCCTTCGCCCAGAACGGCACGAGCCCCCACTTGATCTGCGAGGACACGATGCGGATCGGCTCGGCATCCGGGTCCTCGCGTGGCGCCCGCTCGAGCACGACGTTCACGCGCTGGGTGGGGGCGATGTTGTACGACGGGGGCAGTTCCTCACCCACTGCCTCGACGGCGTCGTAGGCCGCGAGCAGATCCCCACGGGTACTGGTGCTGGCATAGCGTCCACACACGATGCATCTCCCGTCGGCGACTCCGGAGCGACGATTCGATTCTCTCTCATCGATCGCTCCGGAGCGGATCGCTCGGACGGAGACGGAGCGGGGGGGGTCGCTCCATCGGAGACAGCGTGGATCGCTCAGACGGCGACCTCGACCCCCAGTGCCTCGAGCAGGGTGCGGCGGTACTCCGCGATCTCGACGACGTGATCGGCTCGCGGATGCGGCAGGTCGATGGTCAGTTCGACGGCGAACGAGCCGTGGTCGAGCACGAGCACGCGGTCGGCGAGAGCGATAGCCTCGTCCACGTCGTGGGTGACGAGCAGGACCGCGGGCCGGTGCTTGGCGCACAGTTCCTGCAGCAGTCCGTGCATCCTGATCTTCGTCAGTGCGTCGAGGGCACCGAACGGTTCGTCGGCGAGCAACAGTTCGGGTTCGCGCACGAGCGACCGCGCCAGCGACACCCGCTGCTGTTCACCCCCGGACAGCTCGGTGGGCCAGGCCTTCTCGCGTCCGGCGAGCCCGACCTCCGCCAGGGCCGTGCGGCCGCGCTCGGCGGCGTCGTCGCCGTCGAGGCCGAGGATCACGTTGTCGAGCACCCGCGCCCAGGGCAGCAGTCGCGAGTCCTGGAAGACCACCGCCCGCTTCTGCGGCACCTCGAGGGTGCCAGAACCGGGCACGCCGTGGTCGAGTTCGGCCAGGGCACGCAACAGGGTGCTCTTGCCCGAGCCGCTGCGGCCGAGCAGTGCCACGAACTCGCCGGGGGCGATCTCGAGGTCGATGTTGTTCAGCACCGCACGTCCGTCGAAGCCGCGGCTCAGTCCCCGGGTGCGTACGGTCAGTTGCCGATCGTCCTGCGCCATGCCAGCGCCTTCCTCTCTGCCGCACGGACCAGCAGGTCGCTGCCGAATCCGAGGATCGCGTAGACCACCAGTCCGACGATGATGATCTCGGTCATGCCGTAATTGCGGGCCTGGTACATCAGGTAGCCGATACCGCTCGAAGCGTTGACCTGCTCGACGACCACCAGGGCCAGCCACGAGATGGTCACCGCCAGGCGCAGGCCGGTGAAGAAACCGGGCAGCGCCCCCGGCAGGGCGATGCGCCGGACGAACTGGGCGCGGGACAGATCCAGCGTCTCGGCCAGTTCGACGTAACGGGCGTCGATGCCGCGCAGCGCCGAGTAGGTGTTGATGTAGACGGGGACGAAGACCGACAGGGCGATGAGCAGGATCTTCATCTCCTCGCCGATGCCGAACCACAGGATCGCCAGCGGCATCAAGGCCAGGGTGGGGATGGAGCGCTTGATCTGCACCGGTCCGTCGATCAGCGCCTCACCGATGCGCGACAGGCCGGCGGCCAGTGCGAGCACCAGTCCGAGGACGACGCCGATGACCCCGCCGATCAGGGCGCGCTGGACGGAGGTCCACAGGTTCGACTGCAGTCGCCCGTCGCCGATCAGTTCCCATGCGGTGGTGACGACCGTCCACGGCGCCGAGAGGGTCTTCGGATCGAGTGCCCCGGTGACCGAGGTGACGATCCATGCCACCAGCAGCAGCGCCGGGCCGATCGCCAGGCCGAACTTGATCGGCTTGCCGGGAGCGAGGCGGCTGCGGGTCGTGCGCGGCGACAGGTCGGCCGTCGCGCCGGAGTCGGGCTTCTGGTCGGTGTCGGCGTCACCGGCCAGGCCACTGCCGAAACGCCGGGGTTCGACGGAGACGCTCATGGCTCCAGTCCTTTCGTCGGTTCGATCAGACGCCGGACAGTGCGAAGTCGCCGGTGGCGCCGCCCGGTGCGAAATCACCGGTGGCACCGGACAGGGCGAGTTCGTGTGCGTACTGGCTCTCCGGACGCGGCAAGCCGTAGTGGTCGCGCAGGGTGGTGCCGGTGTACTCGGTCCGGAACAGGCTGCGCTCCTGCAGGATCGGCACCACCTGGGAAGCGAACGCCTCGAGGCCCTGCGGGTACTGCGGCGGCATGATGTTGAAGCCGTCGGCGGCGCCGTTGGTGAACCACTCCTCGATGATGTCGGCGATCTGCACCGGCGTGCCCGCGACGACGTTGTGGCCGCGTGCGCCGGCGAGCTTGTGCAGCAGCTGACGCAGGGTCGGCTGTTCGCGCTCGACGATCTTCGCGAAGACCAGGCGGCGGCTGTTGTTGTTGTCGGTGATGTCGCCTGCGCCGGCGAACAATTCGACCGGCACCTTCTCGTCCAACTCGAGCCGGGACACGTCGATGCGGCCCATCTTCTGGAGCTGCCCGAGACCGTATTCGACGATGGTGAGTTCGTTGAACTCGCGATGCAGTTCCTTCGCTTCGGCCTCGGTTGCGCCGATGAACGGGCTCAGGCCGGGAAGGATCTTCACGTGATCGGGGTTGCGTCCGAATGCTGCTGCGCGGGTCTTGATGTCGGTGTAGAAGGCCTGGGCGTCCTCGATGCGCTGGTGCGCGGTGAAGATCGCCTCGGCGTAGGTCGACGCGAAATCGCGGCCGTCGTTGGAGGATCCGGCCTGCACGAGCACCGGGCGCCCTTGCGGCGAGCGGGCCGAACCGAACGGGCCGCGCACCTTGACGTAGTCACCCTCGACGTCGATGCGGTGGATCTTGTCCGGGTCGGCGTAGACGCCGGCGGTCTTGTCGAGGACGAGTGCGTCGTCCTCCCACGAATCCCACAGCTTGATCGCGGCGTCGACGAATTCGCGTGCCCGGGCGTATCGTTCGTGCACGTCGGGGTGTTCGGTGTACCCGAAGTTCGCTGCCGCTGCGTCGGTCGCGGTGGTGACGATGTTCCAGGCGGCGCGGCCACCGGAGATGTGATCGAGCGAGGAGAACAACCGGGCGAGGTTGTAGGGCTCGTAGTAGGTGGTCGACGCCGTGGCGATCAGCCCGAGATGCGTGGTGACCGTGGCCATCGCGACCAGCGTGGTGATCGGTTCGAGGCCGTAGTCCGGACGGTATTTCACCTCGGTGCGCAGAGCCGGACCGTCGGCGAAGAACACCGCGTCGAGTTTCGCGCTCTCCGCGAGGCGGGCGAGTTCCTGGAAGTAGGTGACGTCGTAGAGACGCTCGGGCACGCTGCCGGAATGGCGCCACGAGGCCTCGTGGTGGCCGGTCGGGTAGATGAAGGCGTTGAGGTTGAGCTGGCGGTTCGTCATGTCGGATTCCCCTCGGAAGGTCAGCTGCGGGTGTGGGAGGCGCCGGTCTCGGCGACCGCTTCGGTGACGACCTCGTCGAAGCGCAGATCGAAGGCGTCGGCGGCGTCGACGGGCTTGGGCAGTTCACCGGCGGCATTGATCACGTCGATGGTGTGCTGCTGGGTCGCGATGAGCTCCTCGTCGAGGTGTGGGAAGGTGGTGATCCCGGAGGTGTCGAGGATGCGCTCGCCGGCCTCGGCCGTCAGGCCCTGGCTCTTCACGAAGTAGGTGTCGATGTACGCGTCGCGGTTGTTGTCGGCCCAGTCGACGGACGTGATGTACGCGGTGACGTAGGCGCGGACCGCTGCGGCGGTCGCCGGGTCGGACAGGGCCTTCTTGCTCGAGTAGAGGTACGAGATGCCTTCGCTGAGGTCCTCGATCTCGGGGCGCGGCAGCGACGTCGCACCCGGGGTCTGCATGTACCGGGAGAAGACCGGCTCGCTCATCGGGGCGGCGTCGATCTGGTTGGAGCGCAGTGCATCCGGGAAGTCCGGCAGCGACATCGACACGAGCTCGACGTCGTCGACCGACAGGCCTGCCTTGTCGAGACCGCGGAGCACGAAGGCCTGCTGCGAGGTGCCCTCGGCGTAGCCGATGCGCTTGCCCTTCAGGTCCGCGAGCGTCGTGATGTCCGAAGCGTTCGGGGCGATGCCCATGTTGAGGCTGTTGTTCGTCTGCATGGCCGCGACGACCTGCACGTCGTCACCGGCGACCAGCGACTGGACGGTCATGATCTCGCCGGCCCACGCGACGTCGACCGCGTCGGCGCGGAAGGCCTCGAGGATCGCGGGCGCGCCCTGGAAGGTCGCGAACTCGTACTCGAACGGCAAGGCGTCGAGTTGTCCGGAACCGGTGAGGAGGGACAGCTGTCGCTCACCCTGGTCGGCGATGACGAGCTTGGTGCCCGCCGGGATCTCCGTGGGCAGCGCGCTGTCGGAAGCGAGGCCGTCGCCCGAGGAACCGGAGCTACATGCCGCGACCGCGGTCAGAAGGAGCGCGATGACGGCCGTCGATCCGGCACGACGTAGACGGGGCATGGACTTCCTCACGGTACTGGCGATGGGGAGCGAACTTCGACGGCGTCGAAGTCGTCACCGATCCTGTGCGATCCGTCGGCGGGGGACCAGGGTTTGCGTCAGCATGAGCGAAAGGTCCTCGATCCGGCCCATCGGTGCTGTTCGCGGGCCGATATCGCCGGTATCCGCACATCGCGGCGGTTACCGTGCGAGGAGAACCGGAGGCGGGAGGTGGTGCGCATGGGTGCGGACGGTCGGCACATGTCGCAGCCGGATCTGATGTCGTGGCGGATGGAGAAGGACCCCGTCCTGCGGTCCACGATCGTCGCGGTGGCTCTGCTCGACCGGTCACCCGACCAGGAGCGCTTCGTCGGGATGATGGAGCGCGGAACACGTGCGGTGCCGAGCTTCCGCCGCAAGCTCGTCGAATCCCCGTTCGGGCGGACCCCACCGCGATGGGTGGACGACCCCGACTTCGACCTGTCCTGGCATCTGCGGCGCATCGCGCTCCCGCATCCCGGGGGACTGGACGCCGTGCTCCCGCTCGTGCGCGCCGCGGCGATGTCGGCCTTCGACAAGGACCGTCCCCTCTGGGAGGCGACGATCGTCGACGGCCTCGCCGACGGTCGCGCCGCGATCGTTCTCAAGGTGCACCACTCGCTCACCGACGGCATCGGCGGCATTCAGATCGCGAACGAGATGGTCGACTTCGAGCGCGACGGTACCGACCGCGGGCCACTGCCCGAGGATCCGCCGACCTCGGCTCCGGCGTCGGCCCTCGCCGATTCCGTGGGTTGGTACCTCTCGACGGCCGGCGAGATAGTGGGGAGGGGTGTGCCGTGGCTCGTGCGTTCCGGTCTGAGGTCGGTGACGAATCCGGTCGCGGCGCTGCGCAGCGTGGTGGACACGGCCCGCTCGACGGCCCGGTTCGTGCAACCGGTGTTCACGACGCTCTCCCCGGTGATGATCGGCCGCAGCACCGTCCGGGAGGTCGCAGCCCTCGATCTGCCGCTCGACGCTCTGCGGCAGGCCGGACGGGCAGCGGACTCCTCGCTCAACGACGCTTTCCTGGCCGGAATCCTGTTGGGGCTGAAGCACTACCATTCCCGGCACGGCGCGCAGGTCGCCGAACTGAGGGCGACGCTGCCGATCAGTCTCCGGCGCGAGAGTGACGCGATCGGAGGAAACCGGATCACCCTGGCGCGGTTCGCTCTTCCCCTCGATGTCGCCGATCCGGTCGCGTCGATGCACCGGGTGGACCGGATCGTCCGGTCGTGGCGGGACGAACCGGCCGTGCCGCTCTCGTCCGCCATCGCGGGTGTGCTCAACGTGCTCCCGGCCGGTGTGCTGGGTGGGATCCTCGAGCACATCGACTTTCTCGCGTCGAACGTCCCGGGTTCCCCGATCCCGCTGTACATGGCCGGGGCGGAGGTGCTGAGGTACTACCCGTTCGCTCCCACCGTCGGTTCGGCCGTCAACATCACGCTGATGTCGCACACGAGCCACTGCTGCATCGGAATCAACGCAGACTCCGCCGCCGTCCCCGACCTGCCCGTCCTCGTCGAGTCGCTGGTGGAGGGCTTCGGCGACGTGCTCGCCGTGGGAGGCGAGGGCACGCGCATCGAGGTCTCGCTCTCCGCTACGACGACCGCGCAAACCTGATCGTCAACCCAAGGTTGACGGAAACCATGCGTCAACTTAGAGTTGACGCATGGAACCCATTCGGCCGTCCCATCCCATCCGGCTCGACGACCTCATCGATGCGATCAAGAAGGTCCACGACGATCCGCTCGAACAACTCTCCGATGCCGTCATCGCGGCCGACCACCTCGGTGAGGTCGCCGATCACCTGATCGGCCACTTCGTCGATCAGGCCCGACGGTCCGGCAAGTCGTGGTCCGAGATCGGGCAGAGCATGGGCGTGTCCAAGCAGGCAGCCCAGAAACGGTTCGTCTCGAAGAGCGACAACGACCTCGACCCCGAGCAGGGGTTCTCGCGATTCACCCCGCGCGCGCAGAACACCGTGATGGCGTCGATGAACGAAGCGCGTGCCACGGGAAGCCCCGAGATCACGCCCGTCCATCTGATCCTCGGTCTGCTCGTCGACACCGAGTCGCTCGCCGCCCGCGCACTCGCGGCCCAGGATGTCGACTTCGCGGCGCTGCGCTCGGCCGCCGTGGCGACACTCCCCGAACCGTCGAGCGACGTCCCCGAACTCATCCCGTACGACGCGGGTGCCCGCAAGGCCCTCGAGCTGACCTTCCGCGAAGCCCTGCGACTCGGGCACAACTACATCGGCACCGAGCACATCCTCCTCGCGCTCCTCGAACTCGAGAACGGCGACGGCGTGCTCTCGGCGGCCGGCGTGAACAAGAGCGCCGTGGAGAAGAAGGTCGCGGAGGATCTCGCCGCGATCGTCGAGGCACAGAAGGCCGAGGACGGCGAGGCCGGGTCGTAGCGCCGGGCAGGGCATGCGCGCCCCCGGCGCGGGCACGTTCCCTGCGGCCAGGTTCGCCGACGGCCCCTCGGGGTACGTCGAAGTCATGAACACACGTCACGCATGTCTCGTCGCGGGCTTCTCCGTCGCCACGCTCGTGGCTGCCGGGTGCAGCAGCGACGACTCGTCCACCGACACCGAGACCACCGTCGAGACCCCACCCACTTCGCTCACGACCACCACCACCGATTCCATGCCCACGCCGCTGCCCGGGATGAGTGGCGACGCCTTCGGGCTCCCGAACGAGGGAGGCGACGACGACAATGCCTTCACCTACGACGAAGCGGCCGTGCCGGTCGGCGCGACCTTCGACGTCGAATCCGAAGAGGAGAACGGCCGGACCACCGTCACCCTCAGGGTGATGGGTCTGCAACCCGATCGGGACTTCGGGGCGCACGTCCACACCCGGCCGTGCGGGCCGAACCCGTCCGATTCGGGGCCGCACTACCAGAACCGGGTCGACCCGGCGGCGAACCCCGACTCCCCGTCCACCGATCCCGCCTACGCCAATCCGCAGAACGAGATCTGGCTCGACATCACCACCGACGCGCAGGGCAACGCCGAGGCGTCCACGACCGTCGACTGGGAGTTCCGCGACGGCGAAGCCAACTCGGTGGTGCTCCACGCACAGCACACCAAGACCGCACCGGGTGAGGCCGGACAGGCCGGCGACCGGCTCGCCTGCATCGACGAGGACTTCTGACCCGACGGCCCCGCCGCCGCGTTTGGCCGCCGTCCTTCCGGGTAGCCGTGGGAAAGACGTGTCCAGCCCCGACGACAGCACACGAATCGGAGTTCCCATGCCCGCCGACACCCCGAAGATCCCCGGTGTTCCCTCGTCCACCGTGCCACCCGTGGAGGAACCCACGACGCCCACGACTCCGCCCGAGCCCAAGCCCGATCAGGCGGAGCCCGAGGTCAGGACGGCCACCGGCACTCCCGCGGATCTGCCGCGCGGCCGTGCCCAGCAGGGCGAGTACCTGACGACGGCTCAGGGGGCGCGGCTGACGGATACCGACCACTCGCTCAAGGCCGGTCGGCGCGGGCCGATCCTGTTGCAGGATCATCACTTCCGCGAGAAGATCACCCACTTCGACCACGAACGCATCCCGGAGCGCGTGGTGCACGCCCGCGGCGCCGGTGCCCACGGCGTTTTCCGCGCGACGGGTGCCGCAAGCTCGATCACGCGTGCCCAGTTCCTCCAGAAGGACGTGGAGACACCGGTGTTCGTGCGGTTCTCGACGGTGCTCGGTTCCCGTGGCTCGGCCGACACGGTACGCGACACTCGTGGCTTCGCGACGAAGTTCTACACCGAGGAAGGCACTTTCGACCTCGTCGGCAACAACATCCCGGTGTTCTTCATCCAGGACGCCATCAAGTTCCCGGACGTCGTCCACGCGGCCAAACCGCACCCGGATCGCGAGATCCCGCAGGCACAGAGCGCTCACGACACGTTCTGGGATTTCGTCTCGCTCCACACCGAGGCCACGGCGCACACGATGTGGAACATGTCCGACCGCGGCATCCCGCGCTCCTACCGCATGATGGAGGGCTTCGGCGTCCACACCTTCCGTGTGGTCAACGCCGAGGGTGATACCGCGCTGGTGAAGTTCCACTGGAAGCCGCGGCTCGGCGTGCATTCGCTGGTGTGGGAGGAAGCCCAGCTCATCAACGGCTTCGATCCCGACTTCCACCGCCGCGACCTCGCCGACGCGATCGAGGCCGGTGCCTACCCCGAATGGGATCTCGGCGTACAGGTCTTCCCGGACACCCCGGAGCAGGTCTTCGAAGGCATCGACCTGCTCGATCCCACCAAGATCGTCCCCGAGGAACTCGCGCCCGTGCAGATCATCGGCACGATGGTCCTCAATGCCAACCCCACCAATTTCTTCGCCGAGACCGAGCAGGTCGCCTTCCACCCGGGCCATCTCGTCCCGGGCATCGACGTCACCGACGATCCGCTGCTGCAGGGCCGCCTGTTCTCGTACCTCGACACCCAGCTGACGCGACTCGGTGGACCGAACTTCGGGCAGATCCCGATCAACCGTCCGCACGCACCCGTCAACGACATGTTCCGCGACGGCTTCCATCAGCACGCCGTCCACACCGGTGTCGCTCCGTACAAGCCGAACTCGCTCGACGCGGGATGCCCGTTCATGGCCGGTGTCACCGAGGGTGCCTTCGTCGACCTGCCGGTGGAGGTACCGGCGGCGAAGAAGGAGCGTGAGGTCTCCCGGTCGTTCGACGACCACTACACGCAGGTCCGCCAGTTCTACCTGAGCCTGTCGGAGATAGAGCAGGACCACGTGGCCTACGCCTACACCTTCGAGCTGGGCAAGTGCTACGAGCAGTCCATCAAGGAGCGGCAGCTGCAGATCCTGGCGAACATCGACACCGGGTTGTGCGAGAAGGTGGCGGCCGGTCTCGGTCTGCCCGCTCCGAAGCCGACCGTCGAGGTCTCCGATCTCCCGCAGAGCCCCGCGCTGGCGCAGGTCGGCAAGACGTGGCCCGTGCAGGGCCGGTTGATCGGCATCGTCGCCGACGACACCACCGACGTCGATCAGGTGCTCGCGGCCGTGCAGGCCGTGGACGCGGCCGACTGCGTCCCGCTGGTCGTCGCCCCGCACGGCGGGATGCTCGGGGGAGTCGTGCCGATCTCGCGCACCTTCCTCACGGCCCGCTCGATCGAGTTCGACGCGGTCATTCTGGCCGCTGCACCCGCAGATAAGAGGGTGCAGATCCTCGTGGACGAGACGTTCCGCCACCAGAAAACCTTGGCGGCGTGGGGTCCGGGAGCTGCGGCACTCGAGGGTCTGGCGGCACCGGGTGTCGTCGTCGCGGACGATCCCCAGACGGCGGTTACGCAGGTGCTCGATCTGCTCGGTACCCACCGGGTGTGGCAACGAGACACTTTGTGACAGACCTCACCTGAGACGGGCTTACGGTTTCGGGTGCCCCAAGTTATTCTTTCGTTACCTCTGGCCGCAGCTGATTCTTATCGCTGCGGCCAGTTGTTATTTACGGGCCGTTCACCTCGAGGTCAGCGTTGCCCGATCCCAGAGACGATGCGCCGGATACGCGGGTCGTCGGCCAACTCGACGCGCGCGTAGCGGGCCTGCTCGTCGGCGTCCGCGGATGCGAGGTCGTGGGCGGCGGTAATGCGAGTCGCGAGCACGTCCGGCGACCAGTTGTACGCCTCGGGCGGGATCTCGAGGGCGACGATGCGGCCGGTCGGGGTGACGCTGATACGGATGCCGTGGACCGATCCGTTGCCTACTATCCGTTCGATCGTGTCCTGCACACGCCTGACGGCGATGGAGAGTTCTTCTGGATACGTCAACACGGTTCCTTTCTCACCAGCCCGGGTAGGCGGGGAGGGTTTCGGGTGGGGTGGGGGAGATGATGAGCTCGGACCCTCTGTCCGGCACATCGGGTTCGATACTGCGACCCCACTCCTCGCAGCGATGCATCGTCTCGCCGAGGTCGGAGCCGAAGGTGACTGTCAGTCCCGTTCCGGTGAACAGATCTTCCGTTGGGGCAGACCATCGATGCTCAGAGGTGGGGAGCGCCGACAAGTATTGTGTTTCCGGCGCGGGGCGCGGTGGTTCGTGCCGTTGCATCCATTTTTCGTGGCGGTGCGCTTCGGTTGTCGGGCCGAATTCCACAAACTCTTCACGGCCGGAGAAAACCTTGATCCGATAGTCCTCATCGCGTACTCGTGTGGCCAAATTCGATTCTTGACTGCAGATGGTCGCTTTGAATCCCTCGTGTATGTCGTTGATTTCGAGGATATGTGCGCGGATGGTGCCAGCGAGAGATGTCTGCAGTGTTGTACTGATCCCGATTGCGTAGTGTGGATCGAGCGCCTCGGCGAAGCCTGGGTATGTGACATCGATTCCTGCGTAGTAGGCGATAATCTTCGATTCCTGTGCTGCGCGAATCAACCTGCCGCGTTCATCGAACAGGTCGACGTCGGGTTCTGCGGACCACACGAAGGTGGAACTTCGGACCTGTCCGGGTGGTTCGTACTCGGCGGTGATGATGGTCTGGGGCGCAACCGGTGCCGGCGCTCGATCGGGTGTGCAGCTTGCAAGTAGGGATGATCCGACAAGGAATGCTATTGCAGCGCAAATAATTCGGTTCATGTTCTCACCAGCCCGGGTAGGCGGGCAGGGTTTCGGGTGGGGTGGGGGAGATGATGGTTTCGGAACTTCTGTAGGGCGGCAAGCTGGGTTCGATGCTGCGACCCCATGCTTCGCATCGATACATCGTTTCGCCCAAGTCGCCCCCGAAGTCGATTCTGAGTCCGGTATCGGTGAACAGATCTTCCGTAGGAGCGGACCATTGGTGCTCGGTGGTGGGGAGAGAAGTCAGGTACTGATCGCTTGGTGTCGGTGGTTCCGGGTCGTGCCTGTGGAGTTGCCCTTCGAGCCGATGTTCCTCGGTGTCACGGGTGAACTCGACAAATTCCTCCTGCCCGGAAAATTGGTTGATGCGATAGTCGCCGTCTCGGACCCTGATGCCCACCTTCGACCATTGGGTGCACACGGTTGCTTTGAACCCAGCCGCCGTATCGAGCACCTGGAGGATGTGCGCCCGAAATGTTCCGACGAGGGACGTTTCCAGCGCAGTTGGGACTTTGCGTGCGTAGGAAGGGACGAGTGCTCCGGCGAACCCGGGATAGGTGGTATCGAGTCCGCCGTAGTGGGCGATGATCATGGATTCGTACGCGGCTCGGGTGAGGATGCTGCGTTGATCCGCAAGGTCGATTCCCGGTTCTGCGGACCACACGAAGGTGGAGTTTCGGACCTGTCCGGGTGGCTGATAGATCGTCGGCGTGGCGGGAGGCCGGCTGGTCTCGACCGGTGTGATCTCGTTGGTTGTACATGCCGTTGCAGCGATTGCAAGAGCACTCATTACCGCTACGAATAGCCTCGGCGGATAATTCATTGCGGACCTTTCGATAACGTGTATTCGTGAAGATGACGACGAAGATACAGCCACGAAATCACGCACCGTAGTTCCAGCGTTCGCCTCCGTGCGGAACGACATCGTTCACGACAATGTCGCGGAAACTGTCCTCACCGTCTCTTTGATCTGCGTAGACAATGTTCCGGAGGTCGCCCTGACCCAAGAAGGAACTACGGAGATAGCCGTCGATAGCATGCCGTTCTATCCCTGACTCGACCAGCGTGTTATCCCCGATATTCGCCAAGGCAGCGTCCCCGATGTTGTTGCGATCTTTGAGGACGCCGTTCTCGTGCCATGCCAATGGGAGGTTCGCCGGATCGACTGTGCCAGAATCGACCAACGCGCCGATCATGTTGTATCTCCGAGTATTCTCAGCACCCGTCTCCGTCAGATACATTTCGGAATCGAACCCCTCGACCCCCGACGGATGCCCCACGTATCGCCCTTCAGCATCGACGATTTCGGATTGCAACAGAACCCCTGTCGAGTACACGAGCGGACCCGTGACCACGCCACCCGGCAACGCCGTCACCGCACCGGTGACGAGGGTTTGGGCCACGGCATACGCGTCTGCTCTGGACTGGTTCCGGTTGTCGATCGCCGCCTGCTCGACCAGCTTCTCGTTCTCGTAGGTGCTGCTCAAACCGACCTCGACGAGGCTTTGCAACCGGCCCGAATACGTTCCGTAGCTGTACTTGTTCACACCGTCGAGTTGTTCGAGAGCGAACCGGCGGTCGAAATCGGTGGCCTGCGCGATTGCTGCACCGTTGAGAAGGGCACCTGCCGCAGGGTCGGTGTTCATGAGGGTGAATACGCGCGTCGCCGGGACGGGGCCGAGTTCACCGAAGCCGCTGGTGGCGGTGGCGTCGTCGACGGAACCGACCATGTCGCCGACGAACGGTGACAGGGCGGTCGCGAAGGAACGGACAGCAACAGGATTGACGTCACCTATGGTCAGGTCGGTTTCTTCCCGGAAGGCACCCGGCATATGGAGGAAACGGTTGAAGTTGTTGTCGGAGTTCCACTCCGATTCCGGCGCAGACAACACCTCGGCCAAACCGAATGCTGCCTCGCCCGCACGTTCGGCTCGGATTACTGCGGCGGGGTCACCCGGGTCGGCGGGCAACGCGTCGGCAGCGATCCACTCCGTCAGGCCGGCCAGAGTTGCTCCGTCGTCGGCCCATTCGCGGGTGAGCAGCGGAACGAGCACCTCGTCCCTACTGAAGTCCGCAGGGCTGCCGTCGACGTCGGTGCCGGTGAGCAGGTGATACGACGTGTCGGTGTTCCGGGTGGCGATGTCGAGGAATGTGCTTGCCGTGTGGTCGTAATAGGAAGGGTCGGGGGTGGGAATGATGTGGGGATCGGCGTAGGTGGGGATGCCCGCCATATATCCGGCGACCCGGCTCATCTCGATGCCCATCTCGGTTCCGGGTCGATACTGAGGGTTGGCCTCGCCGAGTATCGCGCCGAGTCGATCCAGCCGGTCCAGTGGTTCACCGGGGTGCTCGGCGTTCGGGTCGGGTTCGTAGCCGTATCGAATGGTGTCTCGGATGTCCTGCGGCACCGACTCCCACGACCCGCCGTATTCGGGATTCGACAGAATGAGCAGACCGTTGCCGAGACCGTCGGCCCAGCGCGCCGCGTCGGGGTTGCCTTCGGCTTCCCATGTCTTGTACGTCTCGTGCAGGTTCGCCAGTTCGTCCTCGTCGAGGCTGTTGTAGAAGGCGTCGAGGTACTCGATGCTCGCACCCGACGGTAGCGACAGGGTGCGTCCGATGCGTTCGAGATCGGTATCGCGTGCAGCCCCGGATGCTAGGAGCGCAGCGTCGGCAGCACCGTCCGGAGAATCGATGGAATGTGTGTTCTGGGAACGGAATTCGCCGCCGAACGTGGAGAGCCGGTTGCTGACCTGCTCGAGTCGGACGGCGGCGTCTCGATCCAGTTCGTCGAATGTGCGCACCGCCGATTTCAGTTGGACCTCGAAGTTCATGGCGGTGTCGTCGAGACCCGCTTGCACGACGAGGTCGGTCTGCGCGTCGCCCGTGTGGGTTCGGGGTGCCTCGACCCGCGCGTCGTCGTGGACGGTGAAGCCGGCTGCAACCGCATTGTCGACGATTCCGACGACGGTGGCGCGGGCGGGAATGAGCGTGTTCGCAGCGTCGCGGAGGGCGTCGACCTGCTCGTCGACAGCGCGGCTGATGCCTTGGCCGGCCACCCGGTCACTCCACGCACGTGCCGCGGCGGCTGCCCCGCCTTCACCGTCCCATCCACCGAACGTGGCATCCACATTCCGGTCGACGCGGTGGGTCGACTCCCGGAATGTGTTGTTTGCGGACTCAACCGCGTCGGCAGCCGTGGTGAGCGCAGCCGGATCGAGCGAGCGGATCGCGGAAGGAGGCAACATCTACGGGGCCGTTCCTTCGAAGTCGGATCCGACGGCCGCGAGTTGGCGGCCGAATTCCTCCTCGGCCACCTCGTAGTTCCGTGCGGCCGCTTCGGTGGCCTCGGCCATGCGTCGCAGGCAGTTGGCCATAGCGCGGTAGGCGGTGTCGAGTGGTGCTCCCGCGCGTCCGGCGACCCCACCGACCGCTGAGGATGGCATCGCGCCCGCTACCGACCCGAGCGCCGCGGACGGTTCCAAAGCGTAGATGGTCTCGGCTTCTCCCTCCAGGACATAGGCCAGGCTCTTCAACGAGTCCGGGTCGACCTTCAGCGCTGACATCAGCTCACCAACTCCTGTCCGGCAGACGTTCCATCAGGGTTGGACGCAGCAGCGTGACGATCGGTTCCCTCGACCGGGTGATTTTCGGAACGTTTCAGGCGATGCGGCCGAATGCTGTGATGGAGGAGTCGCGGAGAGATGTCAGCCGGGACGCGGTCGCGATCCTGGCGACCGCCCGTGACGCGGGCACGAGGAGCTGGGTGCGGCGTCGACGGGCACGGTCATAGCGCTGCAGAGCGATCGGTACCGGATGCTCGGACAACAGCGTCGCGAGTGTCGTGGCGTCGACGATTGCTTCGCATGCGCCGCGGCCGAGATTCGGTGCCATCGCATGCGCCGCGTCGCCGATCAGTGCGGTGTTGCCGCGGACGTACGACGGGAGACGGGGGGATTCGTACAGGTCGTGGTACATGACGTCGTCGGGGTCGAGGCGGCCGAGGATGTCGCGTACGCCGGGGTGCCAGTCGTGGAAGCGGCCGTACAGGTCGTCGAGGGTGCCGCCGGTGCCTTCGGTGGTGCGGACGGCGGCGAACCAGTTGGTGAGGTCGCCGTCGCGGTCGGTGATTCCGAAGAGCGCGCCGGGACCCCAGGTTTCTCCATGGTTCGTGGTGGAGCCGCCGACCCAGCCGCGCCACGCTCCGTACCCGGTGTGCACGGGCCGGTAGGCCGGACCGAACACCTCGTCACGTACCGCACTGCCGATTCCGTCCGCGCCGATCATCACGTCGTATCCGGCGAGGGCCGTGAACGGTGGCGCGGGGGCGTCGAACTTCACGATGTGGTCGGGGAGGCCGGACAGCAGGATGTCGAGGAGGGCGGGCCGGGAAACCATGACCGGTGCCCGGCGAAGGTCCCCGACGTGGGCGAGCACCACACCGTCCCAGCGTCTGAGCGTCGCGGAGCGCTGTGTCACGCCGAGTTGTTCCACCCGTCCGCCGACGCCGGCAACTTCGAGTGCGGCCAGGGCAGGAGGCCACATCCCGAGCGCGGTGCCGGTGCGCGGAGGCTCCGGAGATCGTTCGAACACGTCGATGTGCCATCCGTGGCGGAGGAGGGTGTTCGCGGCGGTGAGCCCTCCGATTCCGCCGCCGAGGATCGCTGCACTGCCTGGCTTCACGCTCATGTCATGACGGTACTACGTATGTAGTGGACAGTCACTACCCCTGTAGTGATCCTCGTAGAATGCCTCTCGTGACCGACAAACGCGCCACCGTCCTCGACGCCGCAATCGAACTCGTGGGGACCGAAGGATTGCGCGCCCTCACCCACCGCCGCGTGGATGCCATCGCCGGTGTGCCGGCCGGCTCCACGTCGAACTACTTCCGCACCCGCCAGGCTCTCGTCGAAGGGGTGCTCGACAGGCTCCTCGAGCGGGACCGGGTCCAGCTCGAGGCGATCGGCGCCGCGTTGCCGGGGGACGCACGTGAGCTCGAAGACCTGGTGCACGGATATGTGATGTTCGTGACGGGGGACGACCTCGTGCGGACCCGCGCACGCTTCGCGATGTTCGTCGAGGCGATGGCGACGCCCGAACTGCGTGCCGGGGTCGAAACCCGCCGCAGCGAACTGCGCGGATGGATCGGGACCGTGCTCGCGGGCCTCGGCGTCGACGATTCCGCCACCGCCGCGCGGGTTCTCATCGACTACCTGGACGGACTGATCCTGCATCGCTGCACCTCGCAGGACGACGGGCCGGACCCGCGCGACGGCGTGTCCCGAATGGTGCGAATGCTGCTTTCCACGGCAGGGTGACGCCCGCGATTCCGGTGCGTTACGGCTGCGTTTCCGCAGGTGGGCGGAAGAATAGGGCAGGCTTGCTTGCATTACCCCCCGCCACCTGGCATATCGTTCGTTTCGAAGACGGTGGGACCACGACGTCCCACCGGTCGCCGGGTCCACGCTCGCGCTGCCGAAAAGGCACCCGCACCGTCGCGGATGAGCGGATACTGGCGATGTCGAAGGTATCGGGCACCCGGCCGATACCCGTCTACGGCAGTAGATGGCCATCAGCGCTGCTGGTCGTCGGTGCTATCGCATCAACGAAGGCTAGGTATGACTCATCTCCCCGGGCCTCGAGGGCTCTACCACCCGGCGAACGAGCACGACTCCTGTGGCGTCGCGTTCGTCGTCGACATGCACGGTCGTCGCAGTCGCGACATCGTGGAGAAGGCGATCACCGCCCTGGTGAATCTCGAACACCGCGGTGCAGCGGGAGCGGAACAGAACACCGGCGACGGCGCCGGCATCCTGATCCAGGTCCCCGACGCCTACTTCCGTGAGGTCGTCGACTTCGATCTTCCCGCCGAAGGCGCATACGCGACCGGTATCGCGTTCCTGCCCAAGGACACCGCCAAGGCCGACGCCGCGGCCGCCGAGGTCGACCGCATCGTCGCCGAAGAGGGCCTCGAGGTCCTCGGCTGGCGCGAGGTGCCGATCGACGAGTCCGAGCTGGGTTCCATGGCCAAGGACGCCATGCCCACCTTCCGGCAGATCTTCATCGCCTCCGGCGCCCGCGCGCTCACCGGCCTCGAGCTCGAGCGCCGCGCGTACGTCGTGCGCAAGCGCACCGAGCACGAGCTCGGCCACCACGGGGCGGGCGAGGACGGTCCCGGCAGCGAGACCGTCTACTTCCCGAGCCTGTCGGCGTCGACCTTCGTCTACAAGGGCATGCTCACCACGCCCCAGATGAAGGGCTTCTACCGCGACCTGCAGGACGAGCGCGTCGTCTCGGCCCTCGGTCTCGTGCACTCGCGGTTCTCCACCAACACGTTCCCGTCGTGGCCGCTCGCGCATCCCTTCCGCCGCGTGGCGCACAACGGCGAGATCAACACCGTCACGGGCAATGCCAACTGGATGCGCGCCCGTGAGGCACTCATCGACACCGAGGTCTTCGGCGGTCGCGACAAGCTCGAGAAGATCTTCCCGGTCTGCACGCCGGGTGCGTCCGACACCGCGCGTTTCGACGAGGTGCTCGAACTGCTGCACCTCGGTGGTCGCAGCCTGCCGCACGCCGTGCTCATGATGATCCCCGAGGCGTGGGAGCGCCATGACTCGATGGATCCGGCCCGTCGCGCGTTCTACGAGTACCACGCGGCCCTCATGGAGCCGTGGGACGGACCGGCCTCGGTGTGCTTCACCGACGGCACCGTCATCGGCGCCGTGCTCGACCGCAACGGCCTGCGCCCCTCGCGTGCCTGGGTCACCGACGACGGCCTCGTCGTCATGGCCTCCGAGGTGGGTGTGCTCGACATCCCCACCGAGAAGATCGTCAGCAAGCGTCGCCTGCAGCCGGGCCGCATGTTCCTCGTCGACACGGCCAAGGGCCGCATCGTCGAGGACGAGGAGATCAAGCGCGAGCTCGCCGCCGAGCATCCCTACGAGGAGTGGGTCGCAGGCGGCGTCACCCGTCTCGAGGATCTGCCCGAGAGCAAGTACACCTACATGTCGCACGAGCGTGTCGTGCTGCGGCAGCAGGTATTCGGCTACACCCGCGAAGAGGTCGACCTCCTCGTCAAGCCGATGGCAGCCTCCGGAGCCGAGGCGCTCGGCTCGATGGGCACCGACACGCCGATCGCCGTGCTGTCGTCGCGTCCGCGTCAGCTGTTCGACTTCTTCTCGCAGCTGTTCGCCCAGGTCACCAACCCGCCGCTCGACGCGATCCGCGAGGAGATCGTCACCAGCATGGGCGGCATGCTCGGCCCCGAGGGCGACCTGCTGAACCCGACCGAGGCGTCGTGCCGGCAGATTCTCATCGGTGCGCCGGTCATCGACAACGACGACCTGCAGAAGCTCATCCACGTCAACGACGAGAAGCAGTTCCCCGGCTTCAACAGCGTCATCATCCGCGGCCTGTACCCGGTCGCGGAGGGCGGTGAGGGTCTGCGTCGCGCCCTCGCCTCGATCCGCGAGCAGGTCTCGCAGGCCATCGAGAAGGGCGCACGCCTGATCGTGCTGTCCGACCGCGAGTCCGACGAGAAGCTGGCGCCGATCCCGTCGCTGCTGCTCACCTCCGCGGTGCACCACCACCTCGTCCGCGAGAAGACCCGCACCAAGGTCGGTCTGCTCGTCGAGGCCGGCGACGCCCGCGAGGTCCACCACATCGCCGCCCTGTGCGGTTTCGGTGCGGCCGTGGTCAACCCGTACATGGCGTTCGAGAGCATCGACGAGCTGTTGCAGAACGGCGACCTGCCCGAGGGCATGACCCTCGACAAGGCCATCGCCAACTACATCAAGGCGGCCTCGAAGGGCGTGCTCAAGGTGATGTCCAAGATGGGCATCTCCACGCTCGCCTCCTACACCGGTGCGCAGCTGTTCCAGGTCATCGGCCTGTCGCAGGAACTCGTCGACGAGTACTTCACCGGTCTGCAGTCGCAGCTCGGCGGTGTCGGTCTCGACGAGATCGCCGCGGACGTCGCGGCCCGTCACCGCACGGCCTTCCTCGACCGCCAGTCCGAGCGCGCGCACCGCGAGCTCGAGGTGGGTGGCGAGTACCAGTGGCGTCGTGAGGGCGAGTACCACCTGTTCAACCCGGACACGGTGTTCAAGCTCCAGCACGCGACCCGCACCGGCCAGTACTCGATCTTCAAGGAGTACACGAAGCTCGTCGACGACCAGTCGGAGCGACTCGCGTCGCTGCGCGGTCTGTTCGAGTTCAAGAAGGGCGTGCGCCCGCCGGTGCCGCTCGACGAGGTCGAGCCGGCGAGCGAGATCGTCAAGCGCTTCTCGACCGGTGCGATGAGCTACGGCTCCATCTCGGCCGAGGCGCACGAGACCCTCGCGATCGCGATGAACCGTCTCGGTGGCCGCTCGAACTCCGGTGAGGGCGGCGAGCATCCGAGCCGTTTCACCCCGGACGAGAACGGCGACTGGCGGCGCTCGGCGATCAAGCAGGTCGCCTCGGGTCGCTTCGGTGTGACCGCGCACTACCTGAGCAACTGCACCGACATCCAGATCAAGATGGCGCAGGGCGCGAAGCCCGGTGAGGGCGGCCAGCTGCCGCCGCACAAGGTGTACCCGTGGGTCGCCGAGGTCCGTGGCTCGACGCCCGGCGTGGGCCTGATCTCGCCGCCGCCGCACCACGACATCTACTCGATCGAGGATCTCGCGCAGCTGATCCACGACCTGAAGAACGCCAACCCGAAGGCCCGCATCCACGTGAAGCTGGTCTCCGAACTCGGTGTCGGCACGGTCGCCGCGGGTGTGTCGAAGGCACACGCCGACGTCGTGCTCATCTCGGGTCACGACGGTGGTACCGGCGCGTCGCCGCTGACCTCCCTCAAGCACGCGGGTGCTCCCTGGGAGATCGGTCTCGCCGAGACCCAGCAGACGCTGATGCTCAACGGTCTGCGCGACCGCATCGTCGTGCAGGTCGACGGCCAGATGAAGACCGGCCGCGACGTCGTGGTCGCCGCTCTCCTCGGCGCCGAGGAGTACGGTTTCGCGACCGCGCCGCTCGTGGTCTCGGGCTGCATCATGATGCGTGTGTGCCACCTCGACACCTGCCCCGTGGGTGTCGCGACGCAGAACCCGGTGCTGCGCAAGCGGTTCACCGGCAAGCCGGAGTTCGTCGAGAACTTCATGCTGTACATCGCCGAAGAGGTGCGCGAGTACCTCGCCGAACTCGGTTTCCGCAGTCTCGACGAGGCCATCGGCCAGGTGGACGTCCTCGACACCCGCAAGGCCGTCGAGCACTACCGCGCGTCGAAGCTCGACCTGTCGCCGCTGCTCGAGAAGGTCACCTCCCCGATCTTCGGGGAGCAGGACATGCACTGCACCAAGGAGCAGTACCACGCTCTCGACAAGGCACTCGACAACGAGCTGATGGCGAAAGCGCAGCCCGCTCTCGAGTCGGGTACGTCGGTCTCGTTCGACACTCCGATCACCAACGTCAACCGCACCGTCGGCACGATGCTCGGCCACGAGCTCACCAAGAAGTACGGTGCGGAAGGGTTGCCGGACAACACGATCGACATCACCTTCGCAGGTTCGGCCGGCAACAGCTTCGGTGCGTTCGTCCCGCGCGGCATCACGATGCGGCTCAACGGCGACGCGAACGACTTCGTCGGCAAGGGCCTGTCGGGTGGTCGCATCATCGTGCGCCCGCCGCACAATGCGGCCGAGGGTTTCGTGCCCGAGGACAACATCATCGCCGGCAACGTCATCCTGTTCGGTGCCACCTCGGGTGAGGTCCTCATCCGTGGCATCGCGGGTGAGCGCTTCGCGGTCCGCAACTCCGGAGCCACGGCCGTCGTCGAAGGCGTCGGCGACCACGGCTGCGAGTACATGACGGGTGGCAAGGTCGTCATCCTCGGCAAGACCGGCCGCAACTTCGGTGCGGGCATGTCCGGTGGCGTCGCGTTCGTGTACAACCCGGACAAGGACTTCGAGAACAACCTGAACACCGAGCTGGTCGACCTCGAGGATCTCGAGGGCGAGGACTTCGCGTGGCTCAAGGGCGCCGTCGAACGGCATCGTGACGAAACGGGCTCCGAGGTCGCAGCCCGCATCCTGGCCGACTGGTCACAACAGGTCAGCCACTTCGCGAAGGTCATGCCTCGCGATTACAAGAAGGTACTCATGGCTATCAAGGACGCCACCATCCGTGGTGCGAACGTGGACGAGGCGATCATGGAGGCTGCTCGTGGCTGATCCCACCGGTTTCCTCAAGCACGGTTCCCGCGAGACGCCGGTCCGCCGGCCTGTCCCGCTGCGACTCCTCGACTGGAAGGAGGTCTACGAGCCGTTCCCGCTCGACACCCTCCGGACCCAGGCAAGCCGTTGCATGGACTGCGGTATCCCCTTTTGCCACAACGGTTGCCCGCTCGGGAATCTCATCCCCGAGTGGAACGACCTCGCCTACAAGGGTAAGTGGGAGGACGGGATCGAGCGCCTCCACGCCACGAACAACTTCCCCGAGTTCACCGGCCGGCTCTGCCCGGCGCCCTGCGAGGCGTCGTGCGTGCTCGGCATCAACCAGGACCCGGTGACCATCAAGCAGGTCGAGGTCGAGCTGGTCGAGAAGGCCTTCGACGACGGCCGCGTCAAGCCGGTTCCGCCGTCGAAGCTCACCGGCCGCAAGGTCGCGGTAGTCGGCTCCGGGCCTGCCGGTCTCGCTGCGGCACAGCAGCTCACGCGTGCCGGTCACTCGGTGACGGTGTTCGAGCGGGCCGACCGCATCGGTGGTCTTCTCCGTTACGGCATCCCCGAGTTCAAGATGGAGAAGCGCTTCATCGACCGCCGTCTCGCGCAGATGGAGGCCGAGGGCACCGTCTTCAAGCCGGGCGTGAACGTGGGTGTCGACATCACCGCCGATGAGCTGCGCGAGCAGTTCGACGCCGTGGTGCTCGCCGGCGGCGCGACCGTCGCCCGCGACCTGCAGATCCCCGGACGCGAGCTCGACGGCATCCACCAGGCGATGGAGTTCCTGCCGATCGCCAACCGCGTGCAGCTCGGCGATCTGCCGGCCCCGACCATCACGGCCGAGGGTAAGAAGGTCGTCATCATCGGCGGTGGCGACACCGGCGCCGACTGCCTGGGCACCTCGCACCGTCAGGGTGCTGAGAGCGTCCACCAGTTCGAGATCATGCCGCGGCCGCCGGAGCAGCGCGCCGAGTCCACCCCGTGGCCGACCTACCCCCTCATGTACCGCGTCTCGTCGGCGCACGAGGAGGGCGGCGAGCGCGTCTTCTCCGTCAACACCGAGGAATTCATCGGCAAGGACGGCAAGGTCACCGCGCTGAAGGCGCACGAGGTGCAGATGGTCGACGGTCGCTTCGAGAAGGTCGAAGGAAGCGACTTCGAACTCGAGGCCGATCTGGTGCTGCTCGCGATGGGCTTCACCGGTGCCGAGAAGCCGGGTCTGCTCACCGATCTCGGGGTCGACTTCGACCAGCGTGGCAACGTCGCCCGTTCGTCGGAGTGGTCCACCAACGTCGACGGTGTCTTCGTCGCCGGCGACATGGGTCGCGGACAGTCGCTCATCGTCTGGGCGATCGCCGAGGGTCGCGCGTGCGCCGCTGCGGTGGACCGCTTCCTCGAGGGTGAGACGGCGTTGCCGGCGCCGATCGCGACCACCACGATGCCGCAGCGCTGAACGAGGTACGACCACTGGGCCGCACACCGGAAGGTGTGCGGCCCAGTGGCGTTCGGGGGGAGGCGTTCGTGGGTGGGTCAGGCGTCGACGAGCGACGCGGGATCGGTGTCGGTTGCGGTGGCCGGCGCCGGTTCGGGTGTGGCCTCCTCGCGCCGCCGCGCGAGGAGGCGATCCACGGCCCACGATCCGGAGCCGAGGAAGATCAGGACGAACATCGCCCAGCAGAACAGCGCGGCGGATTCACCGTCGTTCTGGATGGGCAGTGCGCCGTCGGCCTGGTGACCCCAGAAGTAGGCGTACGCCATCGATCCGGAGCCGAGGAAGGCCGCGAGCCGGGTACCGAGACCGACGATCAGGGCGGTGCCGCACACGACCTGGATGATCGCACCCCACCAGCCGGGCCATGCGCCGAGTTGTGCGGTGGTTCCGCCGTAGGGTTCCGCCGGCCACGCCCACAGGCTCGTGGTGCCGTGGCAGAGGAACAGGAAACCGACGGCGATGCGGAAGGCGGCGACGGCGTGATCGCCGAAACGGTCCGGCCAATGGCGCACTGAGTTCATCACGTGCGGAAGTAAAGCATGCCTACCCTTACATGCGGGGTGCTTGGTCATCGTTCCTCGGGTTTCGGTGGAGCTGCCCCTGCTTTCCGGGGGTGGATCCACAGAAATCCGCTCAACAGGGACCACCGGACGCGCTGCGCTTGTGATATTTCCGTGTCGCCGGGCGTCGCACCCGTTATGGTTCTGCGCATGACGGCTACGAGACGGGCACTGGCGACGGTCGTGATGGGTGCGGGTGCCGTCGTGGCTGCCGTCGCGGCGGCTCCGGCCGCGACCGCGGACCCTGCGGACGCGTGCATCCGCAACGGTGGCGGGCTCGTGACGATCGACGGCGCCGAGCCCGTCCCACCGGTTTTCGGATTCGACGGTCCCCGCCTGCTCGGACTCCAGGGCGGCGTCGGCAACGCATGCATCACCAACGTGGGTCCCGGCGCCGTGACCGTCACGCATCCCGAGGGGCGTGTCCCGGGGCGCACCGAGGTGTCCACCGCGCTCGTGGAGATGCGGGTCGACGGCGGGCTCGGCAACGTCGCCGTCACCAATGTCGGTACCGGTGCGGTCACGGTGCACCGGACGGAGGTCACGCCCGAGCCCGTTGCGGGGCCTGCACAGGCTCCGCTCCCCGGGATGCGGGAGCTGATCCTCGACGCGGGAACCGACGGCGTCTTCGTCACGAATGTCGGTACGGGCGGTGTCACGGTCGTCGACCGTGCCGTCGCGCCGGCGGAGCTCCCGGCCCCGCCACCGCCTCCGCCGGGCGCGGTGGTCACCGATCCGTTCAGCGGAAACATCTATGTGACAAACCTTTTCGGGCCCGACATCGTCGTCGCGGAACCCGCCTCGACCGCCGAAGGGAGCGTCGTCGAGCGGCCGGTTCCGGGAACGGCGGTCGACTACGGGACGGGCAACGTCTTCGTGACGAACATCGGTGGGGGACAGGTGACCGTCGTCCGCGGCTGATCCGCCGGCCCCGTCGTTTCCCGACAACGTTCCGGACTCGGATACATCACATCCGGTTCACGAATATGTCATCCTTCTACTCGATACTGCCGGGGAGGGACGCGGCACCAGGACAGTAGCGGGGCGGGGACATGGCTATGAGAAGAGTGTGGGCGGCAACGGTGGCCGCAGTGGCGGCATGTGCAGCAGTATTCGCTGCAATGCCTGCGGCGCAAGCCAATCCGCCCGGATGTCCGACCCTGGACGTGGTCGCTGTGCCTGGAACATGGGAGACCTCGAACACCCCCGACCCCGGCCGCGGGAACGGCATGCTCGCCCAGGTCACGTCCAATCTTCCCGCCGGCGCCCGCGTCGACTACGTCGCGTATCCCGCCACGGCCTTTCCGTGGGAGGGCGACGTGTACGCGGCCTCCCGCAATCGCGCCGTCGACAACGCACGCGGCATCATCGCGGCCACCGCCGAGCGGTGCCCCCTCACGAACTTCGCCCTCGTCGGCTACAGCCAGGGTGCCGATGCCGCAGGCGATCTCGCCGCCGAGATCGGCACCGGGCTGGGAGTGATCGGTCCGCACCGCCTCGTCGCGGTGGGTCTGCTGTCCGATCCGCGCCGCTCCGAACTCGACCCGTTCGTCGGTCCGCCCGTCGCCGGCACCGGTGCGGGAGGTGCCCGCGCGGGAGGCTTCGGATTCGTAACGCCCAACGTGCGCACCATCTGCGCGGTGGGCGACCTCTACTGCTCGACGCCGCCGGAGGACTTCGTCACGCGACTGGCCGGCTTCCTCGCGATCTCGGCGGGCAGCCCGTTCGAGCAGCTCGAGAACTACCGCGACGAGGCGACGGCGCTCTACAACGACATCATGACCGCCGGGGGCATCCCGATGCTGCAGCTACAGCTCACGCCCGAGGCGAACGAGCTGCGCGAGCAGAAGATCCGAACCTTCTACGAGTCGCAGATCCACCAGGACTACTCGAACTACGTGGTCGACGGTCGCGGAACGACGGCCACGCGGTGGCTGCACGACTGGATCGCCTCGAAGACCTGACCATCAATCGATGTCGAATCGTGCGCCCACACGCATGACACGGGGCGCGAAGCGCATCAGCCACTTGCGGACCTTCGCGCCCGGGGCGACCGTCACCACAGGCTTGTTGTGACGGACAGCCCCGACGATCGCCTTGGCCACCTTCTCCGGCGCGATGTGCAGGCGCCGGTACATCGCGAGGGTGCGGGTGCGTCGTGCTGCTCGTAGTTCCTTGTTCGGCGCGACGTACTCCGTCGCCCGGGTGAGGTTGGTGTCCACCAGGTCGGGACACACGACGGTCACGCCGATCCCGTGTTCGAGCAGTTCGGCGCGCAGGCACTCCGACAGCATGAACACCCCGGCCTTGCTCGTCGTGTAGGCGGCGAGGTTGCGTTGCGGCATGTACGCCGCGGCCGACGAGACGTTGACGATCTGCCCGCCCGTGCCGGCCTCGATCATCTGCTCCGTGAAGGCGCGGCAGCCGTAGACCACTCCCCAGAAGTTCACGTCCATCACGTTCTCGAAGACGCTCTGCGGAGTGTCGGCGAAGGCACCGATGACACCGATGCCCGCGTTGTTGACGAGCACGTCGGCGACGCCGTGCCGTTCGCGAACGGTCTGCGCGAACTTCCGGACCTGCTGTTCGTCGGAGACGTCGAGTTCGTAGGCGTGAGCGGCGCCGCCGAAGACGGCCTCGGAACCTCCGGCACCGGGAGCCGGGACGTTCACGAGCGCCACCGTCTCGCGGGCGCTGTCGAGATCCTTGTCTGCCACGACGACGATGGCACCTTCGGCGGCGAAGGCGATCGCCGAGGCCCGGCCGATCCCGCTACCACCACCGGTGACGACGACGAGGGCGCCGGTCAGGTCGCGCAGGCGGCTGCGTAGTGCAGCGCCGGCGCGCCAGCGGCGTATCTGGGCGATCCGAGAGGTCACCCCACCATCGTGACGCACTCGCCGCGTGTGGTCCGGTCAGTACAGGAACTCGCGGTAGAGCTCGCGTTTGCCCGGCTCGGCGTCGGCCGGGATCTCGATCGAGTGGAGTTCGGCGTGCATGTCGCGCATCGAGGGGACCGCCGCGCGGTCGGGATAGGTCGACGGATCCCACAGCTTGGCGCGGAGCAACGCCCGCGCGCAGTGCAGGAAGACCTCGTCGATCTGCACGATCACAGCGAGCTGCGCCGGCTTGTTCTGCAGCGACAGCTTCCCGAGCAGGTCGGGGTCGGTCGACAGCGTGGCGCGGCCGTTGATCCGCAGCACCTCCTCGTCGCCGGGGACGAAGAACAGCAGCCCGACGTGAGGGTTCTCGAGGATGTTCCGGTACGAGTCGGCGCGGCGATTGCCGGGCCGGTCGGGCAGCGCGATCGTGTGGTCGTCGAGGACGAGCACCGCCGACTCGATGTCGCCGCGCGGCGAGCAGTCGCAGTTGCCGACGGCGTCGGCGGTGGCGATCGTGAAGAACCGCGCCAGCGACAGGAAATGCCTGATGAGCGGCGTCAGGTGTGGTCGCGCCTTGTCGACGATCGCCGGGTGCGGAATGCCCAGGACGGCCTCGAGCTCGTCCTGTGTCCGTATCCCGCCGTGTACGAGTTCGTCGATCCTGTCCGCATCCATCCGGTGCACCTCCGGCGGTGACCGTATCAATCCTGCACGGGAAGATCACGTCGGCGTCCGTGTCATGCCCTGGTCAGGGGCTGCACAGTCGATTGCTTCCGGTCACCGGGACGACCCGGGAGGCAGGACTCCGGACCCCGGTAGAACGGGTGGCGACGCCCCCGCCCGGAAGGATCGAGATGACCGACTCCGCCCTGCTGGCCTCCCTCCTCGAACGCGTACAGCTCCTCGAGGACAAGGCTGCGATCCACGAGGTCCTCACGGCCTACGGCCCGGCCGTCGACGCCGGTGACGCCGAGGCGGTGGGGGAACTGTGGGCCGAGGACGCCGTCTACGACGTCGACATCCGCCTGATGGAGGGTCGCGACGCCATCATGAAGATGGTGCGCACCCGACCGCACCAGGACTACATCGAGGAGGGCTGCGGTCATCTGCTCGACCCGGTGCACATCCGGGTCGACGGCGACACCGCCGTCGCGACCTGCCACTCCCTGCTGCTGCGCCGCAACGCCGATTCGGATTCGTTCCGGGTGTGGCGGGTGAGCGCCAATCGTTTCGAACTCGCCCGGATCGACGGCAGCTGGAAGATCGTGCGCCGCACGTCGCGGTTGCTCGACGGCAGCACCGCCGCCCGCGACCTCCTCGCGAGCGCACGGCGCTGAACCCACGACTCGCGGGTGGGCGCTGGGGGCTCACCCGCGGCCGGCTCCCGGGGCGCTCAGACGCGCAGGGTGTCGCGTACGTGCCCGGTCTCGTTGATCGACGCGACGCGGCGCGCGCCGCTGCGTGAGACGAGGATGCGCGTCACCGACGCGTACTCGATGGGGAACATCAGCGGCCGGGGCAGCTCGAGCAGGTGCTGCAGCACGATGTTCACGACCCCACCGTGGGCGAACAGCGCCACGGTCTCGGCGTGGTCGCACGTGTCCACCACGTGGTCGATCCCTCGCAGCACCCGCGTGCGGAAGGCGTCCCCGTCCACGAAATCGGGCAGGTGACCTGCCAGGATGCGCTTGTAGGCGGCCGGTGCGACGTCCTTCGCGGCGTCGATCGTGAAGTAGTGGTCGTGGCCGTAGTCGTACTCGGCGATGTCCTCCATCTTCTCCACGTCGAGCCCGCGTCGTTCCGCGACCGGCTCGGCCGTCTGCAGGGCCCGCAACTGCGGGCTCGAGAACAGGCGGGTGATGTTGTAGGGGGACAGCGCGTCCGGCAACCGCGACGCCTGGAGACGACCGGCCTCCGTGAGCGGCGGGTCGGCGCCCCCGGTCTCGGCGCGGGCGTTGTTCGGCTCGGCGTGACGGATCAGGAGTAGCTGCACGACCTCACGATGCCAGGTGGAGCGGTTTCACGTGAAACCACCCGTCAGGAGCGCCGCGGCTTCGTGAACGGGAACGCCAGCGACTCGCGGATGCTCCCTCCGAGTACGAGCATCACGATCCGGTCGACACCCATACCGAGGCCGCCGGTGGGAGGCATCGCGTATTCGAGTGCTTCGAGGAACTCCTCGTCGAGTTCCATCGCCTCCTCGTCACCGCCCGCGGCGAGCAGCGACTGCTCCGTGAGGCGAGCACGCTGGTCGAGCGGATCGGTGAGCTCGCTGTAGGCGGTCCCCAGCTCGACACCCCAGGCCACCAGGTCCCACTTCGCCGCGACACCCGGCTTGCGGGGGTGCGGCCGGGTCAACGGCGACACCGAGGTCGGGAAGTCGGTGTAGAAGGTGGGGAACTCCGTCTTCGATTCGACGAGGTGCTCGTACATCTCCTGCGCGGTGGCGCCGGCGTCCCAGGCCGGGTTGTAGGGGATCTCGTGTTCGTCGCACAGGCGTCGCAGGACGTCGACGGGGGTCTGCGCGTCGACGAATGTCCCGAGCGCCTCGGAGATCGCGTCGTGGAAGGTCTTGACGGGCCACTCGCCGGAGATGTCGATCTCGACCGGGATACCGTCGGGTCCGGGCCGCAGGATGATCTCGCGTCCGTGTGCCGCGCGGGCCGCTGCCTGGATCAACTCGCGTGCGACCACCCGCATCTTCTCGTAGTCGCTGTGCGCCTCGTATGCCTCGAGGATCGTGAACTCCGGGTTGTGCTTGAAATCCGCACCCTCGTTGCGGAACACCCGGCCGATCTCGAAGACCTTCGCCATGCCCGCGACGCACAACCGCTTCAGATACAGCTCGGGGGCGATCCGCAGGTACAGATCGGCGTCGTAGGCGTTGATGTGCGTGATGAACGGTGCGGCGTTCGCGCCGCCGTGCACCGACTGCAGGATGGGGGTCTCCACCTCGAGATAGCCGCGCGCCTGCAGTTCGTCGCGTAGCGACCGCACCACCGCGCTGCGTGCCGCGAGGTGGTCGCGTGCCCCGCGGTCGATCGCGAGATGCAGATAGCGTTGCCGCACGCGGGCTTCCGGGTCGACGAGGCCGTGGTACTTGTCGGGCAGCGGATGCAGGCACTTGCCGTCGATGCGCCACGAGTCGGCGAGCACCGAGATCTCGCCGGTGCGGCTGCGTCCCACCTCGCCCGACACCTCGACGAGGTCACCGAGGTCGAACAGGAAGCGTTGTCCGGCAACCCGTTGCCGGTCGATGAGGATCTGGATGTCGCCCGACCAGTCGCGCAGCACCGCGAACAGCACACCGCCGAAGTTGCGGATGCGCAGCAGGCGTCCCGCCACGGTCACCGGGGTGCCGGACTTCGCGGCCCGGGCCTCGGCGGCCGTGTGGGTCGGGGGATGCGCGACCGGATAGGGATCGACACCGTGCTCGACGATCCGCTGCAGGGTGTTCATCCGCACCTGGACCTGTTCGGGGCGGCGACGTCCGTGCGAGACGGCGGGCGTGCCGTCGGCAAGCTCGACGTCGGGTGCGCTGCCGTCGTCGTGCAGTTCTGCCGCGGCCACCTGGTCCTCGGGGAACGCCGAGTGTGTTCCCGTGTGCTGCTGGGTGTTCCGACGACCGAAGGTGGGGAGGGTGAGGAAGCCCTCGGCGATCGCCGACGCGAGCGCGACGCGCGGGATGAGCCGGTTGTCGCGGAAACACAGGAAGCGGGGCACCCATTCGGGGTGGTACTTGACGTTGGACCGGTACAACGCCTCGAGCTGCCACCACCGTGAGAAGAACAGCAGGATCGACCGCCACAACCGCAGGATCGGGCCGGCACCGATCCGCGCGCCCTCCTCGAAGACCGACCGGAAGACCGCGAAGTTCAACGAGATCCGCTCGACGTCGAATTCGGCACCGCGTGAGGCGAGCTCGGAGACCATGAGTTCGACGACGCCGTTGGGGGCCTGCGGGTCGCGGCGCATGAGGTCGAGTGACACGCCGTCCGATCCCCAGGGCACGAGCGAGAGCATCGCGACGACCTTGCCGTCCGCGACCGCTTCGACGAGCAGGCAGTCGCCGTCGAGCGGGTCGCCGAGCCGGCCGAGGGCCATCGAGAAACCGCGCTCGTTTTCGGTGTCGCGCCAGGCCTCGGCGCGCTGGATCGCCGCCGACAGCTCGATGGGTGACAGTTCGCGGTGACGCATGATCCGCGCGGTCACACCGTGTTTGCGGGCGCGGTTGACGGCCTGCCGCACCGGTCGCATGTCGCGTCCGGCGAGACTGAAGTCGCGGGTGAGCAGGACGGCCTCGTCGCCGAGCTGCAGCGCGTTCAGACCCGCACGGTGGTAGGCCGTCGCACCGTCCTCGCTCGCCCCCATCACCGCGGGTGTCCACCCATAGGCGCGGGCGAGGTCGAGCCATTCGTCGATGGCGTGTGGCCACGCTTCGGGGTTGCCGATCGGATCACCGCTCGCGAGGCACACGCCGAGTTCGACGCGGTAGGTCACCGCGGCCTTGCCGCTGGGGGCGAACACCACGGCCTTGTCGCGGCGGGTCGCGAAGTAGCCGAGCGAATCGTCGCTCTGGGCGAGCAGACCGCGGATGGCCGATTCGTCACTGCCGGTGAGCGCGTTGCTCGCTCGCTGTGAACGGAACAGCACCACGACCGCCGCGAGCACGGCGAGGGCGCCGAGGAGGCCGAGGATCGTGTTGACCAGCCCGTTCGGGCGGCCACCGAACTGGTCGTTGTCGATGAACGTCAGCGCGGTGACGCGGTTGAGCGCCCACAGGAACCGGTCGGTAGCGGGCAGGGTGCCGGGGAACAGTTCCACCAGGCCCCAGCCGATGAGCGTCGCGACGACCAGACCACCCACGAGCACACCGAGTGCGGCCCAGGCGTTTCCGCGCCGCACGCGCGTGTAGAACTCGGGATAGGACAGCAGCAGGAGCGCGACGATCAGCAGGTGGACGACCAACGCGACGAGGTGGTTCGGGTCGCGCTCGACGATGCTCATCACGAGATTGGTGATGGAGAATCCGCCGAGGTAGATCGTCAGGATCCACCACGCGATGCGTTTTCGGCCGGCGATCGCACCGGCGAGCAGGCCGAGGACGAGCGCGAACGACAGGCTCGTGTCGGGGGCGTCGAAGTAGTACTCGTCGAGATATTCGCGCGGGGCGTGGATCCAGTAACGCAGGGTCGGGGAGATCGACCACAATGCGACCACGACCGCGTAGATGCCCAGGATCAGGCCGAAGATGTGCGGTACGGCGGACAGACGTCCACCGACACGGTCGGTCAGCGACGGCCGGGAGGGCGGTCGGGCGTCCTCCACCGGACGCGGGCGCTCGACAGGAGCGGCGGAATCCGCAGACATGGAATAGAACGGTAACGGGCAAACGCGGCAGCCGTGGGACGAACGGCCGCGGGACCGGATCACATGCCCGGTCCCGCGGCCGTTCTCATCCGCTCATGCGCCTGTCAGTAGCACTGCGCGCTCAGCGCGCTCATGAGCGCGGCGCTCCCGCGGTCGCGACGTCCTCGGAGGCGTCCGGCTCGGACGGTTCGGCCCGCGCCGGCTTGCTCGGCCACCAGATCTTCTTGCCGATGTCGATCGTCAGGGCCGGCACCACCAGCGACCGCACGAGCAGCGCGTCGAGCAGGACACCGAAGGCGACGATGAACGCCAGCTGAGCCAGGAACAGCAGTGGGATCACCGCCAGCGCCGAGAACGTGGCCGCGAGCACCACGCCGGCGGACGTGATGACACCACCGGTGACGGTCAGCGCCCGCAGGGTGCCCGCACGGGTACCGACCTTCTTCGTCTCCTCGCGGACGCGGGTCATGAGGAAGATGTTGTAGTCGATACCCAGCGCCACGAGGAAGACGAACCCGAACAGAGGCACCACCGGGTCGGCGCCCGGGAAACCGAACAGGTGGTTGAACACGAGCGACGAGATACCGAGGGTCGCCGCGAACGAGACGATCACGGTGAGCATCAGCAGGATCGGTGCGACGACCGCCCGCAGCAACGCGATGAGCACCAGCAGCACCACGAGCGTCACAACCGGGATGATGACGGTGCGGTCGCGGGTCGCGGTGTCCTTCGTGTCGAGGTCGACGGCCGTGGGTCCGCCGACGAGTGCCTCGGCCCCGGGCACGGCGTGCACCGCCTCGCGGATGCGTTCGACGGTCTCCTCGGCGGCGAGGGAGTCGGCGGGATCCGAGAGCGTCGCCTGCACCGCGACCAGTCCGTCGACCACGCGCGGCGCGCCGTCGGGTCCGGGGACGGGCTGGACGGTCGTCACGCCCTCGACGCCCTCGGTGGCGCCGACGACACCCTCGAGCGCGCCTTCGCGGGCGACGACGATGCTGGGCGAACCGGTGCCGGCGTCGAAGTGCTCACCGAGCACCTCCTGGCCGGACTTCGAATCGGTTTGCAGGAGGAACAGATCCGAGGACGCGACACCGCTTGCCTTGAACTGCGGTGCCAGCAGGGCGAAGGTGACGAGCACGAGGCTGCACACGATCCAGATGGGACGCGGCTTCGACCCGACGAAGTCGGCCACCCGGCCCCACACCTTGTGGGACTTCTGCATGTCGTCGGCGTCGGCGTTCGGGTCGTAGACCGGGCGGGTGGGCCAGAACGCGACGCGGCCGAGCAGCACGAGCACTGCGGGCAGGAAGGTGAGCGACGCGAGGAACGACGTCGCGATGCCGATGGCGGCCACCGGGCCGAGACCGCGGTTGGAGTTCAGGTCCGACAACAGTAGGCACAGCACACCGAGGATGACGGTGCCGGCCGACGCCGCGATCGGCTCGATCGAGCCGCGGAGCGCGCTGCGCATCGCGGCGTACTTGTCCTGCTGCAGTCGCAGTTCCTCGCGGTACCGGGAGACCAGCAGCAGCGCGTAGTCGGTGGCGGCGCCGAACACGAGGATGAACATGATGCCCTGGCTCTGGCCGTTGAGCGCGATCGCTCCGGCGTCGGCGAGCACATAGATCAGCAGGCTCGCGAGGGCGAGTGCGAACAGCGCCGAGATGATGACGACGAACGGCAGGATCGGGCTGCGGTAGACCACCACGAGGATGACGAGGACGACACCGCCCGCGACGAGCAGGAGCAGTCCGTCGATGCCGCCGAAGGCCGACGACAGGTCGGCGGCCTGCCCGGCGGGGCCGGTGACGTAGACGGTCAGGCCGTCCGGTGCGCCTTCGAGGGCCGTCCGGAGTTCCTCGACGGCCTCCTGGACCTCCCCGGAGGCGTCGAGCGGCACGATCATCTGCGCCGCTGCGCCGTCCTCCGACGGGATCGGCGGTGGTCCGGCCGATTCGGTGGCGAGGAAGGCGAGGTCCTCGTCGGTGATCCCACCGTCGCGTTCGGCGACGACGATCGCGGGGATGAACTCGCTCTCGTTGAACTGCGCGTACAGCTCGTCCGCGCGGGTGGATTCGGCCGATGCCGGGAGGAAGGTGCTCGCGTCGTTGGAGGCGACCTCGCTGAGCTTGCCTGCGAACGGGCCGCCGCCACCGGCGGCCACGAGCCACGCGATGAGCAACAGGGCGGGTAGCAACCACCGCCATCGGCCGGTTCTACGTGGGGGCGCGGTAGCAGTGCTCAAGATTCCTCCTGGCGTGAACGGATATGTCGACCCACGCGGGGGCGTGGACGCCTACCGGCGTGTGATCGAACTCGAGCGCGACGACGCGACCGGTGGCGGCTCTCCGGTCGCGGTCTCGGACCCGGCGACCCTGCGCAGGCTCCTGCACGAGATCGTTCGTTCCCACAGCGCTCCTCGTGACAGCCCGCGGAATACCCATGATCGGGAGATTCCACCCCTTCACGGGGTGTGAGCCGGCCCCCGCCCCGGGAAACGGAGAGATTCGCCGGATGAGCGCGCGGTAGGGTTCCGCATGGTCTCCGCCCACCGGACCCACGCCGACGTTGTCTCCGCACTGCGAGCGGCCGGGTGCGTGTTTGCCGAGGAGGAGGCGCAGCTGCTCGTCGAAGCCGCTCCCACACCCTCGGATCTGGAGCGGCTCATCGCGCGGCGGGTCGGCGGAGAACCCCTCGAACACGTACTGGGACAGGTCTTCTTCCACGGCAGGCGCATCGCGGTGCGAGAGGGGGTGTTCGTCTCCCGTCGCCGCACCGAGTACCTGGTGGACTGCGCGATCGAACTCGCGCGGCCCGGCGCCGTGATCGTCGACATGTGCTGCGGGTGCGGTGCCGTCGGTGCCACGCTCGCCACCGCCGTCGAGGCCTGCGAGGTCTACGCGGCCGACATCGATCCCGTCGCCACCGCGTGTGCCCGCCTGAACCTGCCGCCCCACCGGGTGTTCGTCGGCGATCTGTTCGACGCCCTGCCGGGCACGCTGCGCGGTCGCGTCGACGTGCTCGTCGCCAACGCGCCCTACGTGCCGTCGGGGGCGATCGCGTCGATGCCGCGGGAGGCGCGCTGCAGCGAGCCGCGACATGCACTGGACGGCGGACCCGACGGACTGGACGTCCACCGTCGGCTCGTCGCCGACGCGGGTCGGTGGCTCACCGACGGTGGGTCGCTGCTCGTCGAGTCGGCCGCGTCGCAGGCACCCGTCGTGCGCGACCTCATGACCCGGGCCGGACTCGACGCCGACACGCGGGGTTTCGAGGAGGCCGACGCGACCGTCGTCATCGGCACCCGCCGATGACGTGCTCGCTGCCGCGAACATGTCAGTCGAGCGGCAGCTGAGCGAAGATCGCGGTCGGCTGGGTCGACCCGCCCGTCGGTTCCACGCTGAAGGCGAGCGCGGTGGCACCCGAGATGTCCTCGAGCACCGCGGTCGTCGACGGCGCGACGTCGTCGGGTGTCATCGTGCCTGCGGGCTCCATTCCCTCGGGCCCGACCAGCCACATCTGGTAGACGCTGCCCTCGGCCGGCGGGGCGACGTTGTTCATCACCAGCACGCCGGCGTCCTCCTCCTTGGAGAACACCACGGTCGCGGTGCCGCCACCGTCGAGCTCGCCCGACGAGGTCCGTACGTCCTCGGCGGCGAAGACCCGCTCGCTCGTGCCCGGCTCGGACGTGTTCTGCCATTGACCGGCTACCACGACGCCGCCGATCGCGACGATCACGGCCGCTGCCGCGGCGAGCAGGAAGTTCCGCCGTCGGGCCTGGCGGCGCTCGTCGAGGGAGACGGGCGGGGGAGGGTGATCGTCCTCCGCCCGAGGTGCCTCGGTCGCCTCCGGCTCACCGGGTCGTTCCGTGTGCGTCTTCTCGGCGGGCGTCTTCGCGGTGAGTTCGGCGTGGACCAGATCGAGCAGTCGCACCCGGAGTTCGGGCGGCGGCTCGGTCGCGGTACCGGCCGACATCGCTGCGAGGGTCTCGCGGACCTCGCGGACCTCGACGCCGAACCGTTCGGCCACCTCCGGGTCTGCTTCCGCGAGTCGCTCGGCAAGCTCTCGACGTTCGTCGGGCGTGACGGCATCCAATGCGAAGATGGGTGCCATGTCGAGCAGATCGCGCGAGGAATCGTTCGCCTCGTCAGCCATCCACAGTCACCCCCAGACAATTCTTCAGTCGTTTCAGGCCGTCCCGGATGCGCGACTTGACCGTCGGCAACGGGGACGAAAGTTCTTCTGCCACTTCGGTATACGTAAAGCCTCTGTAGTAGGCGAGCTCGACCGAGCGTCGCTGCAGTTCGGTGAGCGAACCCAGACACTCGTTCACCCGGCGGCGATCGTCGCGCTGCGCTACCTCCTCGCTCACCGAGTCGAAGGCCGCGTCGACGTTCGTCGAACCGTACTGCGACTCGCGGTCGGCTCCGGACTGTTCGCTGCGGACCCGGTCGACGGCACGCCGATGGGCGAGCGTGATGATCCACGACAGAGCGGAACCCTGACGCGGGTCGTACTTGTCGGCCGACCTCCATACCTGGAGGTAGACCTCCTGGGTGGTCTCCTCGCTGTAACCGGGATCCCGCAGGACCCGCAGCACCATGCCGAAGACTCGGGAACGCGTCGCGTCGTACAGTTCGGCGAACGCCGTAGGGTCCTGCCGGGCCACCCGCCCGAGCAGTTCGCCGAGGGTATCGGTATGGCCTCCGACGCCGGTCATCGGCTCAGTCCGCTCATCGAGGGAAAGCCTAGCCTGGACATTCCCTCCACTCAAGGCAACCGTGTCGACCACGAGCGTCACCCCATCCACATCCGAGCACGTAGAACAGTCGTGAGATCGGCCGGCAGCCGTTCGCCGCTGACGGTCGCGGTGAACACCGGGACGCCGGGTCGCCGCAGGGCGACCGAGACCGCGAACGTGTCGCCGGCCCGGGTGATGATGTCGATCTCGTCCGAGCGCAGCGTGTAACAGTGCCGTCCGTTCCGGCGCGAATGGATCTCCGCGACCACGCAGGCCAGGGAACCGCTCGGATCGTGACACCAGAACAGGTTCAGCGGATCCGGTCCGAGACCGAGGCGCCGGATGTTCAGCAGCGCAGTGATGCGCCCGACCGGAACCCGCACCCCGTCGGCCACGAGCTGATCCTCGACCCGCCCGCGGAAGGTGTCCGAATCGCTCGCGACGAAGTGGTCCCACGGCTCGAACCGCATCAGCGTGCGCAACCACCAGGACGAAGGCATCGACTCGTCGACATCCATGACCCAGCTGAAGCCGCGGTACTCGAGCGAGGGGCGCTCGGCCGAGCCCTGCGCGTGGCGGACGAAGGTCCGGTAGATCGCCGGCACGACCGCCTCCCGGCCACCCGGGAACTCGACGTCGTCGCCGATCATCGCGACTGCGCGGGGAAGGTCAGGATGCATGGTCGTCTCCGGGGCACGGGGTCGGTTTCCCCGACAGTGTGCACGTGAGGAAATCGGCTGTGGTGTCGGCCCACCAGCGCGGGTCGGTGAGGAGGAAGTGCCCGGCTCCGGGCAGGGGATGCCAGCGCGTGTTCACGCCCCGGTCTCCCGCCGCCGTCGTCCGGCTCTGCGCCATCCGCGGATCGGTCCGGGTGTCCTCCGACGCATGTGCAACTGCGACAGAGGCCACGGACGCGGCGGTGTGGTGCCGACCGGACGCCCACCGGGCAACACGAATACGTGAGCCGGTCGGAGATCCTCGACGTCGTCCATGACCTGCATTCGGAGCCGACCGCAATACGGATGGGTCGAACACCGGATACCGATCCGAGAAAAAATCTCTCGATCCGACCCATCCGGGCCGACCCGAGGTTCGAATGACCGGTGACACACCTGATCGACGTGGCCGTTTCCGGCCACGGCCTACGAAGGGAACCACAGTCATGAACATCACTGCGCGCAAGAGCCTGGCCGTCGTCGGAATCGGTGCGATGTCCCTGCTGGGTGTCGCGGCGTGTTCGGATGATTCGGGCACGGACACCACCGACACCACCACGATGGAGACCACCCAGGAGACAATGCAGGAAACCACTACGGCTGCAACCGGTACCGCAGCCCCCGCTGCCGGCCCCGTCGGACCGGGCTGCGCCGATTATGTCGCCGCGAACCCTACCGGCCCGTCGTCCGTCGAGGAACTCGCGAACCAGCCTGTCGCCGAGGCCGCCGGAAACGTGCCGATCCTGACCACTCTCACGCAGGCCCTGTCCGGCCAGCTCAACCCCGACGTCAACCTGGTCGAGACGCTCAACGATGGCGAGTTCACCGTCTTCGCGCCGGTCGACGACGCGTTCGCCGCCCTGCCGCCGGAGACCGTCCAGACGCTGCAGACGGATTCGGCTCTACTGACCGACATCCTCACCTACCACGTGGTTCCCGGTGAGCTGACCCCGGCCGATATCGCCGGCACGCAGACCACCGTCCAGGGCGGCACCGTCGAGGTCGCCGGCGAGGGTGAGATGTGGACCGTCAACGACGCCAACGTGATCTGCGGTGGCATCGAGACCGAGAACGCCACCGTGTACCTGATCGACGGCGTTCTCATGCCCCAGCAGTAACCGATACCGGACGACGGAAAGGTAGAAGGCATGCGTAGATCCCGACACGGCGTTCGGGGGCTTGCGGCGGCGTTCATCGCCGCCGCAGGCGCGCTCCTGTTCGCCATGCCCGCCGCCGCAGCGCCGCTCACTCCGGTTCCCGAGCTCGACGTGAACCGGTATGTGGGGCAGTGGTATCAGCTCGCCGCCAATCCGGCTCCCTACAACATCGACTGCGCTCGCGACACGACGGCGTTCTACACGCTGCTCGACGAACGCAACGTGCGCGTGGAGAACTCGTGCACCACGTTCACCGGCGATCGTCGCGGTATCATCGGGAACGCCCGCGTGAACGACAATGCCGCACTGCATGTGTCTTTTCCGGGGGTACCCTTCCAGGATTCGCTCGACGGACCGAGCAACTACATCGTCACGTACCTCGCGAACGATTACTCGTGGGCAGTCGTCGGTGACCCGACGCGCATCTCCGGATTCGTGCTGTCGCGTTCGCCCGTCGTCAGCGATGACGCGTGGCGCGAGATCCGGAACGTCGTCGAGGCGAGCGGGTACAACTCGTGCCTGATGCTCACCTCGCCCACCACCGAGGGACTGCAGGACATCAAACCGCTCTGCGCCGTGTAACTCTCGGTCGATCGTGGTGGTGTGCGGATCCCGAGGAAGATCCGCACACCACCCAGATCCGTCGTCCCGAGAACATCCGCTCGCGAGTTCGCCATCCGCTACGGCAACCAACCGAATTGCTGCAGCGGATGGCGAACAACGTAGCGGATCGCTCTAGCGGCCGGCGGTGCCCGCGATGTTCTCGAGCATGCCGCGGAAGATGATGCCGTGGAAGGGAACCAGCGCGTACCAGTAGAGACGACCAGCGACTCCGCGCGGGAAGAAGATCGCCCGCTGGTGCACGCGCGACCGGCCCGACTCCAGCGGTTCGACCCGCCACTCGAGCCACGCTCCGCCGGGTGCCCGCATCTCCGCGCGCAGGCGCAGCAGCGTCGGACGTTCGATCCGTTCGACGCGCCAGAAGTCCAGGGCGTCACCGGTATGCAGGGTTTTCGGGTCGCGGCGACCGCGGTGGAGTCCGACGCCGCCGACGAACCGGTCGAGCCAGCCGCGGATGGTCCACGCCAACGGGAAGGAATACCAACCGTTCTCGCCGCCGATGCTCTCGACGACGGCAAACACCTTCTCCTGGGACGAATCCGACTCGAGTGACCGCTCGTCGGTGAAGACGACCTCGCCGGCCCAGTCCGGGTCGGACGGAAGCGGATCGGCGGGTGCACCGACCGGTGATGCGTTCGTCCACGTCGTCTCGACCTCTCCCCGTTCGATACGGCCGAGGGCGAGCCGGACCGCGTCGCGGTAGCCGGTGAGGCCGGATTCCGGTGGGGGGATGATCGAGTCGACGTCATGGTTGCGCATTACCGCGTCGGTCGACAGCGATTCGAGGAGCGCGCGACCGAGAGGCGGAGGAATCGGCGTGACCAGACCGATCCACAAACCGGCGAGCTTCGGTGTGAGGACGGGCAGGACGAGGATCCGGCGTTTCGTCAGACCGGCGACCTCCGAGTACTGCTGCATCATCTCGCCGTACCGCAGGACGTCGGGCCCACCGATGTCGTAGGTGCCGCTGCGGGGGAGGGGTGCATCTGCGGCAGCGAGCAGATAGTGCAGGACGTCGCGCACCGCGATGGGCTGGATCCGGTTGTTCACCCAGCGTGGGGTCGTCATGACGGGGAGTCGGTTGCTCAGATGCCGGATCATCTCGAACGACGCCGAACCCGAACCGATCACGACGCCGGCCTGCAGCACGAGCGTCGGAACACCGGAATCCGTCAGGATACGTCCGACCTGGGCCCGTGAATACAGGTGCGGTGAGAGATCACCCGACTCCGGGTGCAGCCCACCGAGGTACACGATGCGGGAGACGCCGTGGTCGCGTGCCGCGTCGGCGACGTTCTGCGCCGCTCGCTTCTCCGCGTCGACGAACTCGTCGCGACCACCCATCGAATGCACCAGGTAGTACACGACGTCGATGTCGCGGCATGCCGCGCGCAGCGATTCGGCGTCGTCGAGGTCGCCACGGACGATCTCGACGTCGTCGGCCCACGGCACGTCGCGCAATTTGTCGGGGCTGCGCGCGAGCACCCGTACCCGGTAACCCGCCTCGAGCAGGCGCGGAGCGAGCCGGCCACCGATGTAGCCGGTCGCTCCGGTGACCAGGACACGCTTTCCGCTCACGGTTCCTCCAGGATGTGGCCGAGTTGGTGGCGCAGCGACGCTTCGAGATCGGGACGCCGGAACCGGTGCCCGGCGTCGATCAGCGCCTTCGGGACGACGAACTGATCGGCCTGGGCGACCTCGCGTGCACCCTCGTCGCCGAGCAGCAACCGGGGGCCGAAACCGGGGACGGGCAGCAGTGCGGGACGGTGCAGCACCGACGCCAGTACCCGGGTGTACTCCTCGTTGCGCACCGGCTGCGGTGCAACGGCGTTCACCGGTCCGGTCAGGCCGGGGTCGGTGAGGGCACGGTGGTAGACCTCGAGGAGGTCGTCGATGTCGATCCAGGAGAACCACTGCCGGCCGTCGCCGATCCGGCCACCGAGACCGCTCGCGAACAGCGGCCGCATCAACTGGAGCGTTCCGCCGCGGGGTGTCTGGACGATGCCGGTGCGCACGTGCACGACCCGCATGCCCTTCTTCTCCGCGGGATGTGCCGCGGCCTCCCAATCGGAGACGACGTCGGCGAGGAAACCCGTTCCACGTGATGCGTTCTCGTCGAGCGGTGTGTCTCCTCGGTCGTAACCGTAGAGGCCGATCGCGGACGCGGAGACGAAGGTCGCGGGACCGTTGGGTGTGGTCGCGGCGAGTTCGGCGAGTCGGCGTGTCGGTTCGATGCGGCTGTCGCGGATCGCGGCCTTGTGGGAGTCGGTGAACCGTCCCGCGATCGACGCGCCCGCGAGGTGGACGACGGCGTCGACGCCTTCGAGTAGGTCGGGCGCCGGATCCTGAGGGTCCCAGCATCGTTCGTCGGTGCGCTGCGGTTTCCGGCGCACCAGGCGGACTACCTGGTAGCCACCCGTGGACAGGAAGGCCGTCAGGGCAGTACCCACGAGTCCGCTCGATCCGGTCACCGCGACCGTCCCGGGTCGGATGCCCTGCGCGTGCGACCAGCGGTGGCTCGCGAGATCGTCGGCGAGCTGGCGGTGCCGGTAACGGAAGGTCTGGGTGAGGAAACAGCCCGGTACCCGCGTGTCGACGCGATCGGTGACGCGGGTGCGGAATTCGTCGACGACGTCGAAGCGGTGTTCGTGGCGCCACGAGCCGATGACGGTGGCGGGGCGCGACAACAGGCCGTCGTGGGAGAGTTCGTCCACGAAACGTGCTGGCGGGTCGTAATCCTCGGGTCTGTGCCGGGAGATCCAGCGCAGACCGCCGGGGAGACCGAGGACGGCCGTACCGGATTCGAGGGAGTCGGCCTCGGCGACGACGTTCATCGGCTGCCAGGGCGGGATCAGGCGGAGGATGGCGCCGGGCCGGGAGTGCCAGTCGAACACCTCGTCACGCGGTGCGTCGACGACGCTCGAGAATTCGATGCCCATGCCCTGCCTCCTGTTTGCAGTGATGCTCACCCGGTGGTGACGGCGCCGGGGCGCCCGGTGGTGACGGCGCCGGGGCGGACTCCTGCACCGTATCCACTCAAGCAGGAAGGACGCTGATCAGAAAGGTGTATGCGTCGACGAGCGGGTTGTGGATGGCTATGAAAGCTGCCTCGACGAGAGCGCGCACTGCGATGTCCTTTCGTTGGGTGTACGGCGAACAGGTTGTCCGTCCAGAAGTTGTTCGGAGCACCGCCACGACCGGATGGGTCGTTTCGCCGTCTTCTTCATCGGGGTGAGCGAATCCGCTCGTATCTGTCCAGAGCGACGCGGCGTTCGTGTGCGTGATCGACGACCGGTTCCGGGTATCCGTCCGGAGGGCCGTCGGGCAGGCTGTGCACACGAGCGCCGTCGATGCTCCGCAGTTCGGGTACCCATCTGCGTACGTATTCACCCGTCGGATCGAACTTCTCGCCCTGCCGGGTCGGATTGAACACCCGGAAGTAGGGAGCGGCGTCGGTGCCGCTGCCCGCCGTCCACTGCCAATTGTGTTGGTTGGAGGCCAGATCGCCGTCCACCAGATGCTTCATGAAATGTCGCGCCCCACGCCACCACGGCAGGTGCAGGTCCTTCGTCAGGAACGACGCGACGATCATCCGCACCCGGTTGTGCATGACGCCCTCTGCGAGGAGCTGCCGCATCCCGGCGTCCACGATCGGGAATCCCGTGCGGCCCTCGCACCACGCGGCGAACAGGGCGTCGGCGTCGGGTCCGGAATCGTAGGTGATGGCGTCGAAGTCGCTGTTGTAGTTGGTCCGGGCGGTCTCGGGCCGCTGGAACAGGACGTCGGCGTAGAAGTCGCGCCACGCCAGTTCGCTGCGAAAGGTGACGGCCCCCTCGTCCGACCGGTTCCTCATGTCGTGCAGCAGGGTCCGCGGATGGATGCAGCCGAACTTCAGATAGGGCGACAGGCCGCTCGTGCCGTCGTAGGCCGGCCGGTCACGGTCGGTGGCGTACCGCTCGAGACCGTCGTCGAGGAATTCGCGCCATCGCTCCAGTGCGGCCGCCTCTCCGGGGGGAGGTGTGGGTTCGTCGCCGGCTTCGGGAATCGGCACGCGTGTGGAGCAGCCGCTCGGGTCGACCCAGTCGGCGGTGTCCGGTCCGGTTGCCGCGGGTGTGTGCCATCCGTGGTCGTTCCAGGCGCGGCGGAAGGCCGAGAACACCTTGTATGCAGTGCCGTCGGGTTTCGTTATGCGGCCCGGCGTGACGGCATACGGCGAGCCGGTGGCCACCAGCGGGACGTCGCCGAGCGCTTCGGCGACCGCTCGGTCGCGTCGCGTGCCGTAGGGACCGTGGTCGGAACTGATGTGGACCGCGGCCGCATCGAACTCGGCGGCGACTTGCGGCACCAGCATCATCGGGTCTCCCTGGACGACGAGCAGGCGCCCGCCGAGATCCCGGTCGAGGGCTTGCAGGCATCCCATGAGGAAGTCGCGCCGGCGGGCACCGGACGGGCGGAGCAGTGCGTCGTCGAGGACGAACAGGGCGAGGACGTCGTCGGCGGCCTCGGTGGCCGAGAGCAGGGTGGGCAGATCGTTCAGTCGGAGATCACGACGGAACCAGATGATGCTGGGGCGGGCCATGGATCCAGTGTCGGGGACAATGGGTGCCATGTCCGACGCATTCGATGTACCGATCCGTGACGAGTCGATCCGGCTCGGTCAGTTCCTCAAGCTCGCAAGCCTCATCGAGTCGGGTGCGGAGGCCAAGGAAGTGATCGCCGACGGCCTGGTGTCGGTCAACGGTGAGGTGGAGGTGCGTCGCGGCCGTCAGCTGAAGGTGGGCGACGTGGTGGAGATCGCCGGGGCGAGCGCGCGGGTCGCGCACGAATAGCGGGTCGACCCGCGCGCTCGGCTGATCAGTTCTCGACGCGGACGACGACGCCGTCGGAGTCGCTGTAGACGATCTCGCCCGGGTTGAACGTCACGCCGCCGATCTCGACGGGCACGTTCTTCTCGCCGGAGCCGGTCTGGGTGCTCTTGCGCGGGTTGGTGCCGAGGGCCTTGATGCCGATGTCGAGTGTGCGCAGGATGGCGGAGTCGCGGACCGCGCCGTTGACGATGACCCCGGCCCAGCCGTTGTCGACACCGCGACCGGCGATGATGTCACCGACGAGCGCGGTGTGGATGCTGCCACCGCCGTCGACGACGAGCACGCCGCCGTTGCCCGGCTCGGAGAGGGTCTGCTTGACGAGCAGGTTGTCCTGGAAGCAGCGGATGGTGGTGATGGGGCCGACGAACTCGGTGCGGCCGCCGAACTGGATGAACTGCGTGTCGCAGCTGCGGATGTCCGGGCCGATCTCGTCGGCGAGGTCTGCAGTGGCTGTGAAGGCAGGGGTGTCACTCATGGTGCGAGGATAAGCGGACACGCTGCTCCGCACTGTGGGAGGTCCGGTCAGGACGCGCGACCGAAACGGCGTTCGTAGTCCTCTCGTTCGCGGGCGGCGCGGGCGCGTGCCTTCGCGCTGAGCAGTTCCGGATCGAGACCGTGCTGCTGGAGGCGGTGCCGCTGCCAGATGGGCATCAACGCCACCGAGAAGTAGACCCATGGCAGCAGCAGCAACAGCATCATCGCGATCGGGATCCACACCGGCCCCGGGATCAGCAGGAACAGCAGGAGCAGCGGGATGATCGGCAGGTTCCATCGCAGCAGGTAGCGGCGTGTTCCGCCGGGGCCCAGGACGTCGTCGCGTACCCACTCCCGCATCTCGGGCGGTAGCGCGCGACCGAACATGTAGCCGATCCGCTGCAGGAAATTCGGTCGTGCACTACTCATCATGAGACCCAGGATAGGCCGTCACCCTTCGTAGAGGCCTGCCAGCCTGTCGGCGAAGTTGTCGACGACGACCTTCCTGCGCAGCTTCATGCTCGGCGTCAGATCACCCGATTCGACCGACAGTTCACGCTCGATGATCGTGAACTTCTTGATCTGCTCCCACCGGTTGAGCTGCAGGTTCAGCTCGTCGATGTATCCGGAGATCAGATCGTGGGTCTTGTCGTGCCGTGCGATGTCCTCGAACGATCCGCTCACACCGTTCTTGTTCGCCCACTCGCCGACGGATTCCGGATCGAGCGCCACCAGCGCCACACAGTAGGGCTTGCCCTCGCCGTAGACGACGATCTCCGACGCGTACGGGCACATGCCTTTGAAGGTCGCTGCCAGCGACGACGGGGCGACGTACTTGCCCTGCGACGTCTTGAACATGTCCTTCTTGCGGTCGGTGATGCGCAGGTAGCCCTCGTCGTCGAGGCTGCCGATGTCGCCGGTGTGGAACCATCCGTCGTCGGAGAGCGACTCGGCGGTCGCGTCGGGCCGGTTGTGGTAGCCGGTCATCACACCGGGGCCGCGGACGAGCACCTCGCCGTCCTCCGCGATGCGGACCTCCGTGCCCGGGACGGGCCAGCCGACCGTGCCGATGCGGTTGGCGTAGGGACGGTTGACGAACGTCGCGGCAGAGGTCTCGGTGAGTCCGTAACCCTCGAGGACGGGGATGCCGACGGCGTCGAACCATTCGCCGACCTCGGGGTTGAGCGCCGCCGAACCGGAGATGAAGAACCGCAGGTGACCGCCGAAGCGTTCGCGGATGGTGGAGAAGACCAGCTTGTCGGCGAGGCCGTGCTGCAGTTTGTCCAGCAGTCCGGGCGACCTGCCGGCCTGCTTCGCCTTCGACACCTTCCGGCCCACGCCTACGGCCCAGTCGAAGATCTTCTTCTTGGCGCCGCCTTCCTCCTCCATCATTCCCTCGACGCGCGCGTGGGCCTTCTCGAAGATGCGCGGGGCCGCACCCATGAAGGTCGGGCGGACCACCGCGAGGTTCTCGACGATCTTGTCGACACGTCCGTCCACCGCGGTGGGGAAGCCGATCTGCAGAGGGAGGGTGAGCAGCACCTTGCCGAAGACATGCGACAGCGGCAGCCACAGATACTGCAGGTCGTCGGAGCTGAGCATGTGCAGCGCGTCGATGGCGGCGGCCTCGTAGGTCCACGCCGAGTGCGGCAGGCGCACGCCCTTCGGTTTGCCGGTGGTACCCGAGGTGTAGATGAGGGTGGCCAGGTGCTCGGCCCTGATGCTGTGGATGCGGTTGAGCACCGCTCCGGAGTCCTCGGCGAGCAGGCCGCGGCCCAGGTCGGCGAGCTCGTCGAAATTGATGACCCAATCACCGTCGCCGGTGCCCTCGACGACCACGACCTTCGCCACCTCGGGCAGATCGCTGCGGTGGCTCACGAGCTTCTCGACCTGCCCGGCGTCCTCGGCGATGACGATCCGGCTGCCGGAGTCGGCGACGATGAACGCGACGTCGTCGGCGTGGGTGGTGGGGTAGACGGTGGTGGTCGCGGCGCCCGCGCACATGACGGCGAGGTCGCCGAGCACCCATTCGTAGCGGGTGGACGACGCGAGGGCCACGCGGTCCTCGGCCTCGATACCCAGGGAGATCAAGCCGGCCGCGAGCAGTCGTACCCGATCCCCGGTCTGTTCCCAGGTGACCGACGTCCAGCCGTCCTTCCCGTCGGGGTAGCGGAAGGCCTCGGCGTCGGGTGTGGCGGCCACTCGATCGAGCAACAGGCGGGCGACCGAGGGGGCCCGTTCGTCGATGACCGCTCGGTCGACCTTTTCCTCGGAGACGCGCGTCGTTGTCGTCATATGTCGCAGTCTAGGTAGCGGAACCGTCCTTCTGGTGAATATAAGTAGGAACTTATATAGTTGGTCCATGCACGGGTTCGAGGTCCTCGCAGATCCGGTTCGCCGCCGCATTCTCGAACTGCTCGCGGGCGGTCCGCAGGTGGCCGGTGAAATCGTCGCGGCGATCGGCCGGGAGTTCTCGATCTCCCAGCCGGCGGTCTCGCAACATCTCAAGATCCTGCGCGACCAGCGGTTCGCCGCCGTCCACAAGGACGGCACCCGCCGCTACTACGAACTCGATCCCGAGGTCCTCGTCGAACTCGAGGACTGGCTCGCGGGTCTGCATACGCCGGTATTCGCGGCGCTGGACGCCCTGGAGACCGAGATCGCGCGCGGCAAGCGTGAGCGGCGGAGCCGCGACGCCGTCCCGCCCGCGCTCCCTGCTTCCGACGAGAGAAGGAAATCCTCATGAAGAACGTGATCACGAGCAACGAGACGAGTCGCCGCACGGTCGGTCGTCGCACCGTCGAGGGCCACGAGGCCAAGGTCGTCACGATCTCGCGCAGCTACCGCACGAGCGCCGAGGACCTGTGGGAGGCGTGCACCGACCCGCAGCGCATCCCCCGCTGGTTCCTGCCCGTCGAGGGCGACCTCGAGGTCGGTGGCCGGTACCAGCTCCAGGGCAACGCCGGCGGTGAGGTCCTCACCTGCGAACCGCCCCGGACGTTCAGGGCCACCTGGGAATTCGCTGGTCGCGTGAGCTGGATCGAGGTGTCGGTCCTGCCCGAACCGGGAGACCGGGCGCGCCTGGAACTGACGCACATCGCCTACCCCGACGAGCACTGGGAGCAGTACGGTCCGGGCGCAGTCGGTATCGGCTGGGACCAGACGCTTCTCGGACTCGGACTGCACATCGAATCGGGAGAAACGGTGGATCCGAAGGAATTCGAGACCTGGTCGATGTCCGAGGAAGGTCTGCAGTTCGTCCGCGACAGCAGCGAAGGCTGGTGCGAGGCCGACATCGCCGCGGGCGAGGACCCCGAACAAGCACGCGCAGCCGCCGAGCGGACGAGTGCGTTCTACACGGGCGAATAGAACGGGCTCACGCTGCGTCTCCGACGCACGGGGTCAGGCCGGGGCTCCGACGCCGATCACGTCGAGGTCGTGGCCGATGACGAGGCGCCCGTCGAATCCGGCGCCGCATCCTTCCCAGGTGGAATCGGGCCGATTGCCCGGGACCATGTGCGAGAGCACCAGGGTTCCCACTCCGGCTTCCTGGGCGATCGGGCCGATCCTCGATGAGGGTGGCGTGCCGGATCTGCTCGGCGTCCATGACGGCGGGGACGTCCTCGGCCTGCTGTTCGATCGTGGGCACGTGGTCGACGGGATCGGAGAGCCCGAAACCGCGGCGCTGGAAACAGACGGCGCGCGAACAGGTGGCGAGGCGTTCGAAGAGTGAGTGCATGTACGGATCGGTCCACAACAGGTCCAGACGCATCTGGACCTCGAAGAACCACACGACGTCGGTGGGGCCGGTTCCGGCCACCCCGTAGGCCGGATTGTGACCATCGCGGGGTAGATACCGGGTCACCGGCGGATCCATCAGTCCAGACTATCGGGGTAGAAATGGAAGAGGTCGTGTTCTGATGAGGAGGACGGCGGTGTAGAGCTCGCTGAGTCGGGCAATACGGTCGGCGGATCCGCGGGGTTACGAACTCGGTGGAGAAGGGATGAACCCATGACACGTGCGTCGGAAGCGGGCGATCTCGGGCGGCGTATGGCCCAGCTCGCTCGCGGCTTCTACCATCCGGCCGATCTCGACGAGACCCTGCGCGGCGTGACCGCGGCCGCGGTCGAACTGGTGGAGGGGGCCGACTGCGCCGACATCCTCATCGTGACCGGAAGGAAGCATTTCCGCTCTCTCGCCGCGACGTCGGAACTCGCCGAGCATCTCGACGACGTCCAGGAACAGTTCGGGGAAGGTCCGTGCCTCGATGCGAGCTTCAAATATCTCGTGGTGCGCTCCGAAGACCTGCGGACGGAGACCCGCTGGCCGCGTTTCGCGAAGGCCGCGGTGGACGCGGGTGCGTTCAGTGCCTTGTCGTTCCAGCTGTATCTCGATCAGGAGAGCATGGGAGCGCTGAACATGTTCTCTGCGAAAGCCGAGGCGTTCGGTCCTCCGGCGGAGGCGACCGCCGAGGTCCTGGCCGCTCATGCCGCGATGGCGATGAGCGCGGCCCGCAGTCGGGGACAGTTCGCGTCCGCCCTGGCGACCCGCGACATCATCGGGCAGGCCAAGGGCATGATCATGGAGCGTTTCGGTATCGATGCCGTTGCGGCCTTCGAACTGTTGCGCCGGCTCTCGCAGGACAGCAACGTCCCTCTCTCGGAGGTCGCTCAGGGGATCGTCGAAGCAGGTCCCGAGCGACGCGACGATCGGGAGACGGGCCTCGACGCCACGCCTGTGTGACAGCACACACGCACCCGGGTAGGTTTAGTGAAACTGCAAGTACTACTCACCGGTAGGGGTGCAACATGCCAGCTCCGAGCGCTGCGACCTTCCAGCGTCTTGCCGACCTCATCGCGATCCCCGACGCCGCCGAGCGGACCACCCGCCCCGTCGTCGAGGCGTTCACCGGACGGGAGCTGGCCACCGTGCCGGTCGGCACGGCCGATGACGCGAAGGCCGCGATCGACCGGGCCCGCACCGCGCAGGTCGCGTGGGCGAAGCTGCCCGTCGAGAAGCGTGCCGCGATCATGCACCGCTACCGCGAGCTCGTGCTGTCCCGACGCGAGCAGCTCATGGACATGGCGCAGGCCGAGACCGGCAAGTCCCGTGTCTCCGCGCAGGAAGAGGTGCTCGACATCTCGATGACCGCGCGGTTCTACGCGCGCGTCGCACCGAAGCTCCTGCGCCCCCGCAAGGCCACGGGCATGCTGCCGGTCCTGACGAAGACCACCGTCCTGCACCATCCCAAGGGCGTCGTCGGCGTGATCGCGCCGTGGAACTACCCGATGACGCTGGCCGTCTCCGACGCGATCCCCGCCCTGCTCGCCGGCAACAGCGTGGTGCTCAAGCCCGACAGCCAGACGCCCTACTGCGCGCTCGCCGTCGTCGAGCTCCTCTACGAGGCCGGGGTTCCCCGCGACGTCTTCGCCGTGGTCACCGGTCCCGGCACCGTGGTGGGCACCGCGATCGTCGAGAGCACCGACTACCTGATGTTCACGGGTTCGTCGGAGACGGGACGTCTGCTCGCCGAGCAGGCCGGCCGGCGCCTGATCGGGTTCTCCGCCGAACTCGGTGGCAAGAACCCCATGATCGTCACCTCCGGGGTGAACCTGCGCGAGGTCACCGACGCCGCCGTGCGGGCATGCTTCTCGAACTCCGGGCAGCTGTGCATCTCGATCGAGCGGATCTACGTCGAGAAGTCGATCGCCCCCGAGTTCATCCGGATGTTCGGGGCACGGGTGCGCGAGATGTCGCTCGGTCCCGACTACGACTTCGGTACCGAGATGGGCTGCCTCATCAGCGAGAGCCAGGTCAAGACGGTGACCCGGCACATCGAGGACGCCGTCGCCAAGGGCGCGACCGTCGTCGCCGGCGGGAAGACGCGGCCCGACCTCGGACCGCTGTTCTTCGAACCCACCGTGCTCACCGACGTGCCCGAGGACGCCGAGTGCTACCGGAACGAGACGTTCGGCCCGGTGGTGTCGATCTATCCGGTGGAGAATGTCGAAGAAGCGATCCGCGAGGCCAACGACACCGAGTACGGGCTCAACGCATCGGTGTGGGGCGCGACGAAGGCGCAGGGCGAGGCCATCGCCGCGCGGGTGCGTGCCGGCACGGTGAACGTCGACGAGGGATACGCCCCGGCATGGGGCAGCACCGACGCACCGATGGGCGGTATGGGCATCTCCGGCATGGGACGCCGCCACGGCGCGGAGGGCCTGTACAAGTACACCGAGGCGCAGACGATCGCGACGACGCGCCTGCTCAATCTCGACGGCCCGCGCGGACTTCCGCGGCGGATGTGGGCGAAGGTGCTCGCCCCCTTCGTCAAGTCGATGCAGTGGCTGCCGGGTCGCTAGGAGCCGGATCGCTCTTCCACGCGATGGTGGTCGCGAGGGGTTTCTCGACGACGAGGCACAGCAGGACCCCGGCGACCACCACGAGCGGCGCAATGTACAGGTAGATCGGCACGAGCGCGTCGTTGTACGCCTCGAGAACCGGAATTCTGCACGATCAGCACGAGAAGCTGCATGGACGTGCCGAATCCGATGCCGAGCACGGCGAACCAGCAGCCCAGCACCCAGATCGGGGTGTCCGCGCCGAGGGTCGACAGGAGCACCAGCCGATCGCGGGTTCGGCGACGCGTCGTTCCACCGCGACGAACAGCACCGCACCGGCCGCCGTAGCGGCGATCAGCGCGTGCGTGTAGAAACCTCCGCTTGTTCTGCGATGGTCTCGACGGTGATGTCGGACAGGTGGGTGTAAGGCCGCGCATACTGATCGCCATGTCCTCGACCAGGATGGTGAACGGAGTGCTGGGAATACCGCTCACCACCCCCACGGCGACCGCGGTGTTCGCGATCCTCACGGTCATCGGTCTGATCGTGTTGCTCCTCCGCCGCTACCGGGTGTGGTTCGCACACGGAGTACCCCTCGCAGTAACCGCCGCCCTCGGCTCGACGGTGGTGGCCGCGCTCCTGATCGAGAAGGTGTGGAAACCGTTCCCGGATCGTCTGCCGTGGGCGGTGTACGGGTGGGCGGCAACGGCACTGCTCGCCGTCTCCCTACTGATCGGACGATGGTTCGTGCGACGTCGCGACCGGGCCCGACCACTCGTCGCGACGGCACTCGTGGTGTCTGCGGTACTCGTCGTGATCTCCGCCGCGGGCCGGATCGACGCGGTCTACGACGCCTATCCCACCGTTCGGACTGTTCTCGGAATCAGCGACTACCGGACCGTCCCCTTCGACGACCCCTCCCTCCGGGCATCGCAGACCGTGCCGGTGGAGGACTGGTCGGCGTCGGACGATCTGCCTGCGACCGGTGCGGTCACCTCTGTGACAATCCCCGGAACAGTCTCCGGATTCCGGGCGCGGGAAGCCCGCGTCTACCTCCCGCCGGCCTACTTCTCGGATCCACGACCGGAACTGCCGGTGCTGGTACTGCTCGCCGGACAGCCCGGCAGTCCGGAGGACTGGCTCGTGGGCGGACATCTCCCGTCCACCATGGACGCCTATGCCGCGCAGCATCACGGCCTGGCGCCGGTCGTCGTGCTCGCGGACGGCACCGGAGGTCAGTTCGACAACCCGTTGTGCGCCGACTCGCATCTCGGCAACGTGGCGACCTATCTGGCCGTCGACGTTCCGGCGTGGGTACGGGACGACCTGCAGGTCGACGACGACCCACGGGCACGGGCCGTGGGCGGACTCTCGTACGGCGGAACGTGCGCACTGCAACTCGCGACCACCCGGCCAGATGTCTACCCGACCTTTCTGGACATGTCGGGACAGGCCGAGCCGACCATCGGTGACCGGGCGTCGACGATCCGGGACGTGTTCGGTGGTGATGCGGAAGCATTCGCGCGCAACAATCCTGCCGACCTGCTCGCACGCAATCGGTATCCCGATTCCGCCGGTACTTTCGTGGTGGGACTCGACGATTCCGAATACCGTGCCGGGGTGGAACAACTCGCTTCGGTGGCTCGGAGCGCGGGGATGGACGTCCACCTCACCGAACTGCCGGGCACACACAGCTTCGCCCTGTGGTCCGCAGGGCCCGAGAAGGAGTTGCCATGGCTCGCACAACGGCTCGGGCTCGGCAACTGATGCGCCGCACAGGGGCGGGGGTGCTGATGTCCCGCACCGGGACGGTGGTGCTCCGGGCGCCCGTCTCGTGCGGACTGCTCGTGCTGATCTGGTTCCTGGCGGTCGTCACCGGTTCTGTGAGGAACGGGCCGTCGCACGCAACGGCATCCGAGATGTCGCTCGGGATCCCGAATATCACCGACGGCCACCTGTGGACACTGTGGACTTCAGGGTTGTTCGCCTCCGGTCCCGGTGAGTATGTGCTCGGAAGCATTGCGATCCTCGCCGTCGCGGTGCCGGTCGAACGTCGCATCGGTAGTCGCAGGTTCACGCTCGCCGCGCTCGTCTCCCAGGGCCTGGGCGCGGCACTCGCATTGCTCGTTGCTCAGGTCGCCTCCCTGGTGCCGAACCTGTGGGGCAGGGAGCTGCACACCCACCTCACCGAGGACCCGCTGGCGTGGGTGCTCGGCGTCCTGCTCGCCTCCACCACCGCGATGGGCACCCTGTGGCGTCGCCGCATCCGGACACTCCTGCTGGTGTTCCTGGTGACCGCAGCCTTGTTCGCCGGACACCTGCAGGACGTGAACAGGGTGACCGTCGCGCTGGCCGGGTTGCTCGCCGGCCCGCTCCTGTTCGGACGCGGTGTGCGCCGTCCTGTGCTCGGCGGCACCATCCGGGAGCGCCGCACGCTCGTCGCGCTCGTGGTCGCAGCGAGCGTGCTCGGCCCGATCTTCGCGGCGCTCTCCCCACACTCGATCGGACCGCTGTCCGCGCTACGCGAGCTGTTCGAGCAGGTTCCCTACACCCCGCGAGAACTCGTCGAGGTGTGTGCCGATCCCGCGCTGCACGACGAGTGCCGGAAAGGGCAACAGGCCCTTCGGCTCTCCGGTGCAGGTCCGCTCGTCGCGAATCTCATGCCGTCGGTACTGCTGCTGATCGGTGCCGAAGGGCTGCGTCGAGGGCGGCGGGCAGCATGGTTCCTCTCGGTCGGAGGACACATCGTGCTGATCGTCGTGGCCGCCGCGAGCACGATCGTCCGCGTGACCGAACAGGACGAGACCCGCTCCCTGTTGTACGGAATCCACCGGCACAGCTCCGTATCCATGGAACTCGCGCCACTCCTCGCGCTGGTCTCCGTGCTCGCCCTGTTACTGCTGACCCGCACCCTGTTCGATGTCCGTGCACCGCAGGGAACCTATCGCCGGGTATGGGCCGGAACCGCAGCCGCCGCAGGCATCGCACTCGTGACGTACGTGGTGGTGGGCACGCTGGTGGCGGACGGGTTCGATCGTGATCCCGGCATCGGCACCTTGCTCCGCGACGCGCCGCGCCGGCTCCTTCCACCGGTCTACCTCCAGCTCTTCGAGCCTCCCGTGATGCCCCTCGACACCGCCGCCACCCTGTTGTTCGAGTGGATCGGCGTGATCGTCTGGGTCGCCTTCTGCGTGCTCCTGTGGCGCAGCTTCCTCGTGCCCCCTGCCGGGGTCGACCTCGGCGACGAACAGCGGGTGCGAGAACTCCTGCACGACCCGGGCGGCGGATCGATGTCGTGGATGACCACCTGGGCGGGGAATCGGTACTGGTTCGGCACCGACGGCAGGCACGCCGTGGCGTATCGGGTCCACTCGGGTGTCGCCCTGACGGCGACGGATCCGATCGGTGAGCGCGCCTCGATGACCGAGACGATCGACGAGTTCGCGGCGTACTGCCTCGGCAACGGATGGACACCGTGCCTGTACTCGGTGGGCGAGGAGACGGCGACGATCGCCCGGGACCACGGTTGGACCTGTTTGCAGGTGGGTGAGGAGACCGTCGTCGATCTCGCGGACCTCGCCTTCAAGGGCAAGAAGTTCCAGGACGTCCGCACCGCCCTCAACCGTGCTGCCAAGGACGGGATCGAAGCGCTATGGACGACCTTCGCCGCCGCGCCGCTGTCGGTGACCGAGCAGATCGTCGACATCTCCGAGGAATGGGTGGCCGACAAGGGACTGCCCGAGATGGGGTTCACGCTCGGAGGAGTGGCCGAACTGCGCGATCCCGAAGTCCGGTTGCTACTCGCGGTCGACGCGAACGACCACGTCCATGCGATCACGTCGTGGATGCCGGTCCACCGGGACGGGAAGGTGGTCGGGCTGACGCTGGACTTCATGCGGCGACGTTCGGACGGCTTCCGGCCGGCCATGGAATTCCTCATCGCGTCCGCGGCACGGTCCGCCGCCGACGAGGGCCTCGAATTCCTGAGCTTGTCGGGGGCGCCCCTCGCGAGTATGGACGGTGGGTCCGGACTCGACCGAGGAGCCCTCGACGCCCTGCTCGATCTGTTCGGCCGCACGCTCGAACCGGTATACGGATTCCGCTTGCTGCTGGCGTTCAAGGCGAAGTTCCAGCCCCGTTACCGCCCGCTGTACATGGTGTTCCCGGACCCGGCGGCGCTGCCGACCATCGGGATCGCGGTCGGTCGTGCCTATCTTCCCCACATGTCCCTGGAGGAAGGCGGACGCCTGGTCACGCACCTGCTGCGCAGGTGACGGTTGCTCACGCACCCGTTGCGCCGATGACGGTTGCTCACGCACCCGTTGCGCTGGTGACGGTGGAACTCTCTCGGAAACGGGAGACCGCCACCAGTCCCACCAGGAGGAAGACCACCGGGAGCAACACCGCATTGCCCATCGCGGCACCGAACCCGAGCGTCCCCTCACCCATCTGCATCACCGCACCGAGGGCGGCCGCACCGAGTACCGCACCGACCTGCCGGGCGGTGTTGTACACACCCGATCCGGCGCCTACGAGGTCACCGGGCAGGTCGCGCAACGCGATCGTCGAGTTCGGGGCCCAGCACAACGAGTTCGCGAAACCGAGCAGCACGATCGGGATCAGGAGCCAGCCGACGGTGGCCTCGAGATGCATCGCCACACCGAACGACAGCATCGCCGCGATCATCGCGGAGAAACCGATCCGGGAGATCCGGCCCGGCGCGACCCGATCGGTGACCCGCCCGATCAAGGGCGCCATGATCACCGAGATCACGCCCATCGGTACCAGCATCAGACCTGCGACCTGCGCGGACAGTCCCTGACCCACCTGCAGGTAGAGCATGATCGGCAGGTTCACGGCGTAGACCGTGAAACCCAGCGTCGCCACGGCGGTCACCCCGAGGGTGAAGTTGCGGCGGGTGAACAACCCGAGCGGGGCCAGCGCCTCGGTGCCGCGGGCCACCGCGGTCCGCTGCAGACGCACGAACACCCCGAACGCCACGATCCCGATACCGAGGACGACCCACACCCACACGGTCCAGCCGACATCGGGACCCTGCTGCAGGGAGAAGATCACGCCGGTGACCGCGACCAGCGAGACGACGGCGCTCAGCACGTCGATGCGACGCGCCCCGGTCGGCAGTTTCGGCACGTACCGCGCGACCATCACCAGAGAGATCAGGCCCAGCGGGATGTAGACGAAGAAGACCCACCGCCACCCACCGGTACCGACGAGCACCCCACCGAGGACGGGCCCGAACAGACCCGCCGAGCTGGCCACCGCGCTCCACACACCGGTGGCCGCACCGCGCCGGTCGTGCGCGAAGATCCGGTGGATGATGCTCAGCGGTTGCGGGTTGATCAGCGACCCGCCGAGCCCCTGCACCGCACGCAGCGCGATCAGCCACTCGATCGTCGGAGCCATCGAGCACGCGAAGGCCGCGGCCGTGAAGATCGCCATGCCCACCAGGTAGACGTTGCGCTGACCGAAACGGTCGCCGAGACGACCGGTGACCAGCAGCGGCACCGCGAAGGTCAGCAGATAGGCCGCCGACACCCACACCACCTGGTTGATGCTCGCGTCCAGATCCTCGCGGATACGCGGCAGCGACACCGCGACGAGCGATTGGTCGAGCAGGGTGATGAACAGACCCACGCACAGGGCCGCCAGTGCGCGCCAGGCCCGCGGCTCGGGGATCGGGGCAGCGCTGCGTCCCGCAGCCGACGCACTCACTCCTCGACCGTGATCTCCGCGGCGTCGTCGTAGAAGCACACGTATCCCTCGATGGGCTCCATGCCGGGGAACGGCTCGGGATACGACCATGCGACGTTCTCGGCAGGCGGTGTGCCGGAGAACGACCAGTATCGGGCGACGCCCTTGTAGGGGCAGCTCGTCCGCCACTCGGATTCCTCGAGCACCGAGAAGTCGACGTCCTCGGGAGGGAGGTAGTAGCGGGTCGGGAGGCCGGTCTCGAACACGAGTACGGGGTTGCGGGTCTCGGCGACCACGACGTCGCCGATGGTCACCCGCACGTGCCGGGAGCTGCGCAGGGCGTCGACGCGGTGATAGGGATCGCGTGGATGGGTGAACACTTCGGTCTCCTCCTCGAACCACCGTTCGCCCTCGTCGACGTCGTCGCCCGGCCCGGTCTCGCCCCACCGGAACCACTGGAAGACGAGACGGTCGTCGAGACCGTCGACGTCGAGCTGGCAGACCGGTGAATAGGCCCGATGGTCGCGGACGACGATGTCGTACCACTGCCAGACGTCCTGCCGGGAGCGGCTCGGTGACAGGGAGGCCGCGATCAGGTCGAGCCGGACGTCCTCGCGGGGGAAGGCATAGAACGGAACGGGCTTGCCGGGTGCCCACACCAGCACGGCCCGGGTGCTGTCGACCACCGTCCGGCCGAACCACTCACCTCTGATCCTGCGATCGACGGGTTCGTAGAGGTAGTCGTCGGTCTCCGACGGCCGTCGGAGTACAGCGGTCTTGCGGGCAGCCATACCTCGACCGTATCGCGCCCGTCCACGCCCGGGACGAATCCGCAGACCCGACCCATCCGCTCGACGACGGGCTCCGAATACGGGGAGAGACGGCGTGAGGGCCGTCACCCGAACCGACCGACACGAACCACTACGCACGTCCACGCCGCTCAGGCGACGACCAGAGGAAGACCGATCATGCCCAACTACGAAGCCCGGCAGAACGAGAATCGGCACCCGCACCCGTCCGCAGGTTTCCTCCAGCTGTTCATGGAAGCGCGCACGCGCACCGAGCAGACGACCCCGCGCGCGCAGGTAGGCAAGGCGTGAGGTCGGTCGGCGGCTCCGTCGAGTCCGTCGTCGTGGTGGGTGCGGGCCTCGCGGGACTGTCCGCGGCGCTCCACCTCACCGGTGCCGGCAAGCGCGTCACCGTCCTCGAACGCGAGAACACGGTCGGTGGTCGCGTGGGAACGTACCCGGTGTTCGAGGACGGGCGGCATCTCTACGACATCGACAACGGCGCCAGTGTGCTGACGATGCCGAACCTCATCGCCGACGCGCTCGCGGCCGTCGGGGAATCCTTCGACTCGACCATCCCGGCGCTCGACCTCACCCCGCTCGCACCCGGCTACCACGCGCGCTTCGCCGACGGCACCGCCCTGAACGTGTACTCCGATCCGGACGAGATGACCGCCGAGATCGCGCGCGTGTGCGGTTCCGAGGAGGCCGGCGGATATCGGCGGCTGCGCCGCTGGCTCGCGTCGATCTTCGACGCCGAGTTCGACCGCTACATCGACTCCAACTTCGATTCGCCGCTCGACCTCGTGTCGACACCCGCGGCGCTGCGCGACACCGCCAACCTCGTCCGGCTCGGCGGCTTCGGCCGGCTCGGATCGCGCGTCGGGTCGTTCATCCGGGACGACCGGCTCCGGCGAATCTTCACCTTCCAGGCCCTGTACGCGGGCACCGCACCGTCGACGGCCCTGGCGGTCTACGGCGCCATCGCCCACATGGACACCTCGCTCGGCGTCTACTTTCCGAAGGGCGGCATGTCCACCATCGCCGCCGCGATGGTCGATGCGCTCGTCCGCAACGGCGGCACCGTGCACACCGGGGTCGAGGTGTCGGAACTCCGCGTCGACGGCGGCCGCGCGAAGAGCGTGCGTTCCGCGGACGGCCGGGAGTTCGCCGCCGACGCCGTCGTCCTCACCGTGGACCTGCCCGTGGTCGACGACCTGCTGCTGCGCGCCGGGGTCCCGCCGCGCCGCCGCGCCCGCAGCGCCACCGTCGCGTCGCCCTCGGCCGTCGTCTTCCACGGCACGGTGCCCACCGAGGTGACACAGGCCTGGCCGGATTCCCACCACACCATCGATTTCGGTGAGGAGTGGGCGGAGACCTTCGCGCGGATCACCGCCCCGCGCGGCCGCGGCCGGTTGATGGCCGATCCGTCCCTGCTCATCACGCGACCTGCCGTGACCGATCCGTCCCTGCGGGTCGTGCGCGGCGGTGTCGAGTGCGAACCGGTCTCGGTGCTGGCGCCGTGCCCGAATCTCGCTGCCGCACCCCTCGATTGGGGCCGACTCGGCAGGCCGTACATGCGGGAGATCCAGCAGGTCCTCGAGCAGCGCGGCTATCGGGGACTCGCGAGTTCGATGCGAGTCGACCACATCGACACCCCGCGGACCTGGGCCGACAAGGGCATGCTCGACGGCAGCCCCTTCTCGGCGGCGCACCTGTTCCGGCAGACAGGGCCCTTCCGCCGCCCGAACCTCGTGCACGGCGTCGACAATGTCGTCCTCGCCGGGTCGGGTACCACGCCGGGTGTCGGCGTCCCGACCGTGATCATCTCCGGACGTCTTGCCGCAGAACGTATCTCCGGTGGCGCGACTGCCGGGCTCACGACGATGTCGATTCCGATGGAAGCAGGTGCGGTTGCCCATGGGTGAACTCGACGGGATCGATCCCGATCTGCACGAGGCGTATCAACTGTGCCGTGAGCTCAACCGGCGCCATGGCAAGACCTACTTCCTCGCGACCCGCATCTTCCCGGCGTCCAAACGGGCCGGGGTGCACGCCCTCTACGGTTTCGCGCGGATGGTCGACGACATCGTCGACGTGAAACCGGTCGACGCGGCACCGGTTCTCGACGCGCTCGAACGCCGTCTGTCCGACGCGCTCGGGGGCAGGCCGCCGACCTACGACGAATTCGGTCTCGTGCTGCGGGCCCTCGTCGACACCACGCAGCGGTACGACATCCCGCACGAGTACTACTACGCCTTCCTGCGGTCGATGCGGATGGACATCCCCGGCACCGAACTGTTCCGGTCGCGGTACCGCACGATGGACGAACTGTCAGAGTACATGTACGGCTCGGCCGCCGTCATCGGGCTGCAGATGCTGCCCATCCTCGGGATCGAGGGCGAACGCGAACAGGCCGAGGCTCCCGCCGCCGCACTCGGTGAGGCCTTCCAGCTCACCAACTTCATCCGCGACATGGGTGAGGACCTCGACCGCGACCGCATCTACCTGCCCACCGACATCCTCGCCGCCTTCGACGTGGACGAGGACCTGCTGTGGCACTGCCGCCGGACCGGACAGCGCGACGTGCGGTTCGAACGCGCCCTCGCGCACCTGATCGCGCACACCCGCTCGATCTACCGTGTGGCCGAACCGGGCATCGACCTGCTCGACCCGAAGGTGCGTCCCGCGATGCGGACCGCCTTCGTCCTCTACGGCGACATCCTGCGGGCGGTGGAGGAGAGCGGATACCGGGTACTCCACCAGCGCGCACGCGTGTCGCGGCGCCGGCGGTTGTCGGTGGCGGCACCGCGGCTGGCCTCGGCCGGTTGGACCACGCTGCGTTCACGGTCGAGACTGGGGATGCCCACCGCGCCGCTCGGCCGATGAGGCCCGACCGGCCGAGCCGGCATTCGGACACGAATACAGAACAGGACATCACATGGAACAGGTCGTGCTGCTCGACGACGCAGGCCGCGCGGTCGGGATCGAGCCGAAGGCCACGGTGCACACCACCGACACCCCGCTGCACCTCGCCTTCTCGTCGTACGTCTTCGACCACCACGGCAACGTTCTGCTCACCCGGCGCGCCCTGGACAAGTCGACCTTCCCCGGTGTCCTGACGAACAGCTGCTGCGGTCATCCGGCGCCCGACGAGCCGCTCATCGAGGCCGTGCGCCGCCGGCTGCGTCAGGAACTCGGGCTCGACGTGCACGACATCGAGGTCGTCCTGCCGTCCTTCCGCTACCGGGCGGTGATGGACAACGGCATCGTCGAGAACGAGATCTGCCCGGTCTTCCGCGTGCTCTACGACGGGCCGGCGCCCACCCCCGAACCGTCGGAGGTGCACGACACCGAATGGGCCGACTGGACGGAGTTCTCCGAGGACGTCGTCGAGGGACGCCGTGAGGTGTCGGTGTGGTGCCGCGAGCAGGTGGAGCAGCTCCGCACGCTCGGCCCCGATCCGCTGCACTGGCCCGTGGCGTCCACCGCGGATCTGCCGCACGCCGCGCCCGAGCGACGATAGGGCCTCACCCGGCGACCGGGACGTTAACGTCGACCCTGTGATCGACCCGACCGTCCTGATCCCCACGATCATCGGCATCCTCGCCCTCGCCGTGATCTCGTCGGCGGTGCTGTGGGCGTTCCGGGTCCCGCACCGATTCGCGCCCGTCGGTGCCATCGCCCGCGGCGCGGTGCAACTCGCGCTCATCAGCGTCGTGCTCTCCGGCGTCATCACCGACGCCCGGTGGGTCGCGGTGGTGCTCGTCGTGATGTTCACCGTCGCGTGGTGGACGGCCTGCCGGCGGATCGGGAGCGAGGCCGTCGTGCGCGGGGTGACGGCCGCCGCGATGCTGACCGGCGTGCTCGTCTCGGCGGGTGTCGTCTTCGCGACCGGCGCGGTGGAGGCCACCCCACGTTACGCGCTCGCGCTCGGCGGCATCATCATCGGCAACACCATGACGGTCGCGGCCCTCGCCGGTCGCCGCTTTCACGACACCGTCGACGACCACTGGTCCGAGGTGGAGGGCTGGCTGGCGCTCGGCGCGACCATGCGGCAGGCGACGCTCTCACCCGCCCGGTTCGCCGTGCACGCGGCGATGATTCCGTCGACCGACCAGACGAAGACGACCGGTCTGGTGACGCTGCCCGGGGCGTTCGTCGGCGCGATCTTCGGCGGGTTGTCGCCGGTGGAGGCCGGACGGTTCCAGGTGGTCGTGCTCGCCGCGATCATGGCGACGGCGTCGATCACGTCCGTGCTGATGGCGCTCGGTCTCGGTCGCGCCCTGCGCCACCGTCCCGTGGTCGTTGCGTGAGACGGCGGTCTGCGGTGCGGGTGCCGACCGGAGTAGGAGTTGATACAACCGCTGCCGAGGGAAGGATCGTCGATGCTGCTCGTAGCCAACCGGGGTGAGATCGCGTTGCGTGTCGTCCGCACGGCCGGGGACCTCGGACTCGACACCCTCGCCGTCCACGCCGCGGACGACGCCGACGCTCCGCACGTCCGCGCCGCCACGCGAGCCGAGGCCCTACCGGAGTCCGGTCCCTCGGCCTATCTCGACCCCGGGGCGATCGTCGGGGTCGCCCGAGCGACCGGATGCACGCTCGTGCATCCCGGTTACGGATTCCTCAGCGAGAACGCCGCCTTCGCGCAGGCCTGTGCGGACGCCGGACTCACCTTCGTCGGGCCGTCCCCGGAAGCACTGCGCGTCCTCGGCGACAAGCGGGCCGCCCGCTCGGTGGCGGAGGAACTCGGCATCCCGGTGACCGCTGCCGTCGAGACGACGGATCCGGAGTCCGTGCGGGCCTTCCTGCGCGACCGTCCGGGCGGGATCGTCGTCAAGGCACTGTCGGGTGGTGGCGGTCGCGGCATGCGCGTGGTCCGCGATGCCGCCGATCTCGACGAGGCGCTCCGGCTCGCCGCCGCCGAAGCACACGCCGCCTTCGACGACGACCGGCTGTACGCCGAGGTGCTCGTCGAGCATGCCCGCCACGTCGAGGTGCAGGTCGTGGCCGCCGAGTCGGGGTCGGGTACCCGCGCGGTGGCGTTGGGCGATCGCGACTGCAGCGTGCAGCGCCGGCACCAGAAGCTCGTGGAGATCGCACCCGCGCCCGACCTGCCCGACGCCCTGCGGGAGGCGCTGCACGGCGCGGCGGTCCGGCTGATCGGGCAGGTCGGGTGCCACGGGCTGTCCACCGTCGAATTCCTCGTCCACGACGACGGTTTCGTGTTCCTCGAGGTCAACCCCCGGATCCAGGTGGAGCACACCGTCACCGAGGAGGTGACCGGCGTCGATCTCGTGGCGACCCAGCTCGCGATCGCTCGCGGGACGGGATTCGACGAACTCGGTCTCCCGAAAGGAATCACTTTCGACGGCAAGAAGATCGGCGGACGTCCTGCGGCGGCGCAGGGCATCGCGGTGCAGGTGCGCGTCAACGCCGAGACGCCGCGCGCCGACGGGATCGCCCTGCCCACAGCCGGGACGCTCACCGCGTTCACGCCACCCACCGGACCGGGCATCCGCGTCGACACCCACGGCCGGCCCGGCCTCGAGGTGACCGGACGTTACGACTCGCTGCTCGCCAAGGTCGTCGCGTACGTGCGTTCCGGCGATCGCGCGGCCGTGCTGCGCAAGGCGTCGACGGCACTCGGCGAGTTCATCGTCGACGGTGTCGGCACCAACCGCGACCTCCTGCAGAAGATCCTGGACGACAAGGAGTTCCGGTCCGGCAATGTCCGCACTACGTGGCTGGGGGAGCGGCTCGCGGATTTCGTCGACACCGCCCCGACCGCACCGGTGGAGTACACGGATCTGCGCGCCGACGAACAGGCGGTGCACGCCGAGATGGTCGGCACGGTCGTGGAGATCGCTCGCGCGGACGACACCGTTCCGGCCGGTGCGCCGCTCGCCGTGCTCGATGCGATGAAGATGCAGCACGAGATCCGGGCACCGGGCAGTGCCGTGGTCGAACGTGTGCTCGTCGAGCCGGGACGCACCGTCGAGCCGGGCACCGTGCTCGCGGTGGTCCGCGTGCTCGACACGGACACCGCGACGGACGACATCGCCGCGGCCGACCTCGACGCCGACCGTGCCGACCTCGACGAGATCCGCCGCAGGCACGAGGTCACCACCGATGCGGCGCGGCCCGAGATCGTGGCGAAGCGGCACGGGCGGGGCCGGCGCACGGCGCGCGAGAACATCGCCGACCTCGTCGATGACGGTAGCTTCGTCGAATACGGACCGCTCGTCCTCGCCGCCCAGCGCGGCCGCCGCAGCGAGGAGGACCTGATCGCGAACACCCCGGCGGACGGACTTGTCGGCGGCACCGCACGGATCGGCGGGGCCGAGGTGGTCGTGATGTCCTACGACTACACCGTCCTCGCAGGTACCCAGGGCCGCAACAACCACCGCAAGACCGATCGGCTGCTCGAACTCGCCGCCCGGCGGCGGGTGCCGCTCGTGCTGTTCGCCGAGGGTGGTGGCGGGCGACCCGGGGACGTCGACGCCGGTTCCGGTGCGGGCCTCGACCTGCCCACCTTCCGCTCGATGGCGTCGCTGCGCGGACGCGTGCCCACCGTCGCGGTCGTCTCCGGCCGCTGCTTCGCGGGCAACGCCGCGCTCGCCGGGGTGTGCGACGTGCTCATCGCGACCCCCGACGCCAACATCGGCATGGGCGGCCCCGCGATGATCGAGGGCGGAGGACTCGGCGTGCACCGCCCCGAGGACATCGGGCCGATCGACGTGCAACGCCGCAACGGCGTCGTGCACGTCGCGGCGCGCGACGAGGCGCACGCCGTGGACGTCGCCCGGCGATATCTCGCGTACTTCACCGCGCCGCACGAGGACCGGCAGGCACCAGACCCGCGTCTCGCGCGACATGTGGTGCCGGAGAACCGTCTCCGCGCCTACGACGTGCGGTCGGCGATCGACGCGATCGCCGACCTCGGATCGGTGCTCGAACTGCGCCCGGACTACGGCGTCGGCATCGTCACCGCCCTGATGCGCGTCGAAGGCGCCTCCTACGGCGTGCTCGCCAACAGCAGCACCCACCTCGGTGGGGCGATCGATGCCGAGGCCGCCGACAAGGCCGCGGACTTCCTGGAACTGTGCGAATCGCACCGGCTGCCCGTGGTGAGTCTGTGCGACACACCGGGATTCATGGTCGGACCGGAATCGGAGAAGGACGCCACCGTGCGCCGCTTCGGGCGCTTCTTCGTCGCCGGCGCACGCCTGACGGTCCCGTTCGGCATGATCATCCTCCGCAAGGGCTACGGCCTCGGCGCGATGGCGATGGCCGGCGGATCTTTCCACGCACCCGAGTTCACCGTCGCGTGGCCGACGGGGGAGATCGGCGGAATGGGACTCGAAGGGGCCGTGCGTCTCGGATTCCGCAAGGAACTCGACGCCGCGGAGACACCCCGGGAGCGCGAGGAGCTGTTCGGCCGGCTCGTCGCCCTCGCCTACCAGCAGGGCAAGGCCCTGCAAGCGGCGACGAGCTTCGAACTCGACGACGTCATCGACCCCGCCGACAGCCGCGCCTGGATCGAGCGACTGGTGCAACCGCGGTGAAGCCGGGTATGCGACAGCCATGGTGACCTATCCCGGCGCACAGGAGTACGTACCCGACAGCCGCGACCTCGCCGAACTCGCCGCCGCGTCCGCGGGATGCCGGGGATGCGATCTCTACAAGGCCGCCGAGCGGACGGTCTTCGGGGCAGGGGTGCGCGACGCACGCATGCTCTTCGTCGGCGAACAACCGGGCAACGAGGAGGACCTCGCGGGAGAACCGTTCGTCGGGCCCGCGGGGCACCTGTTCGACAAGGCCCTCGAACGCGCGGGCATCGATCGCGGGACGGTGTACGTGACCAACGCCGTCAAGCATTTCCGCTTCGACCGGTCCGCCAACGGCCGCAGACGCATCCACAAGAAACCGTCGGGTGGGCAGGTCGCGGCGTGCCGGCCGTGGCTCGAGGCCGAACTCGACGCCGTCCGCCCCGACGTGGTGGTGTGCCTCGGAGCCACGGCCGCGCAGTCGCTGCTCGGTAAGGACTTCAAGCTCACGCAGCACCGCGGGGAGGTCCTGCACCTGCCCGAGGAGCTGTGCGGGTCGTGCGATCCGGCGGTGGTCGTCACCGTGCACCCGTCGGCGGTGTTGCGGGCGAAATCGCAGCGCGACGACATGTTCCGCTCGTTCGTGCAGGACCTGGAACGAGCGGCCACGTTGTGACGGCTCAGCCGGTGGTCGCCAATCCGGCCGCGAGCCCGAGCGCCACCGACATCGCGCACACCTCGAGGACGGCGTTGCGCAGCGACTCCTCCTCCGGGAGACGGTGGGACGCGGCAGCGGGGAGCCAGTTGCGCCGCCAGTTCCACGCGAGCCCCAGCAGGGCGCACAGCACGATTGCCTTCGCGAGCACGACGCGTCCGTAGCCGGTGCCCAGCAGTGCGGAGACCGAGCCGAGCCGTACCGCCGCGTCGACCACGCCCGTGATCACCAACGCCACCACGCACCGCAGGGCCAGCTGCGAGTAGCGCGGCAGCAGTTCCGCCCACGCTCCGCGGCCCCGCACGGTGACGGCCAGCGCCACGAGCACCCCGAACCACACCGCGGCCGCGAGCACATGCACGGCGTTGAACAGCGACCCCAGCGGTTGCTGCGCCATGTGGCCGGTGACTGGCCGGGCGATCAACGCGAGCGCCGCGGCGACGAGCACCGGCAGGGTGGACCACGCCGCCGACCGGCGGTACGCCACAGCGGCGACGACGACGATCGCGGCGATGCACACCCATGCCGCCGCATCCACGCGTCCCGTGGTGGTGCCGACGAACTGCCCGAACCGCCCCACATCCAGGTCCGCGGCGGGAACATCGGCCGCGGTGGACGCGGCCCAGGCGAGGTCGATGCTCGCGAGCACGAGCCAGACACCGCCGAGCGTGGCGATCGTCCGCCACAGCGTGTCGGAGGAAACCGCGGGACGGCGTTGCCGCTGCACCATCACGGCCAGGACCGCGAGTCCGAGCACGGTCGAGCCGACACACAGCCCGATCGCCCGCACCGAACTCGAGGGGGCGGGCAGGGCGAGGGAACCGGCCACGGCGATGCCCGCGACGGTTCCGAAGGCAACGCCGGCAGCGGCCACGACGAGCCACTGCCGGCGTTCCGGGATCATGCGGGTCAGGCCTTCGGCTTGCGCAGCGCGAAGGCGAGACCTGCGGCGACCACGACGACACCTGCGACGACGAACCACCACACGGCAGGTCCGCTGCTGTCGCTCTCGCCCGACTCCGCGCCGGTCTCGCCGGTCGCGGTGTCACCGGACGCCGCTTCACCGGGCGTGCCGGTTCCCTCCTGGGTGAGCGTGAAGGTGAGGGTTCCGCTGACGGGATGTCCGTCGGCGGAGGTCACCCGGTAGGCGATCGTGTACTCGCCCACGGGGCCGAGACCGTCTAGTTCGACGGATGCGTTCGCACCCTCGATGATCGGGTCGCTCTTCGACCACAGGTTGCCGTCCGGCCCGACGACGGTCAGAGCCGCGAACTGCTCCTGCAGGTTCTCGTTGAACGTCACGGTCACCCGATCGGGTGCCTCGGCGATCTGCTCGCCGTCCTCGGGCGAGCTCGACAGCACCACCGAGTGGGCGGCTGCGGAACCGACGGACAGGGTCAGCGCCGCGATCAACGCGGTGAGGAGAACGAGGATGCGCTTCATGCCCGCCGCCCCCGGATCACGGCGCCGAGGCCGAGTGCGGCGCCGAGCGCACCGAGCACCAGGCCGATACCGCCGAGCCACCGCGCGGTGCTGTCGGTGGTGTCCTCCGACGCGCCGGCGGTCTGCTCGGTCTCGGTGGCGTGCGCGTCACCACTGCCGCCGTGCCCGTCGCCGCTGCTCGCCGCGAGGGTCAGGCTGGGGGCAGGACGTTCGGGTTCCTCGTCGCCGGTCGTGATCTCGTCCCACGCCACGACCTCGCCGTCGCTGTAGGTCTGGATCGCGGGGAAGGCGATCTCGTCCTCCTCGGGCAGCGGCCCGACGGACAGGACGAACTGCTGGAACTGTCCCGGCCCGACCTGCACGTCCGGTTCGGCGGTCCACGTCACGGAGGTCGCGAGCTGCGACTCGGGATCCTTCTCGACGGTCGCCGTCCAGCCGGGCAGCGGCTCGGTGCGCGCCGAGCGCAGCCCCGGAAGCTCGACGGTGAGGGCGGTCGTGCCGGCGGTCTCGGACTCGGTGGGGACCCGGAAGGTCAGGACGGTGTAACCGCCCTGCTCGGCTCCGGGTGCGACGACGGTGACGTGGGCCGAAGCGATGCCGGCGCCCGCGACCATCAGCGCAGCGGTTGCTGTCGCGCCCACGAGGGCGCGACGGGAGAACTCGAACATGTATGGGTCTTTCTCGTGGTTGGAGGATCGATCGTCACAGCGCAGCCGTGGCGAGCGGTGGTCCTCTCCGCGAGATGGCCGGGGGTGCACGTCCCCACACGAGCCGGTCGGTCGACGAGGTCGGGGCGAGCACGGCGGGCGCGGCGACCCGGGGGCCGCGCAGCAGCACGACCCGCAGCGCGGTGCCGCACGCCGCGTACACGTGGGCCGCGGCGGTGAGCAGCACCGCGCACACGGCGATGGCGAGCATGTGGGCGCCCAGCATGGACACCGACAGGTGTTCGTGACCGGGCACCAGCACGGTGAGCGCGACGTGCGTGGCCGCCTGCCCACCGGCGAGGAGCACGAGCGGGGACAGCGACGGCTGGTGCGCGCCGAGGATCCCGACGATCGCCGCGACCGCGACCAGCAGTACCGCGACCGGTCCCGTCGGCACACCACCGCCGGCGGCGCCGTGGGCGGCCACCGCCAGCACCGCGGTGGCGATGCCCGCGGTGGTGCCGAGAACGGTCGGATACCTGGTCACTGTCGGTCGTGCTCGTTCCTGATGTGCAGGCCGCGTCAGCGCACGCCGAGGCGCGCGAGCAGATCCGCTTCGATGCCGTCGAGTTCCGACGAGATCGCCGCGTGTGCCGACTTCCGGCGCGCGGCCGGCATCTGCTCGGCCGTCTGCACGGCGGCGGTCAGATCGGTGAGACGTTCGCGGGTCGCGGTGGCGAACTTCTGCGTCTCCGCGTCCTTGGGGTTGCGCTGCTCGACCTTCGCGAGCGACTGCTCCGCACCCGCGATGCGGGCACTGAGCCGGGCACCGTGACCGGTGAACGAACCCAGTTCCTCGATCGGCACCCCGAGCTGCTGCGCGCGACGCGAGTCGAGCTGACCGCGCAGCGCCGTCACGGCCTGGTAGACGATCGGGACGAGCACCGGCGCGAGCAGACGCGCGACGCCGAGATAACGGCGCACCTTCGCCGCGGTGAGCCCCTGGTTCTCGGCGGCCTTCTTCTGTGCCTTGAGGGTCGCGATCTGTTCCTTCTCGACCTTGGCTTGCGACCTCGCGAGTTCCTGGTCGAGCTTGACCTGCGACTTCGCGAGTTTCTTGTCGATCTTCGCCTTGGCCTTCGCTGCCCGCCGGTCGTTCTCGAGCCGATTCTTCGCGACCAGTCTGGCCTCGATCTTCGCCTTGGTCCTCAGCGCCTTCGCTTCCGCCCTGCGAGTCGCGCGACGCTTCCGTGTGAACAACCCCATCGAACAGCACCCTCCATTCGGTACGACACGACGCTCCGGCGCCCCGCGTCAGCCTAACGTGACGGTGCTGCTGCGAGCCGTCGCCTGTGCAGGGAATACCCTGGAATGTCGTGGACGCAACCGGAGAACTACCGCGGCCCCGACGCGGAGTGTCACAGCGCACAGCCGTCTCCCTCGAGGCCGCTGCGCTGACGAGGTGCCGCCACCGGGTCTATCTCGACGCCACCTTCCCCGACGAACTCGCAGGTGCACCCGAGAATCCGGGTGCGCGGCAACGCCAGGAGGCGGCGGCTGCGCATCGCGAGGCGATCCGCCAGACGCTGTTCGACGCCGACCCGGACGGGTGGGTGCTCGTCGCCCCCGAAGGACCGATGTCGCAGCGCGCCGAGCGCACACTCGACGCGTGCCGCGCGGGCGCCGACCGCATCTGGGGTGCGGTGCTGCCGAGCGAACCCGACACCGGACGCCGCGGCCGCTCGGAGATCCTGCTGCGCGACGCCGAACACGGCGGCTACATCCCGGTGATCGTCGTCAACCACAAGGTCACCGATCCCGGACACGGCGCGCTCACCACCGATCTGTTCGCGTGGGCACCCGCTGTCGACGAGACCCGCAAGGTGCGCAGTCAGGTGCGCGACCAGATGCGCCTCGCGCACCTGTACCGGATGCTCGAACGTCACGGACTTGCGAGCCCCGCGAAGGTCGCCGGCGCGATCGGCTACGGCGGCGACTGCATCCTCGTGCACGATCTCGACCAGATCCTCGACGACTACGACGCCCGCCTGGCGGACCGACTCGAGATCGCGCGGGGTCTCACTCCGACGGCGCCGTCGCAGGTCGGCGAGTGCAAGACCTGCCCGTGGTGGGACCGCTGCCGCGCCGAACTCACCGTCACCCGGGATGTGTCGCTCGTCGCGCCGGGGCAACGTGCCGCCGTGCTGCGCGAACTCGAGGTGCACACCATCGACGGCCTCGCCCGGTGGGAGGGCGGGGAACCGGAAGCGTGGCCGCAGGGTTCGTTCGAGGACGCGATCGTCACGGCGCGGGCGTGGATCGCCGGTGCGCCGCTCGTGCGTCGCTACCGGCACGTGCACGTCCACCGCGCCGACGTCGAGGTCGACATCGACATGGAGAGCTACCACGAGCACGGCGCCTATCTGTGGGGCACGCTGCTCAATTCGAGATCGTCCTCCGAGTACATCCCGTTCGCGACGTGGGAGCCCGTGCCGACCGACGACGAGGCACGCTCGTTCGCCGAGTTCTGGCGCTGGCTGTCGGACCAGCGGCGCGCGGCCGAACGTCGCGGGAAGACTTTTGCGGCCTACTGCTATTCGCGGTCGGCGGAGGACAAGTGGTTGCTGTCGTCGGCGCGGCGGTTCCACGGCTTCCCGGGTGTGCCGGAGCTCGCGGAGGTCAAGGCGTTCATCGGTTCGGACGAGTGGGTCGACATCTTCCAGGCCGTCACCGACCAGTTCGTGTGTCCGAACGGCAAGGGGCTGAAGAAGATCGCACCGATCGCGGGGCATCACTGGCGCGACGCCGAGGCCGGGGGTGAGGCGTCGATGAGCTGGTACCGCGAGGCCGTGGGCATGGCGGGCGAGCCCGATCCGGCGCAGCGTGTGCGGTTGCTCGAGTACAACGAGGACGACGTGATCGCCACGAAGGTCCTGCGCGAGTGGATGAGTGATCGTGCGGTGCTCGACATCCCGTTCGTCGAGGACCTGTAGCGCAGAGCATGCCACGTGCGTGGTTCCGGCGGCCTCGGCCACCGGAACCACGCACGGGAGATCAGACCAGTGCGGCAAGAGCGAAGGCCGCCAGGGCGATGAGGACACCGCCGGTGAGGGTCTGGACACGACGGTCGACGACGCACATCGCCGACAGGAAGCCGGGCATCGAACCACCGCGGTGGGTGTGCAGGATGGCCAGTACGCTCGGCATGCAGCGGCCGAGGCTGACGGTTGCGAACATCGCGGCGCCGAGCACCGGCGAACCCGAGGCGATCACGCCGAGGACCAGCAGGTAGTACGCGCTGGACCGGATGAAGATCATGAAGCCGGGGCCGATGAGCGCACCGAACAGCAGCGACACCTTCCACGGCGCCATCGTGCGCCGCAGGTGGCGGGGGAGCTGCTGACGCCGCATGGGCGTCGGCAGGGTGATCATGCCCAGCTCGTGCAGGCCGTAACCGAGCGCGATCACGCCCCAGGCCGCGAGCATCCACGCCCACGGCACCGAGCCGGTCACGAGCGCGCCGAGCGCACCGAAGAGCGCGCCGGTGGGGATGCCCGTCGCGAGCGATCCGAGGGTGTGCCAGCCGAGCCGGCGGATCGGGGTCGACGACCCACGGCGTCCCGGCTGCTTCGGTGCGGCGACCACGCCGGCCACCGACATGCCGCAGGTCGACCAGTTGGCGGCCAGTGCGGTCACCGCGCCGGTGGCGATCACCGCGGCGGTCATGGCCGTCGGGGTCGAGGCGGCCGCGACGAGACCGGCGGCGGCGCCGACCACCGCGGCACCGGCGATCAGGCCGCCGCGGGTCTTCTTCGCGACGGCGCTCTCGAGCGTCGGGCGTATCTCCGGTACGTCGACTCCGAGGGGCGGGTGAGCCAGAGGCTCACGCACGAGTGTTTCTGTCATCGGGATGCTCCTTTGCTGTGGTGCTTACGGATACGACCGGACGGCGGACGGCGTTGTCCGTCAACCGGTCACGGTGACGGTTCCGGTCATGTACCGGTGGACCGAGCAGTGGTACTCGTAGACGCCCGGCGTCGTGAAGGTGTGCTCGAAGCTCCCCTCGGGGATGATGCCGCTGTCGAACTCGCCCTCCGATCCGACGTGGTGCAGGACCCCGCCGTCGTCGAACGTCCACCGGACGGTGCCGCCCACCGGTACGGTCACGTCCACCGGCGCGAAGTGCACGTCGCGCACGACGATCTCCGCGTCCGGCCCGGTGGGGGAGCCGGCACACCAGGTCGCGGCCAGCATCGCGAACGCGGCCACCCCCCACCGGATCCGCATCATTCGACGATGATCGTGCCGACCATCGCGGGGTGCGGCGTGCAGTGGTAGGTGAACGTGCCGGCCTCGTCGAAGGTGTACTCGTAGGTGCCCTCGGTGAGCAGTTCGCTCTTCAGGTCACCTTCGAGCGGTCCGTCGCCCGCCACATCGTGCGGCAGTCCCGAGTCGTCGAAGTGCCACTGCACGGTCTGGCCCTTCTCGATGGTGACCGATGCGGGGCTGTACGACATGTTGGAGACCTCGATGACGACCGCGGGTTCGTCGGCGTCCGCACTGCCGCATCCGGTCAGCAGTCCCATCGCGAGTGTCGTGCCCGCGACCGCGGAAAGAAACTTCTTCATATCTCGTCCTCACCGGATGTACCGCAGATTCGCGGTCATTCCTGCCTCGAAGTGATAGGCGTTGTGACAGTGGAACATCCACTCGCCCGGATTGTCCGCGTCGAACTCGATGGCGAGTTCGGTCCCCGGAAGCACGTTGACGGTGTCGCGTCGCAGACCGCCGTAACCCGGTACGGCGAAGGTGTGGCCGTGGGTGTGCATGGGATGCCACATCGGCGACGAGTTGACCATCGTGATCCGGATCCGTTCACCCTCCTTCATCACCAGTCGGCCGGCGTCGGGGCCGGCCATGCCCCACACGTAGCGGTCGCCGGCCTGGATCAGCTCGACGCGGTAGTCGCGGTCGACGTCCCGCTTCTCGAGCAGTACCGATTCGGCGGGCCGCAGTTCGCTCTCGGTTACGAGTCGCCCGTTCAGCTCCGGAATGTCGCATCCCACATCGGGGTTCGACATCGGCACCGCGTCGTGGGACCGCAGCACGGTCGACGCGTAGCCGTCGCGCCCCTCGACCTTCGCCACGATCGGCCACGCACCGGAACGCACTGTGACGAGCACGTCCACCCGCTGCGCCATGCCGAGGATCACGGTGTCGGCGGTCGTCGGCTGCACGTCGAAGCCGTCCACGGCGACGACGGTCAGTTCGTGACCGGCCACGGCGAAACGGTAGGGCGTCTCCGCGGCCGCGTTGACGACCCGTAGACGCAACCGTTGCCCCGCAGCGGCTTCCACCACGGCGGGATCGTTCGGCGGACGCCCGTTGATCAGGTGCAGCGGGTACGCGATGTGCTGGGTCATGCCGCCGAGCGGGACGGAGTCCCCGTGGCCCGCCGACGTGATCTGTTGCGCCACCGAGGCATCGGCGTCCGTGTACTCGGCCGGCCCCGAGCCGTGCCCGGCATGACCGTGCCCGGCGACCTGCGGGTTGAGCGCGGCCAGGACCGCGTCGGGGGTGGTGCCCAGACCGTCGACCCAGTCGTCGAGCACGAGCACCGCGTCGGCGTCCGCGCCGGTGGCGTCGTTCGGGTCCTCGATGATCATAGCCCCGAACAGACCACGGTCGGCCTGCAGTCCGCTGTGCGAGTGGTACCAGTAGGTGCCCGGATCGGGTGCGATGAAGTCGTATTCGAACCGGCCACCGTCGGCGCCGATCGGTTCCTGCGTGACCGGAGCCGCACCGTCCATGTCGTTGCGGATCCGGATGCCGTGCCAGTGCAGCGTGGTCTCCTGCGGAAGCCCGTTGTCCACCGACACCCGCACCCGGTCGCCCTTCGACAACCGCAGCTCGGGTGCGACGGCGGCCCCGCCGTAGGTCCACGTGTTCACGATCCGCCCACCGAGGTCCACGGCGCCCACCCCCGCAGCGAGCGCGAAGGCTGCCGTCGCCCCCGAGGTGGCGCGGGCCGCCTCGGCCGCGGCCACCTCGGGATCGGTGGGACGGATGTAGTCGAGCTCGGTGGCCACCGCCTCCTGTCCGGACGTACCGGAGCTGCAGGCGGTGGCACCGAACCCGAGCGCGCCGAGCCCCACCGCCCCGACACCGAGGGTGCCCAGGCGGAGGAAGCGTCGGCGAGCGAGCACGAGCCCGGAACCGGGTCGTGTCATCGGATCACCTGCGGGGTCAGGAGCGAACGGATGTCGTCGACGGTGCCGGTGACCTCGGCGGCACTGACCTCGGTGCCGTCGCTCGCCGAGACACCGACGATGCGCTGGGCCGACTCGCCGTCGACCTCGGGGCCCGAACCGACCACATACAGGATCGATCCGTCCACGGAGAAGGCCATGGACGCGATGTCCGTCATCCCCAGTGCCGCGAGATCGAGGGTGCGGATCGGAGCGAGGCCGGTCGCGTCGAACAGCTCGATCGTGACGATGTCGCCACCGCGCGCGGAGTGCGGATGGATCTCGCTGTCGGTGTACTCGATCGCGATCCGGTCGCCGGTGTTGTTGATGGCGTTCTCCGCGAAGCGGCCGCCGTCCTGTCCGGCGTTCCCGATGGGAGCGACGGGATCCTCCGGCAGACCGTTCGAGAAGTCGAAGACGAAGACGTCGCCGGTCGCGCCGACGAGCAGTGCCTTCTTCGCGTCCGCGGCCCAGGTCACCTTGCGGTTGCTGACGAAGTCGTCGGGCAGCACCTTCGTGCGCGCCGTCTCGGTGGGGACACCGGCATCGTCGATGGAGATCTGGATCAGCTCGCGGGTGTCCTCGCACACGCTGTAGAGCTTGTGGTCGACGAGCCAGGTGAACGGACCGCACCCGATGATCTGCAGCGCGCCGCTCTCCTTGCCGGCCTCGAGATCGACGACGCGGACGCCGTACAGGCCGTCGTCCCACGTCACGAAGTACTTCCCGTCCGAGGTGACGGCACTGGACCCGGGACGCGAGTGCGCGCGGGCGTAGTCGGGCAGTTCGATCTCGTCCGGCTCGAGCAGGTCGCCCGAGTAGGTGGTGACGGTGAAGTCGGCCTGGCCGCGCGAACCGCGCGGCCGCCACACTTCGGCGGCGAGAACCGCTGGGTCCGAGGAACTCTCGCCGACGAACCCGTGGATGACCGGATCCCAGATGCCGGGACCCACGACGATGCGACTGCCCGCGACACCGGTGACCGGGTCGAGGACGTTCACACCGATCTCGAGCCCGCCCGGAGTCCGGAGGACCGCAAGCAGGTCGTTCTCGCTCGCGGGCTGGATCTCCGAGACATGCACGGGTTCCGGGATGGTGTCGCCGATCTCCTGATCGTCGTGACCGAGGGAGATGCCCTCACCGGGAGTGGTGTAGGGGACGGTCGGGTAGGTGACCTCGCCCGCCGCGGAGGAGGAGTCGTCGTCGCTCGAGCACGCCGCGAGGGACAGTGCGAGAGCGAGCGGGACGGTCGCGGCGACCGCCCGTTGGGTGCGCTTCATGATCCGGCGCCCACCTTCGGTCGTGCGGCGGGACGGGTCTGGCAGTCCTCACCGATGATCGGTGCCATCGTGCAGGTGTACGACTGGGATTCGTCGGACACGCACCAGATGATCTCCTGGTCGAAGCTGCCCGAGACCGGGTTGTACATGATGGCCTGCATGTCGGGTTCACCGCAGAAGGCGTTCGAGCACGACGGTGCACCACAGCAGTCGTAGTAGGCGATCAGGTAGGTCTTACCGGTGTCGGGATGCGTGCAGCATCCAACCCAGAACTCCGCTCCGGGACGGCTTCCCGGCGCACAGGTGGTGACACCGCCGCCGTTACAGGCCGCGCACGAGGTGCCGTCCATGTTGCACCAGCGCCAGTACTCGCACTCGGCGGGGTCCTTGCCGTCGTAGACCGGAACGAGCGGTTCGGGTTCGGCGGGGGTCGGAGCCGGCGGCTCCTGCGCCAGCGCAGTGCGGGTGACGGGCAGCGAACTGATCAGTGCCACACCGGAAACACCCATGGTCCACCGGCCGATCTTGCTGATCACCGAACGGCGGGAGACCCGCTCGGACATCCTGCGGCCGGTGCGGCCGATGAAGGATCCGCCGCGGCCGGCCATCCATTCGGCTTGTTCCTTGACGGTGGCTTCGTCCACCGGATATCGATTCTCGTGCATCTCCGGTTCCCCGGATGAGGGTCTGAGGTCCAACGACGTACTCCGATCTCGAGAAGGGGATGAGATTCCGCCCGTACCGACGGGGCGGTCGGCGCTCGCAGATCACAGACCGGCTGCGGCGCGAGTCTTGGCTGCCTCGTGCAGGTGCTGCAGCGAGGGCGTGCCGGATTCGAGTGCGTTGAGGAGGGATTCGACCTGCGCCATGTGGTTGCACAGGCCCTTGGCCTGGATCTTGCCGTGCTCGTCGAGGATCACGCCGTACGGAGTGGTGCCCACCTGGTAGGCGATGCCCACATCGCGGGCGTCGACGTAGCTGAGCTCGGCACCGATACCCGAACCGGCAAGGAAACTCTGGTGCTCCTCGGGCGTGCCGTCGGAGATGATGACGACCTCGAGGTCCTTCTCCGCCTTCGCCATCGCCTTGACGCCGGGCAGCAGGCTCTTGCAGGTCGAGCACGACGGCGCGGTGAACAGCAGCAGCTGCGCCTTGTCGCGGTGGCCACCGACGCCGACCTCGCGGCCGAGGTGGTCCTGCAGGCCGCGGAAGCTCGGAGCGACCTGATCGATCTTCGGGCCGGTGTCCATCATCCGGGCGCCGAGGGGGCCGAGACGCACCTGCACGCGCCCGATCTCGCGGGCGAGGGCGAGCAGCATGAGGAACAGTGCCGCGACGGCGACGGCCAGCACGATGACCGCGATCAGCAGGAAGGTGTTCACAGATTTCTCCGTTCGGATGTGTCAGTACCGCGAGAAGGGCGAGGCGGCACGAAGTTCGATCGAGGCCTTCGTCAGGTGGTCGTCGACCGGGCGTCGGCCCGGATGCACGATCGACCGCAACTGCACCGCGGTGACGACCACGACCAGCACCAGTGCGGCGAGCGCGACGGCGAGGAGGTGCTCGGCGAGCGACGGTGCGCCGGCGGGAACGAGGGCCAGGGCTGCGGAGACGAGCACGAACGCACCGGCCCGCACCGCGTGGAACCACCCGATCCGCGGGATGTCGTGGGAATCGAATGCGAAACAGCCGCAGTCGAGGTCACGACGGCCTCGGAGAAGGTTGATCGTCAGGCCGCCGAAGAAGCACAGGAACAGCAGTGCGGCGCCTGCGGCCGCCCATCGTCCGGCGATGCCGGTGATGAGCGCGGCACCGAGGACGATCTCGGCCCACGGCAGCGCGAACGACACCGCGTCCTCGAGCGGCGCAGGCAGCAGCTTGTACCCGCGCACCGTGCGCAGCAGACCCTGGCGGTCCCGGGTCTTGGGGATGCCGGCGAGCAACAGCGTGCCTCCGACGATCGATGCGATCAGCACCCACAGCATGTGTGCGACCACTCCTTCCGTTTCGCTTCGGGACCTCGTCGAGGTCCCGGCGGATCCCTCGCAGGTGGGGATGGACACATCCTGCTGCGGTCTCGAGTCGGGCGTGCGACGCCGGAGAAACGAACGGGGACACCCTGAACGAGAACGCGAGCCTTCGAATTCAGGGACGTCGGGGCTCGGCGACGTGGGGTTTTGCGTTCGCCCGAGTCCGCGCGGAAGGCGGTGGCGTGATGCACCTCGCATCGCCTCTGCGAGCGGATTCCCACTTGGACGGCACGTCGTGTTCGCGCAGGTAATGCGGCTGTAACAGAACGGGGTTAGCGTCCGGACGAATCCAGTGAAAGGACCACGGCCGTGACGTCAGCACTCCGGGCGGCGATCGACCGCGCGCAGGACGCGGAACCCATCGGGGATCACGTGCGCTCACCCCTGCATGCGCTCGGCCGCCGGCAGTTGTCCCAGCTCGATCTGATCGGGCAGTCGCTGTCGACGATCGCTCCCGCAACCGGAATGGTGTTCATCGCCCTGTGGATGACCGTGAGCGCTCCGGGACTCGGGGGTGTGCTCACCATCGCCGCGACGACCGGCGTCGTCGTGCTGGTCGCATGGTGCATCACGCAGTTCACGCGACGCCTGGCCGCGGCGGGTTCGCTCTACAGTTTCGTCTTCCAGGGACTCGGTACGCGCGCGGCGCTCGTGACGGGCACGGCGCTCATCGTCGGATATCTCGGCATCTCGATCTCCGTGCTGGCCCAGGGAGCACGCACAGTATTGGATCTCGGTGAGCTTGTGGGACTGAATCTTCCGGGGACGGGACCGTGGCTGGTGACGGCGGCGGTGCTCGGTGGGGTCGTCGCCCTGATCGCGATCCGCGGCGTGCGGTTCGCGACCCGCGCGATCCTGCTCGTCGAAACGTGTTCGCTGGTACTGATCGTCGCGACGATGCTGGTCGCGCCGGCGGGCGGAACGACGACAAGCGAACTGCCGGTCTCACCGCTGAGCCTGCTGCCCTTCCTGGCGCTCATGACCGTCCTGTCCATGGCCGGATTCGAGAGCGCGGCGTTCTTCGGGCCCGAGGCCCGTCGGCCGCTCGTCACGGTCAGCCGGACGGTGCTGATCACCCCTCTCGTCGTCGGGGCGCTGTTCGTCTTCACGGCCGTCGCCTCGCTGACAGGGCGTGGATCGCTCATCATCGGAGCGTATTTCGACGGTGTCGACTCCGGTGCGTCGTGGGCGGTCGTGCTCGCCGTGAAGACGGGCATGGCGTGCTCGTGGTTCGCGTCGACACTCGGCTGCGCACAGGCAGGCTCGAGGCTCCTGTACTCGATGGGTGTCGAACGGGTGCTGCCGTCCGCTCTGGCCCGCGTACACGGCACCCTGCGCACCCCCTACCTCGCGGTGACGACGTTCGTCGCGGTGAGTGTCGCGGGTGCCGTCCTGTACACCCTGGTGGCGGAAGCGGATTCGTCCGTCTTCGACGGTGTCGTCGAGGTCGCGCTGGTCGCGGCGTACACGCTGGTCGCGGTGGCATCCCTGCGGTTCCTGCACCGCATCGGTGAGGACACCACGTGGACGCGGGTCGCGGCGGTGTTCGTCGCGTTGCTCGGTGGTGGTCTGCTGGTGGCCACGGCCGTCGACGGGGTCACGCACTCGCTGCTCGTCGTGCCGGTGGCGCTCGTCGCGCTCCTGGTGTCGGGACCCGTCTGGCGCGCGGTGCTGCGCCGGCTCCGCCCGCAGAGCCTCGCGACGATCGGAGCATTCGACACCGTCGAGACCTCGGATCTGCTGCCGGGTGCGGGGACACTGGTCCTCGACGAGCACGGGCGGCCGCGGATCGTCACGGGGGGCATACAGGAGGAGCGGATGTGACCGCCCACGTGCCGATCCGGTCCTCCGAGACTACTTTCGGAGGACGACAACCCCACGCCGTGCAGAAGGCGCTGGGGATGCTCGAGGCCGTCGCACAGCTCGGTCCCGGCACCACCGCCAAGGAGATCGCCGCGTTCGCCGGAGTGCCTCCCGCCACCGCCTACCGGATGCTGAACCTGCTCGTGGCGGACGGCTATCTCGTGCGTGTCCCCGACCTGTCGGGTTTCGCGCTCGGTCGTCGCACCGCCGAACTCGCCCAGGCCGCAGCGGAATCCACCCCGTCCGAGTCGCTCCACGACGTGATGGAGGACCTGCGGGGGTGCACGCGTTTCGGATTGCACGTCGCGTCCTTCGCCGGGAGCCGGCTCCGCTTCGTCGACCAGGATCCGGACCACGAGATCGTCGCCATCACCACGCTGTCGAAGTCGTTGCACGCCAATGCCATCGGCAAGCTGATGCTGGCACACGTGCCGGGGGCGGCTCCGGATGCCGAGTTTCGCCGGCTCACCGAGTTCACGATGTGCGAGCGCGAGTCGCTGGCGCGGGAGCTGCGCGACATCATCTCGTCCGGTTACGCGAAGGAGTGCCAGGAGACCCGGCTGGGCAGGGCGGCGCTGGCCGTCCCGATCCGCGACTCGTCGTCCTTCGTCGTCGGCGGCCTGTACCTGCACGGGTCGGCCGCGAAGGTGCAACCCGATCCCGATCTGGTGAGATTCCTCGTCGACGGCTCCGCCAGGCTCACAGGCCTGCTCTGAGCCGGATCAGTGCGTCCACCACGGGCGCGCCGAACATCGGCGGATCGTTGTGTTCGAGACCGTCGAGCTCGACCCGCTCGTGCAGCCATCGGGCGGCATCGGCGACTGCCGAGCTCTGGGCCGGCGGGACGATGCTGTCGGCGGTGCCGTAGACGACCGTGATCGGCACGTCGATGTGGCCGACGAGTTCGGCGACGGGGAACTCGTCCTTCAACAGTGCGGCGGGCACGAAGGGATAGTGGTGCCGGGCCACGGCGGCGAGATCGGTGAACGGCGAGCGCAGCAGCATCCCGGCGGGAGGTTCGTCGACGGCGAGCGCGGTGACCACGGCGCAGCCGAGGCTCTCCCCGAAGTACAGCACCCGGGCGGGGTCGACGTCGTCGCGTGAACGGAGATGCTCGAGGGCCGCGCGGGCGTCGGCGGCGAGACCCTCCTCGGTGGGGGCGCCGGGATTGCCGCCGTACCCGCGGTAGTCGAACAGGAGCGTCGAGAAACCCGCCGCGGCGAGGTCGGCGGCGGTGTCGACGCGGCCGAGTCGGTTGCCGCCGTTACCGGGAGCGAGGAGAACCGTGAAGCCGGCTCCGGGGCCGTCGGGAGCGCGACCGGGCACGAACCAGGCGTCGAGCGCGAGACCGTCGGAGGTGGTGAGCACGACGTCCTCCGCACCGGGCAGGACGGTCGCGGCGGACGGGGGATTGGAGCTGTCGGGCAGGTAGATCAGGCGTCGTTGCAGCGCCCACCCGGCGACGCCGACGAGCGCGACGACGAGCACCACGGCGAGAACGATCCGCATGGGTCCGGTCTAACGCATGTGCGCGTTCCCGGCAGCCGGAACTGCCGGAAACGCGCACGGAAGAGGCGGGGTTACCGGAGGAAGGGTTACCGCGGCGCCATGCGCAGCGCGCCATCCATGCGGATGGTCTCACCGTTGAGGTAGTCGTGCTCGACGATCATCTGCGCGAGCTGCGCGTACTCGGCGGGCTGGGCGAGCCGCGACGGGAACGGCACACCGGCCTCGAGGCCCTTGCGGTACTCCTCGGTGACACCGGCGAGCATCGGGGTGTCGACGATGCCGGGGGCGATGGTGTTGACGCGGATGCCGAACTGCGCGAGGTCGCGTGCGGCGGGAACGGTCATGCCGTGCACGCCACCCTTCGACGCGGAGTACGCGATCTGACCGATCTGGCCCTCGAACGCCGCCACCGAGGCGGTGTTGATGACGACGCCGCGCTGACCCGACTCGTCGACCGTCTCGGTCTTGGAGATCGCGTCGGCCGCGAGGCGCATGACGTTGAAGGTGCCGAGCAGGTTGACGGTGATGACCGTGCGGAACAGCTCGAGGTCGTGCGGGCCGTTCTTCGACAGGATGCGGCCGGCCCAGCCGACACCGGCGCAGTTGACGACGATGCGCAGCGGAACACCCGACTCGACGATGCGGTCGACGGCGGCCTGCACCTCGTCGCCGCTGGTCACGTCGGTGGCGAGGAGCGTGACACCCGCGGGTGCGGCATCGCCGACGCGGTCGATGGACTGCTGCAGGTCGAGGCCGAAGACGGTGGCTCCGGCGTCGGCGAGACGGCGTGCGGTTGCGGCGCCGAGACCGGATGCGGCGCCGGTCACCAGTGCGGCGGATCCCTGAATCTCCACTGTTCGTATCTCCTGTCCCGAGCCGAGGGCTGCGTGAACCCGACGGGTTCGGGCTCGTTGGCACCGAGTCCGACTCCGTCGGGTTCTCTCACAGAGCCCTACGGCGTGTGAGTGTCGTTCGTCACGAACCCTAACCGGTCACGGCCGCGGGTTCCGCGGGGGTCGCGGTCCGGCGGCGCAGTGCGACGACTCCCATCGCCGCGGCGACGAGACACGCGACGGCACCGAGCAGCAATCCGGCCCGGCCACCCCACTGCTCGCAGACCCATCCGGCGATGGGACCGCCGATGGCCGTGGAGCCGAGGAAGGCGACCGACCACAGGGCCATCACCCGTCCGCGCATCGTCGGCGCGGAGGCGAGTTGCAGCGAACTGTTGGTGGTGGACGTGAACGTCACGCTCAGTGCGCCCACGATCACCATGAGCACGATGAGCGTGGTCAGGTTCGGGGCCGCGGCGGCGACCGCCATGGCGATGCCGAACGCGAGGGAGGTGAGGATCAGCGGCCGGGTTCCGGTGCGACCCCAGGTGGCGACGGCGAGGCCCCCCACCACCGATCCGGCGCCCATCGCGGCGGTGAGGAAGCCGTAGGCCCCCGCACCGGCAGCGAAGGTGTGGTCGGCCAGGACCGGCAGAACCACCTGGAACTCGAAGGCCAGACATCCGACGAGCGCCATCATCGACAGCGGGACGGCCAGGTCGGGCGTGCTGCGGACGTAGGCGAAACCCTCACGCAGCTGTCCCTTCGCGCGGGCGGCGGCGGGGGAGCGCTGGAGCCGGGAGACGTCGAGTCGCAGCAAGGAGGTGACGACGGCGACGAAGCTCGCGGCGTTGAGCAGGAAGCACACGCCGAGTCCGCCCGCGGCGATGACCAGGCCGGCGACGGCCGGGCCGATCATGCGGGAGCACGAGGCGAGGACCGACTGCAGGCTCACGGCGTTCCGCAGATCCTCCGGACCGACCAGTTCGAGCATGAACGACTGTCGGGCGGGGTTCTCGAAGCACTGGTTGAGGCCGAGCGCGACCGCCAGGACGTAGACGTGCCACAGGGCGATCGTGTCGGTGACGACGAGCAGCCCCAGGATCAGGGCCTGCACACCCATGAGGGTCTGCAACCCGATCATGAGCCGGCGTTTGTCGGAGCGGTCGGCGACCACGCCGCCGTAGGGGCCGAGTAGCAGCATCGGCACGGTCTGCAGTGCGAGCACGATGCCGATGGCGGTCGCGGAGCCGGTGAGCTGCAGGACGAGCCACGACTGCGCGACCGTCTGCATCCACGTGCCGATGAGCGAGACGGCCTGGCCGCTGATGTAGAGGCGGAAGTTGGGGCCGCGCAGGGCGGCGAAGGTCTGTCCTCTGATGTCGGCGAGCATTGTCACGGGCGACCCCTCTCGGCGGAGGGGCGCGGTGAATCGGCGACGCGCTGCGAGAGTGCCTCGAGGGCGGGCAGTGCGTCGTGCAGAGCTTCGAGGTGCCGGTCGCTCAGTTCGGTGAGGTGACGGGCGAACAGGGCGGTGCGGCGGTCGCGCAGTTCCGCCGAGAGTGCGGCACCGGCGGGAGTGATGTGGACGCGGACGACACGCTTGTCGTCGGTGTCGGGGGACCGGGTGAGCAACCCGGCGTCTTCGAGTTTGCCCACCATGCGCGAACACATGGTGGGGTTGAGCCCTTCGATCTCCGCGAGGTCGCGGACTCCGATCGTCTCGTGGCGGGCGACGGTCGTGAGGAGGGTCGACTGCGAACGCGTCAGCCCTTCCTCCGAGGCGAACATGCCCATGCGGCGGGAGATCCGTCCGATCGCGATACGCAGACGATGGACGTCTTCCGCGTCGAACGGAGGAGTTTCGGATCGAGGGGTGCTGTCCGTGAGTTCAGACATGGAACCACCTCCGAATTTATTTGCCTATCGGCAAGCATACTCCTGTGCAGAGTGGAAAGACACTGTTCGGGACGGTGATCAGGGACGCATGAGCGCCGGGGCCTCGTCCTCCGTGATACGGCGGGCGCGCCGGCGGACGACCACCATCGCGGCGACGGACAGCAGCAGGGCCACCGCGCCGGCGATCGGTCCGACGACGCCGGTCGCCGGGAACAGGCCGTCGCCGAGCATCCACGCGCCGAAGCCGAAGAACAGGGCGGAAGCACCGTAGCGAATGGCGTTGTCGGGAAGATGCCGGCCGAACACGGCACCGATGACGATGGCCAGCGCGTCGGCGGCGACCATGCCGACGGTGGACCCGATCCACACCCCGGCCCAGTTGTTGTCGGTCGCGAGCGTGATGGTCGCGAGCATCGTCTTGTCGCCGAGTTCGGCGAGGAAGAACGCCGAGGTCACGGCGAGGAAGGCGGAGCGCGCGACGCGTCCGGCCTTGGATTGCTCGTCGTCGTCGAGGGAGTCGCCGCGCAGCGTCCACGCGCCGAAGATCAGGAAGGCGATGCCGCCGACGATGGAGATGGCGGTCGCGGGGATCGCGACACCCAGATAGTGCCCGACAGCCACTGACACGAGGTGCACCGCGGTGGTCGCGAACAGGATCCCCGACAGGACGACCCACCAGCGATACCGCAGGGCGAAGGTCATCGCCATGAGCTGGGATTTGTCGCCGAGTTCGGCGACGAAGACGACTGCGAAGGACAAGACGAGCGCGGACCACATATGCGTTTCCTCCTTTCGTATGGAGGAAACGGGGCTTCCTCCGGACGCCGGACGCACGGTGCGACCAGCGGCCGAAGGTCTCGCCCACCGGAGGATGATCCGGTCCGCGGGGCCGGGCAGTGCCGTTGTCGGGCGCCGCCAGTATGTCGACCCTGCGATTGGGGGCTACTCCCCTTCGCCGACGACAACGTTAGCCCGGCGAACCGAATTCTGTAAAGGCAATGCTAACTTTCGGAGAACCGAACTCTCGTTTTCAGGGCGCCCTCACGAAGCGAGCAGCATGGCCAGAATCGCGGTGTCGGGGTCGTTGCCCGGATCCACTCCCACCTTGCTGACCAGTGCCGTCACCGTGCCGTCCGGTTCGGCCTCGACCCACGCGGCGCGATGCTCGAGCCCGAGATGTGGGATCCCGGGGAGCAGCACGCAGCCCGAGGCGGCGCCGGCGTTCTCCGGCAGTGACGGCGTCGTCTCCGACGGCGGATGCAGCATGATCAGTGCCGGCGGCTGATGCTCGGCGAACCGTCCGGGCTGCACGGCACGCTCGCCGAGCACCGGACCTTCGGCGACCACGAGGCCCACGGTTCCGGGCTCGGGGTCGTCGGGCAGTTCTTCTTTGACCCCGAACACCGTCGAGGTGGGCAGCAGTCCCGGCAGCGACGCGATCCGCACCGTCATCGCCAGCACCTGGGCCCATTCGCGGGTGGTCGCGGGCCATCTGCCCGAGACGACGAAACCTCGAAGCGACCCGGCGGACTGGAATGCGGACAGCTCGATGCGGCTGTGTTCCTCGGCGTTCATCCCACTCCTCCCTCTCGGTCGGTAAGGGGAGAATGCCCGTTTTCTTCGTTGGCACACAAGAGGTGTCGAGTGCCAGCACTGCCGCTACACCTCTTGCTATCCGCCTCGGCAATTGCTGCGGCGGATAGCGAGTCCTGTAGCGGATAGGAAAGACCAGGCCCGGAGACGACGAAGGGCGCCGGTGTCCCGGCGCCCTCGCTGTCGGTCTCGCGACCTGTATGCCCGATCCGTACTAGACGATCAGGCCCGAGGTGGCGGTGCGAGCGCGCTCGAAGCGAGCCTGCACGTCCGCCCAGTTGACGATGTTCCAGAAGGCCTTGACGTAGTCGGCCTTGACGTTCTGGTACTGCAGGTAGAAGGCGTGCTCCCACATGTCGAGCATGAGCAGCGGGGTCAGGCCGATCGGGATGTTGCCCTGCTGGTCGTACAGCTGGACGATGATCAGACGCTGTCCGATCGAATCCCACGCGAGGATCGACCAGCCGGAGCCCTGGATGGAGTTCGCGTTCGCGGAGAAGTGATCGCGGAACTTGTCGAACGAACCGAAGGCGTCATCGATCGCAGCAGCGAGCTCACCCTCGGGCTTGTCGCCACCCTCGGGGGAGAGGTTGTTCCAGAAGACGGAGTGGTTGGTGTGACCACCCAGGTGGAAGGCGAGGTCCTTCTCGAGCTTGGTCGCCTGGGCCGCCATGGTGCCGTTCTCGCGGGCCTCGGCCAGCTTCTCGAGAGCGGTGTTCGCACCGGCGACGTAGGTGGCGTGGTGCTTCGAATGGTGCAGCTCCATGATCTTCGCCGAGATGTGCGGCTCGAGCGCTGCGTAGTCGTAGGGCAAGTCCGGAAGTGTGTATTCAGCCACGAAGGGTCCCTTCTTCACCGGGCCGTCCGGCCCGTGCAGTTATTCCGTACCTTCTCGGGTTTCCACCCAAGTCCATAACTACACCGTCCGCAACATTCCCCGTAATGCGGACACGATCGGACCGCGACTGTGTCGGAGAGCACCCGGAACGGCCCACGCGTCCGGAAAATAGCTCTCACCAGCGCAAACAGTCGGATATCGGGACCATCGGCAACGGCTGCGTGAACGGGACCTTAACATTGGCGCGTGTTTCGGCCCTTCCTGAACGAACCGACACGCGGGGCCGATGCACCGCGTGTGGATCTGCCGGGCGTCGATGTCGTCCGGTTCGTCGCGGTCGCGGCCGTGCTCTACTCCCACATCGCCTTCTACCTGATCGACGACCTCGGGACGGGCTGGTGGGGCATCGACCTCACCTACGAGGTACTCGTCAAGGGCGCCGGCCTCAACCAGCACCTGTCGTCCGTCGGGGTGACGGCGTTCATGATGCTCACGGGCATGCTCGTCACCCGGTCCGCGATCCGGCAGGACCGCCGGAAGTTCCTCATCGCCCGGGCCGCGCGGCTCCTGCCGGCCTTCTGGGTGGCGATCCTCGCCGCGGTCGTGCTCGTGTGGCTCGGCATCAACGGCACCTTCAGCGGCCACACCACGGTGTCGGTCTCCGAGGCGTTCCTGTCCTTCTTCCTGGCTGCGTTCTTCCTGAAACCACAGGTGATCGTGCTCGGCGTGGTGTGGACGCTCGCCGCACAGATCTCGTTCTACCTGTGGTGCGTGGCGGGACGGTCGCTGCTGCGGACGGCGCCGGTGGCGGTGCCGATGCTCGGCGCCGTGCTGTGCATGCTGGTGCTCCTCTACAACCTGTACGTGCCCGAGCCGTACACGGTGCCGTTCCTGTCGAAGATCGCGTCGACGCTGCCGACCTTGTTCCTGGGGCAGATCGTGTACTTCGGCTGGGCCGGCCTGATTTCGCTGCGCGCCCTGCTGGCGGCGATGTTCGCGCAGATCGCGGTGATCGTGATGGCCACGGACATCAACGTCTACTGGTCGGGCAGCCGCTATCTGTGGACGGTGACGGTGGTCTTCGCGGCGATCGTGCTGGTCGCGCGGTACGACGGGCGCCTCGCGCGCTCGACCGTCGTCTCCTGGGTCGCGACCCGCAGCTACTGCATCTACCTGACCCACACCCTCGTGATGTACCGGATCTACGAGAACACCGTGGGCATCGTCGGCACGACCGCGGCGATCGTGCTGCTGCTGATCGGCTGCGGTCTCGTCGCCGAGGTGCTGTACCGCAGCGTCGAGGTTCCGGCTGCGCATTGGATCAAGAGCCGCTGGCTCGCGCCGAAGCAGGTCGCTTCCGACGAACGGACTGTCGCTCCGACCCGCGCGTAGCATCGGGTCATGTCCTGGTTCGACGAGATCCTCGCCCGTGCAGGTTCGAAGTCGCAGATGGTGACGCGCGAGGACGCGCTCCCCGGTCGCGCCGAACCGCTGCCCGTCCCCGAGACCCACTACGTCAACGGCAACCGCATCGTTCCCCCCTTCCCCGAGGGCCTGCAGGCCGCAGTCGTCGGCATGGGTTGCTTCTGGGGCGCCGAGAAGGAGTTCTGGCAGCTCGACGGCGTCTACTCGACCGCGGTCGGCTATTCCGGCGGCTACACCCCCAACCCCACCTACGAGGAGGTGTGTTCCGGCCGGACCGGGCACACCGAGGTGGTGCTCGTCGTCTTCGACCCGAAGGTGATCGGCTACGAACACATCCTGCAGCAGTTCTGGGAGAACCACGACCCCACCCAGGGCATGCGGCAGGGCAACGACCACGGCACCCAGTACCGCTCGGCGATCTACACCCACGACGAGACGCAGATCGAGGTCGCCGAGGCCACGGCCGAAGCGTTCGGCAAGCGACTGGCCGACGCCGGATACGGGCAGATCACCACGGAGATCGCCCCGCTCACGCAGTTCTACTACGCGGAGGACTACCACCAGCAGTACCTCGCGAAGAATCCCAACGGCTACTGCCCCGTCCACGCCACCGGCGTGAGTTGCCCGGTGGGCCTCGGCGCCTGAGAGAGCGTCGGGCCTCAGGGTTCGACGGTGTCGCGCACCACATCTCCGCTCGCAGTGCGAGTGTGAGATGCGTTGGCGTTCCTTGAACTTCCCCGAAGGCGGACGCATTCTGGAAGAAGGGATCATTCCAGAGGGGGAAAGGGACGGCTTGCCGACATGACGACCAGAGCGGGGTATCTGCGGCGTACACGGCGAAGTCTGCGCAGGCGGGATCCGCTCGTGCGTCGCACCGACAAGCTCGAGGCGCGCTGCTTCACCCTCATGATCGCCGTGATGGCGATCCTGATCCCCGTCGCGGTGTGGGTGTCCGCCACCATGTGGAGCTCCCAGCTCGAACTCTCCGAGAAGCAGAATGCCGAACGTGTCAGCGTCACGGCCGTCCTCGACGCCGATGCCCTGAGCGACTCCTCCGGATGGGGCGAGACCGTGAAGATCTCCTCGGCCCCCGCGACCTGGGGTTGGGGCGACGAGACGCGTCACGCGCTCGTCCAGGTGGACAGTCTCGCGACCGCGGGCAGCGAGGTGCAGGTCTGGGTTGAGGGGAGCACCGGCGAATACACGCAGCCCCCGCTGACCACCTCCGCCGCGAAGTTCACCGCCGTGCTGTCCGGGGTGTGGTTGTGGACGTTCTCCGCCGCCGCCGCGGCCGGGCTGTTCGCCCTCGCGCACTGGCGTCTCGAGGTGCGGCGCAGCCGCGAGTGGAGCCGGGACATCGAAGCGTTCCTCGGCTCCACCAGCAGCCACTGACCCGGCTAGGACTGCAAGCACCGCCTGCGCGTCAGAGATCCGCGACGGCGGGCATGACCTCGTTCGCCACCAGTTCGAGGTGCTCGAGATCGGCGAGATCGAGGACCTGCAGGTAGATGCGCTGCGTCCCGGCCTCGGCGAAGGTGCGGATCTTCTCGATCAACTCCTGCGGCGTGCCCGCGAGTCCGTTCTCCCGCAGTTCGTCGACCTCACGGCCGATCCGTGCCGCGCGACGCGCGATCTCGTCCTCGTCCCGGCCGCAGCACAGCACGAGTGCGTTCGAGTAGGTCAGTTCCTCGGGGTCGCGTCCAGCATCCCGGCAGGCCGAGCGCACCCGCTCGAACAGGACCTTCGTCTCGTCCAGCGACTTGAACGGCACGTTGAACTCGTCGGCGTAGCGCGCCGCCAGTGCCGGCGTGCGCTTCTTGCCTGCGCCGCCCATGACGATCGGTGGGTGGGGACGCTGGTACGGCTTCGGCAGCGCCGGGGAGTTCTCGATCCGCACGTGCTCGCCCTCGTACGAGAACGTCTCGCCCTCGGGGGTGTCCCACAGGCCGGTGATGACCGCGAGGGACTCCTCGAAGCGGTCGAACCGCTCCTTCAGCGTGGGGAAGGGGATGCCGTAGGCGAGGTGCTCCTCCTCGAACCAGCCGGCTCCGAATCCGAAGTCGACGCGTCCGCCGCTCATGGCGTCGACCTGCGCGACGGAGATTGCGAGCGGGCCGGGGTACCGGAAGGTCGCCGAGGTGACGAGCGTGCCGAGGCGGATCGTCGACGTGTCGCGGGCGAGACCGGCCAGCGTGATCCATGCGTCCGTCGGTCCGGGCAGACCCTCGGCGTTCATGGCCAGGTAGTGGTCGGAGCGGAAGAACGCGCCGTAGCCGAGTCGTTCCGCGGTCTGTGCGACGGCGAGGAGGTCGTCGTAGGTGGCGCCCTGCTGGGGTTCGGTGAAGATGCGTAATTCCATGACCCGATCATTTCAGCGACGGACCCGGCGCGCGCCATCGGCGGGCGCTTGTCCACTGTGAGATGTCTCGAGTGTGATTCCCCATGCGTGGATAGGCCTGTTGATGAACCTGTGGAAACTGTGGATAACTCCAGCGGATGGGGTTGATGGGGAGTGTTGTGGAAGACCTACCTGCCCCACCTGCGGAACAGTATCGGTACGACCACACCCACATCCGTTCACGCCGCGTGCCACTATTGAGACGTGAGCTTTTCCGACGTGCCCACCGTGTCGGTCGACCTGGTACCCGAACTCGGCGACGAGGTCGTCCTCCTCGACGTCCGCGAGGACGACGAATGGGAACTCGGACACGCCCCCGGCGCGCTGCACATTCCGCTCGCCGACGTGCCCGCCCACATCGAGGAACTCGACCCCGACGCCGAGATCTACGTGATCTGCAGGCAGGGCGGCCGCTCCCTCGGAGCGGTCGAGTACCTGGCCCGCATCGGGTACGAGACCTTCCAGGTCGCGGGCGGCATGGTGGCGTGGCAGAAGCACGGACTCCCGCTCGTCTCCGAGCGCGACGAACCGGCAAAGATCTATTGATGTCGGCCTATCAGATCTGTGTGCGCTGTGAGAATCGCTGGTCGGTGACATATCAGCCGCGGCAGTGGTGCCCGGCCTGCCGCGGTGTGCTGCTCTCACCCGTCGCCCCCGACGGGACGGTTCCTCCGTCGCGCCGTAACTTCCGCTGGGTCGCGCGACCCGCGGGTGGTGCTCCGACGACCGAACCGACGTCGCCTGCGCACGGGTGTCCGGCTCCCGAGACCCCGTCCTATCGTGAGATGCCCCGCTGGGGACTGCTCGATCCGCTCCCGGACGAGGCCGTCGAACCCGATCGCGCCGAGACCGCCGCCGACCTCGCGCCGACGCTGCTCGTCGGCACCGCCGTCGTCTTCGGTCTCGCGGCGGTCGCCGAGGCCGTCCGGTACGGAGTGTTGCTGTACAACCGCACCCGTCTCGTCGACCCGCTCGTGCTCGCGTTGTCGGATGCCGCGGTGTGGGCGACCCAGGTGGTCGGGCCGGTCGTGGCGCTGGCCGCGGCGGTCGCATCCGGATTGCGGTTGATCGACCTGCGCCGGCGCATCTACGCCGAGCGTGGTCTCGCCGAGTCGCGGTCGCCGCTGTCCATCCTCGCGGGGCTGGTCGTTCCGGGCCTCAACCTCGCGATGCCCGGTGTCTTCCTCACCGAGATCGCCGACCGCGACCCGCGGTTGCTCCGCGCGATCCGCACCTGGTGGGTGCTGTGGGTGGTCAACGGTGTGCTCATGGTGGCGCTGCTCGCGTGGCGTCAGCGCGACACCCTGCAGGCCCGCGCCGACGGCGTCCTGCTCACCGCCGTCCTCGCGGCGCTCGGGACGGTCGTCGCGCTGTCGACCCTGCACGTCCTGCGCCTGTTCGACGACGCCGACCTGTGGGGACGGCCGCTGCGCCGTCGCCGCTTCACCCACGCGGCAGGTCCGGCCTCGTCGCCGATCGCGCCCATCGTCCCCGCCGCCGTGCGCGAGCAGGAACAGGCCCGCGAAGAACAGGACGACGCTCCGGAATCGGCCGGAGAACGAGCGGACGACGAGGAGCGCGTTGAGGCGGTGGCGCCGTGACCCGCAGCGCGCATCCCCGGGTCGTCGCGCATCGCGGTGCGTCCGCCGCCCTCCCGGAACACACGATCGGCGCCTACGAGCTCGCGTTGAAGGAAGGTGCCGACGGCGTCGAATGCGACGTGCGGCTCACCCGCGACGGTCACCTCGTGTGCGTGCACGACCGCACGATCGACCGCACCTCGAACGGCACAGGTGTCGTCAGCGAGATGACCCTCGACGAGCTCGCGCAGTACGACTACGGACGCCCCGGCGAGCCCGCCGACCTGCTCACGCTGCGGCAACTGCTCGAACTCGTCATGGACTTCACGAGTGTCCCGGTGAAGGTCTTCGTCGAGACCAAGCATCCCGTCCGCTACGGCGGTCTCGTGGAGAGCAAACTGCTCGCCGAACTGGCCCGCTTCGGTCTCGCGACCCCGGCATCGGCCGATTTCTCCCGGGTGGTGGTGATGTCGTTCGCGGCGGGGGCCGTCTGGCGCATCCGCCGGGCCGCGCCGCTGCTGCCCACCGTGTTGCTGGGGGAGACCTCGCGCTACCTGCGCGGCAGTGCCGCGACCACCGTCGGCGCGACCGCTGTCGGTCCCTCGATCGCGACGCTGCGCGAGCACCGCGATCTCGTCGACCGGGCTGCGCTGTCGGGCCGGGCCACCTACTGCTGGACCGTCGACGACCCCGCCGACGTCGAACTGTGCCGCGAGCTGGGCGTCGAGTGGGTCGCCACCAACCATCCCGGGCGCACCAAGCTGCAGCTCGACGCCGCCTTCGATCGGTGAGCACCCTCACCCGGTCCCGCGACCTCGACATCGCGACACGGGTCGCCGTGTAGTTTGACGCCGTGGCCAAGAAGAGCAAGAGAAACAGCGGACCCAAGCCCGGCAGCAACCGCGCCGCGAAGCTCGAGCAGCGCCGACTCGAGCGGGAAACAGCGGCCGCCGCGACGTCCCGGCCCTTCGAAGGACTCGCCTTCGAATGCGATCTCGTGGCACTGCGCGAGTTCGTGCCGTCGGCCCTCGCGGAGCTGCCCGCGGCCGAGGACGGCCGTCGCGTCGTGGGTGCGACCATCCTCCCCGGCGGGGTAGCGGCCCTGGTCCGCGAGGAGAACGGTGAGCCGGTCGCGTACGTCGGCCTGCAGCTCGCCACCGGCTTCGGCCCGGACCCGGCGGGTGAACTGGCCGCGGCCCTGTACTGGGCGCACACGGCCGAGCCGGGCTCGTCGCTGCAGGTCGCGAGTGTCGACGACGACACCCCGCCGTTGGCCGAGCTGATCGACCCGGCAGCCGTGCCGGCGATCACCGTCCACAACGACTTCGACTGGTGGATCCCGGCCGGTGTCGAACCGAGCGCCGAGATCGCGCACACCGTCAAGCACGCGAACGAAGCCGTGCTGCCGTCCGCGCGTCTCGAAGGCGACGGTCTCCGCGGCGCGTGGTGGGTCGATCCGGGCGAGAAGGCGCACCTGCGCTGGGTGCGCCCCGAGGACGAGGACGCGCTGATGGCGGCGCTGTCGCGCGTGCACGCGGCGGGCGGTCTGCACCTCGGTGAGGGATCGCGGTTCGCTGGTTCGTTCCGCACCCACGGTCTGCTGGTGCCGGTCTTCGACCTCGACCGCGAGAAGCACCCCGACGAATGGGTCACCCCGACCATCGAGTTCGGGCAGCGCCTCGACGAGGCCCTCGCCGTGGACGAACCGCTCACCGCCGCCGAGCGCCGGTCGCGCGACGGCCTGCGCAGCCGCCAGGTCACCCTGCGCTGACCCGCTCACGACAGCACGAAGGCCACCTCCTGCGGGAGGTGGCCTTCGTCGTTCCGGGTGGGCTGTCCCCGGATGGAGGAACGATCAGATGGCACCGCCGGCGGCGAGCGGGGCGTTGCCGCGCGGCTCGCGCACCTTCGAGTTGAGCTCGCGGGCCACGAAGTCCTCGAGGTTGAAGAGGTTGGAACCGGCACGGTCGGCCACGGTCAACAGGGTCGTCATCGTCGCAACCTCCTCGACCTGTTCCTGCAGGAACCACTGCATGAACTGCTCGCCGAGGTAGTCGCCCTCGTCGCGCGCGGTGCGGGCGAGCTCGACGATCTGGTCGGTGACCTTCTTCTCCTGGGCGAGGGCCAGCGCGATCGGCTCGCGGGCATCCTCGAACATCGACTGCACCGCGTCGACGCCGGTGAGGTCGACGGCCATGTCGCGGTCCAGGAAGTACTGGACGATCATCATGGCGTGGTTGCGCTCCTCGACGGCCTGCGCGTAGAAGTGCTTCGCCAGCTGCGGGAGATCGGTGTTGTCGTAGAAGACCGCGATGGCGATGTACTGATGCGACGCCGTGAACTCGTGGCGGATCTGGTCGTGCAGCAGCGTGTGGAACTTGGTCTTGGTCATGTCGCCCATCGTCGTCATGATCACGACGTTAGTGCAGGTCAACGCGCTTTTCATCCAAGCCTTGGCTACCCTTGGGCAACGCAGCATCGGCTACCCTACGGAAAATTCGGACAGCCTTCCCCAAGATCGACGACGATTCGCGGCGTCCGTCAGGGGGTCGGAGCGAGCAGTTCCGGCGGGATCGGGTCGCCCTCCGAGATGGCTCCGAAGAACGGCACGGCGCGCTCACGATCCCACAGCAAGACGTTGCCGATGCCGTAGACGTCGTCGAATCCGCCCACCGGAACCGTCGTGGTGACCGTCTCGCCGCGCATCGCCCACGCGAGTCGTGCGAGGTTCCACAGGTGGTCGCCGTCGTCGACCCGCAGCGACCCGGCCGCACCCGACATCAGCGACCATGCCCGGAAGGGGTTCAGGAAGGTGCCGGGACTGGTGGCCTTGCTCAGCAGCGCCGACAGGAACAGGCGCTGGTTGTTCATCCGGTCCAGGTCGGCGAGCGGGGTGGCGCGGGTGCGCACGAAGCCCAGGGCCTGCGCTCCGTTGAGCTCCTGGCATCCCGGTTCGAGCCTGAGTCCGGCGAGGGGGTCGTCGATCGGATAGGGCACGCAGATGTCGACCCCGCCGACCGCGTCGACGATCGACGCGAACCCGCCGAAGCCGATCTCGGCGTAGTGGTCGATGTGCACGCCCGTGGCGCCCTCGACCGTCTGCACGAGCAGTTGCGGTCCGCCCAACGCGAACGACGCGTTGAGCTTGTCCTGGCCGAAGCCCGGGACGCTCACGTAGGAATCGCGGGGCAGCGAGATCATCGTCGTGGCGCCCCCACCGGGCGGGATGTGGACGAGCAGCACCGTGTCGGTGCGGTCGGCGCCGACCTCCCCGCCGGTCGCGAGTTCCTGTTCCTGCTCGGGGGTGAGGCCCACGCGGCTGTCGGAGCCGACGAGCAGCCAGTTCGTGCCGGGGGTGTCGCCGACCCGGCCGTCGTAATCGGCGAGCGCATCGACGCGCGCGAGTGTGCCGTCGAGGTAGACCATGCTCGCGCCCATCGCGACGACGAGCACCACCAGGACGATCGCGAGTCGCCGCAGGATGCGCCGGGCACCGAGCGGGCGGCGTGGTGCCGGTCGTGAGGGCGGGCCCGGTCGTGAAGGCGGTGCCGCAGGGCGTCGCGGGGGTGCGGGCGGTGGTGTGTTCCCGCGCGGCGGGCGACGGTTCGGGGCGGGGTCGGCGATCCGTTCGGGTCGCTGCGTCGGTGCCCAGTCGCGTCGTTGCTGCGGGGGCGGTTGCTGCCGGTCCTGCCGCGGAGCGGGCCGGTAGTTCGGGGCGGGTGCCTGCGACCACGCCTGCGGTGACTGCGGTCGTCCGTCGCGCCGGAGCACCTGGGTGCCCTCTGGGGACGGCGGGGGGCCGCCGCGACGCTGTGACGGAGGAGCGCCCCGTCGCTGCGGTGGCACCCCGCGCTGCGGGTTCGGCGGTACTGCCCGCCGGGCAGGAGGGCCCTGCGGGGGAAGTCCCTGCGGAGGCCGCGGCCGGTTCCGAGGGTCGCGAGGGTCGCCGTTCACCCGGACAACTCTACGTTCAGGGCAGCCAGGAGACGTGGCCTCTCAGTGCTTGGTAGCCCACGAAGGCGATGGTGTCGATGAGTGCGTGGGCGATCACGAGCGGCCACAACCGGCCGGTGCGCTGCCAGTAGCGCCCGAAGACCAGGCCCATGACGACGTTGCCGAACCCGCCGCCGACGCCCTGGTAGAGGTGGTAGCTGCCGCGCAGCAGGGCGGAGGCGAGCAACGACGAATTCTCCGACCAGCCGAGCTGCCGCAGGCGGGTGAGGAGATAGGCGACGACCAGGATCTCCTCCGCCCCGGAGTTGGCGATCGCCCACAGCACCTCGGTGGGCAGTCGCCACCAGTAGTCCTCGAGCAGGCTCGGCGCGACCGTCAGGTTCAGGCCGGCGGCCCGCGCCACCAGGTACAGCACCAGTCCGGGGAGTCCGATCAGGGCGGCCAGCCCCAGGCCGGGCAGCAGGCCCCGGCGCAGACCGGGTCGGGCGAGGCCCGCGAGTCGCGGTCCGACACCGCTGCGCCAGAGCAGGTACAGGCCGAGGGCACCCCAGGCGAGCAGGCGCACGATGCCGAGGAGTTGGCGGGCGAGATCGATGAACCCCTGCGACGAGCGTGGCGTGTTGAGGGCGACGGTCTGATCCGACAGCGGTTCTGGTGCCAGCGCCGCCTCGGCCAGCGACAGGATCGACGAGATCCCGCTCAGGCCGAAGGTGACGAGCAGGACGATGGTGATCTCGATCCACAGCGCGCGGCGCTCGGTGGGGTCGAGGGGCGGCTCGGGGTTGCGGGATGCGGGCCGCAGCCAGTCGCGAAGGGTCGTCACCGGAGCGATTGTGCCGGACCCTGCGTGGCCGGTCCTTTCGCCGCGGAGAGGCGCCCCACCGGTTCGCGGTGATGTGTCCAATTTGACAGCGGTCCATGTGACCCATCACACTTCACATCGCCCGACCGATCGATCGCTCGGGTGCGGATAGGGGCCTTGGGGGCCGAGGGGAATCTGCGACCCGGAAGTAGGGACATGAACATCGAAACATCTGAGAAGAATTCTGTTGCAACAACTTCGGTGACTCTCGCATCGAAGAAGAAGTCTCTTCTCGCCAGCTCCGTGGGCAACATTCTCGAGTGGTACGAGTGGAGCGCCTACGCTGTGTTCGCTCCGTTCATCGCCGCAGCGATGTTCAACAGCGACAATCCGGTCTCGGCATTGCTGTCCACACTCGCGGTCTTCGCCGTCGGATTCCTGATGCGACCGCTCGGTGGCATCGTGTTCGGCCGCATCGCCGACAAGCGCGGCCGCAAGTTCGTGCTCGTCACGACCATGCTCATGATGGCCGGTGGCAGCCTCGTCATCGGGCTCATGCCCACCTACTCGTCGATCGGCGTGTGGGCGTCGGTGCTTCTGCTGCTCGCCCGCGTGGTGCAGGGCTTCGCGCACGGTGGCGAGTCGGCGACCGCCTACTCGTATGTCAGCGAGATCGCGCCGCCGCATCGCCGCGGCATGTGGGGCAGCGTCGCCTTCGTCGCGATCTTCGGCGGTTCCGTGCTCGCGTACACGATCGGCGGAGCGGTCACCTCGACGCTCTCCGAGAGCGCCGTGGGCGAGTGGGGATGGCGCGTGCCGTTCCTCCTCGGCTTCTTCCTGGCGCTGTTCGCCCTCTACCTGCGACGCAGCATGGAGGAGAGCGAGGTCTTCGACCAGCAGGAGACCCGGGTCGACGAACCGCGTATCCCGCGCAAGGTGGTCGTGCGTGCGATCCTGCTGATGATCGGCATGACCTCGGGTGTCACGGCGGCGCACTACACGTGGACCTCGTACGTCTCGACGTACGCGATCACGCAGAAGGGCATGGACGCCGACACCGCCTACTGGATGCTCGTCATCGCCCAGGTCATCGCGCTGGTCTCGCTGCCCTTCTGGGGTCTGCTCTCCGACCGGATCGGCCGGCGCCCGATGCTCGGCGGCTTCGCGGTCCTCATGTTCGCGCTGCAGATCCCGCTGACGTCGATGATCACGTCGGCCGGGTGGACGCTGCTCGTGTCGACCACTCTCGCCCTGCTCATCGTGTCGATCCCTGGTGCGATCCTGTCGTGCACCCTGTCGGAGAGCTTCCCGACCCGCCTGCGTACCCAGGCCATCGGCTTCGCCTACTCCTTCTCGGTGGCGGTCTTCGGTGGCACCGCGCCCTACCTGAATCAGCTGCTCACCGGCTGGGACATCGGCTGGGTCTTCGGGGTCTACATCATGGTGCTGTGCGTCGCGACCGGCATCGCTGCGCTGATCATGAAGGAAACGAAGGGTATCGACCTGCAGAAGGTCTGATCGTTCGGATGATCCCTGCCGCCGCGTACCGCTCAGGTGCGCGGCGGCAGTCCGTTTCGGAAGGGGCAGCCGACGAGCAGGCGCAGCGCGCGGCTCAGGGCGGCGGGATCGTCGACCGGTTCGTGGAAGGGGATCCGCACGTCGTGGTCGTCGCCTTCGGACTCGACGCGTAGCCGCAGTCCGTAGCGGTCGAGGCCCAGGGGGCGGATTCGTCCGCCGCGGTGCGCGGGCGGGATGCGTCGCGCGATCTGCCGCACGATGTCGGCGTGGTCCTCTTCGAGGTGCTGGAGCCACCCGGTCTCGAGTGCGGCGAACGGGTCGGGAGCGGCGTCGAGGACGTCGGCGACGTCGACGGCCTCGGCCCCGGTGGTGTCGGCGGCGACGACGGAGTCGAGCGTCAGGCACAGCAGTTCGGAGCGGTGTCCGACGTCGAGGAGTTCGGGATGCGGCAGGATCTCCGCGATCTCGGCGGCGACCCGGCGCGGATGCTCCACGGGACGCAGGGTGCCGCTGAGCCAGATGAGCGACCGGACCGGATTGCGCAGGGCGATCGGGGAGTGGTCGGTGAGCTCGAGCATGGCGGGGATGCCTGCGCTGCCGGACTGCCAGGCGAGTGCGACGGGGAGGCTGTCCTCGGCGACGACCACCGCGACCTGCCCGTCGTCGAGGAGATGATGAACCGAGGTGGGGAGTGGACCGCAGCCGTCGATCGCGAGCTGCGTCGTGTCGGCGCGGATGAGGGCGGTGCGTACGCGTTCGGCCGTGGTCGGCGCGGGGATGACGGATGTGGTGGTCTGCATGACAACCCTCCTTCTCGATGTAGGTGAGGCAAACCTAAGTCATTGTGATCGCGGTCGCAAGTGGTCCATCGGTAGCCTGGATCGGTGCCGATCCCACTTCCCCTCGGAATGCCGCCGTCCCGCGACGAGCCCCGCGGACTGCTCGACGCGCTGCTCACACACCGGCACGACAGCCTCACCGACGCCCTCGCCGCGACCGGCCGCACGCTCGCCCCGCCGATCGTCCCGGCCGCTGCCGTCACCGGATCACCCACCCGCGAACTTGTCGTCGAGCTCGACGCCTCGGCCGAACTCCCCTCGCCCGCCGGGTGGCGTCCGGTCCGGTATCAGGTCGACTGCACGGCCGAGGACCTCGAGGACGTTCTCGCGATCACCGCGCCGGCACCGCTGGTCGTCTACCCGCACGTGCCCGACGCCGCGCTCGCCGACGCCGCCCGCGCGCTCACCGAGGCCGGTCACATCCCCGGCCTGACCGCAGGTCGCGGGGGCGACGCCGTCGCCGACTTCCTCTCCGTCCTCGCCCACGCCGACACCGGTTACGCCGCCCGCGCGACCGGCACCGACGACGTCGTCGCCCTACTCTCCGCCACCGTCGCGGCGCTGAGCGGTTTCGACGTCCGCGAAGCCCTCGGGACTCCCGACGTGGCCCGGCTCCGGCGACTCGTACCGGAGGCCGCCGCGGCGGTGCGGGAGATCCTGCTGGTCGTCGAGGTCGACGACACAGACGCCGTCGTTCGGGAGCTCGAGGCGCTCGACCTCACCACCGACTGACACGGGCCACCGCTCGGGTGCGGTTCACACAGAGTCCGCCTTCCCGTCACGACCGATGCGTAACCTCGTACACGTGCCACGTATCGCCTATTTCGGACCCTCGGGAACGTTCACCGAGATGGCCCTCGACCGCTTCGAGAGCCTCGGTGCACTCGACGTGCTCGGCGACGGATCCGCCGACGTCGAGCGCGTCTCGGTCGCCAGCCCGCCCGCTGCCCTGCAACTCCTGCGCGACGGGAAGGCCGACGGTGCCGTCGTCCCCATCGAGAGCTCCGTCGAGGGTTCGGTGCCGCCCACCATGGACGCCCTCGCGCTCGGGCCGCGCCTGCAGATCGTGTCCGAGGTCGAACTCGACATCGCGTTCACGGTGGTCACCCGCGAAGGGATCACCCGCGATCGTGTCCGCACTATCGGTGCCTATCCGGTGGCCGCAGCGCAGGTGCGTCGCTGGATCGAGGACCACCTGCCCGACGCCGAGGTCGTGACCGCGGCCTCCAACGCGGGAGCCGCCGAGGACGTCGCGTCCGGCAAGGTCGACGCGGCGGTGTCCACGGCGCTCGCCGGACAGCGGCTCGGCCTGTCCGTCCTCGCCGACAAGGTCGCCGACTTCGAGGGCGCCCGCACCCGCTTCGTGCTCATCACGCGGCCGCGGCCCGTGCCGAAGCGCACCGGTGTCGACCGCACCTCGGTGGTGCTGCAACTCCCCAACGAGCCCGGCTCGCTGGTGCGCGCCATCACCGAGTTCTCCACGCGCGGAATCGATCTGTCGCGTATCGAGTCCCGGCCGACCCGCAGGGAATACGGCACCTACTTCTTCCACTTGGACTGTGTGGGTCACATCGACGACGCGCTGGTCGCCGAGGCGCTGCAGGGATTGCACCGCTTCGCGCAGGTGCGGTTCCTCGGATCGTGGCCCGCTGTGTCCGAACACGGTGTCCCACCCGTGTCGGACGACGAGGATGCGCGGTGGCTCGACCGACTGCGGCGCGGAGAGGACTGACGGTGAGCGGCAGATTGATCCTGGCCCGGCACGGCCAGACGGTGGCGAACGTCGCCCGGAGGCTCGATACGAAACTCCCGGGCGCGGAGCTCACCGAGCTCGGCGTCGAACAGGCCCGCACGCTCGGGAAGAACCTCGTCGAGCAGACGCCGTCGCTGCTCGTCGCGTCGCAGGCGCTCCGCGCTCGGCAGACGGCCGAGCACGCGGCACCGGTGGTGTCGCTCGAGACGGTCGTCCGCGAGGGCGTGCACGAGGTGCAGGTCGGCGAGCTCGAGGACCGCAGCGACGAGGAGTCGCACAAGTTGTTCATGAAGGTCTACGAGGAGTGGCACAACGGCGACCTGCGGGCGCGGGTCCCGGGCGGTGAGTCGGCGCTCGACGTGCTCGACCGGTACCTGCCCGTCCTGGAGTCGCTGCGCAGCGACTATCTCGATGCCGGTTCGGGTGACGTCGTGGTCGTCAGTCACGGTGCCGCGATCCGGCTCGTCGCCGCCTATCTGGGGAAGGTGCCGTCCGGCTTCGCCATCACCAACCACCTGGCCAACACCGAGACGGTCGAGCTGGTGCCGGTGGCCGGCGGTGGCTGGGAGTGCGCGCGCTGGGGAACCTTCTTCGCGCCCTTCCACGACACCGCGCGCGGTGGTGCCGACGACCCGATGGGGTGATACCGCCCACCTTTCGATCCTTCGAGCGCAAAACGTACGGGTATCCTCGGGGCGTCCGTATGAAGTAGCGATCGGTAGATAGGTGCGGTTTCATGGGTGCTTCGAGCGACGGGGCCGACACCCTCACCAACGGTGAGGCGATCCCGGACTGGCGCATCCTCGAACCGATGCAGCTCAGTCCCATCCTCACCGCTGCCCTCGACGCCTTCTACGAGACCGGCTTCCACGGCACCTCGGTGCGGGAAATCGCGCGCCGCGTCGGCGTCACCGTCCCGGCGCTCTACTACCACCACGAGAACAAGGAAGGGCTGCTCATCGCCCTTCTCGAGCTCTCGACCAGCGACGTGCTCTCCCGAGCCCACGCCGCCGCCGAGGACGCCGACGGCGACCCGGTGCGCAGGCTGTCCAACGTCATCGAGGCGATTGTGCTGCGCATGACCCTGCGGGCCCGCCTCGCCGCGCTCGAGGGTGAGGCCCGCTACCTGAGCCCCGAGAACCGCCAGCGCTACCGTGCGGTGCGCAAGGGCGTCGAGCAGCTGGTGCGCCAGATCGTCGAGGAGGGCGTCGCCGCGGGCGTGTTCGACGTGGACGATCCCGCCGAGACCACGCGTGCCCTGCTCGGCATGTGCCAGTCGATCCCGCGCTGGTACCACGCGGAGGGCACGCTCAGCCCCGAGGCCGTCGCGCAGAAGTACGTCGGTATCGCCCTCAAGACCGTCGGGGTCTGACGGCCGGATCCGGTGTCGATCGAACTTCGGCGGTCGAAGTTCAGCGTCGGTCGAACCAGGTGACCTGCGTGCCGTTGCTGAACTCCTCGCGCGCGGTGACGTCGAATCGCGTGGGGACGAAGTTGCCCGACAGTGCCGGGATGCCGTCGCCCGCGATCACCGGATAGCTCTTGAAGATCAGCCGGTCGATCTCGGCGAACAGTTGCCCCGCGATGTTGCCGCCACCGCAGAGCCAGATGTCGAGCCCCTCTTCCGCCTTCAGCTTTCGGATCAGCTCGACCGGGTCGGTGTCGACGATCCGAACCTGCGGATCGTCGACCGGCGCGAGAGTGCGGGACACGACGTACTGCTGCATGTGGCTGTACGGGCTCGTGAGTCCCAGCGAGAGACCGGGTTCGTAGGCACCGCGCCCCATGATCACCGTGTCCCATTCCTTGTTCGGCGTGTCGACCGGCATGCCGACCTGTTCGCGGAGCGCGGTGGGGACGGCTTCCGGATATCTCGCGCTCATCGCCGCTGTCATGTCGTCGCAGATCGGATAGAAGTCGTACTCCCCGTTCGGCCCGGCGATATAGCCGTCGAGGGTCACTGCCACGTAGTAGACGAGCTTTCGCATGGTGGACCGCCATTCGTAGTACTATGGATGAAGTGGTTTGAAGGTAGTACTACATATGGAGTGGTGTCAAGTGGTTCGGACGAATCCGGAACGACGACAGGCCTTGTTGGATGCCTCGATCGAGGTGCTGGCGCGCGACGGTGCGCGCGGGCTGACCTTCCGCGCGGTGGACAAGGAGGCAGGGGTCCCGACGGGGACGGCGTCGAACTACTTCGCCAACCGCGACGACCTGCTCGTCCAGGTGGGTCACCGCTACTACGAGCGGCTCCTGCCCGCCGACGAGGTCATGGCACAGTCGCAGGCGCCGCAGACCCGCGAATCCATGATCGAGCTGATGACGGAGGTGGTCGACCGGCTCATCCGGTTCCGCGCCGGCTATCTCGCGCTCCTCGAACTACGCCTCGAAGCCACCCGACGGCCCGAACTGCAGGCCCTGCTCACCGAGCGGGTGCGCGCCGACCTGGATTTCAACATCGCCAACTACCGGCACTCCGGCCTGCCGGGCGGTGAGAACGCCGTCGTGCTGCTCTATCTCGCGTTGAACTGGCTCGTGCTCGACCGACTCACCCTCCCCGGGATCGTCGACGAGGACCGTGTCGCCGAACTGGTGCGGGCGGCCGTCGAACGCGTGATCCCCGACGCCTGAAACGACTTCGGTGGATCCGACCCCGCTCAGCGAGGCCGGATCCACCGAAATCGTCGACGGTTCAACGACGGAAGTTCGCGGTGCGCTTCTCCTGGAAGGCCGTCACACCCTCGGTGAAGTCGGCGCTGCCGAGCAGGACGAGCTGCCCTTCGCGCTCGCGGGCGAAGGCGTGGTCGAGTTCGGTGAGCGTCGCGTCGTTGATCGCATTCTTCGTCGAAGCGAAGGCGGTCGACGGGCCGTCGGCGAGCCGATGCACGAGAGTCTCCACCGCACTGTCGAATTCGTCGTCCGCGTAGACGTCCGAGATGAGTCCGGAGGCCAGCGCTTCACCGGCCGGAAGTCGCTCGGCCAGCAGGGCCATCTTCAGCGCCCGCGCGCGACCGATCGACGCGGCGACGAGCGCGGACGCACCCCCGTCCGGCATCAGACCGACCCGGGTGAAGGCCAGCAGGAAGTATCCCGACTCCTTTGCGACGGTGAGATCGCATGCCAGAGCGAGCGATACGCCGACACCCGCGGCCGCGCCGTTGATCGCTCCGACGACCGGCCGGGGGAACACCCGGATCGCGGCAACCGCGCGGTTGGCGGCGTCGATCGTGTCGGCGGAGGGCGGAGCGCTCAGGTCACGACCGGAAAGGTCGGCGCCGGAACAGAACGCGCGACCGACGCCGGTGAGCACCGCGACCCGGACGGAGGTATCGTCGGCGTACTTCTCGAACGCATCGGCGATCGCCTCGAGCGTCTCGGTCTTCACGGCGTTCATCCGCGAGGGACGGTTCAGGGTGACGCGCAGGACGCCGTCGTCGACGGTCGTATCGACACCGGGCAGGTCGTCGGTCATGGCTGTTCTCCTAGGGTCGGGACGTCAGGTCGAGCGCGACCTTGCCGGTCGCGGAACGGTTCTCGAGCGAACGCAGTGCTGCCGGAGCTTCGTCGAGGGGATGGAGGGTGGGTTCGGGGACGACGAGCGTCCCGTCGCGCAGCAGCGGTTCGAGTGCGGCCCACTGCCGCGCCGGGTAGCCGGGGTCGGTGCGGAGGTACTCGCCTCACCCCGCGCCGACGACCGAAATGTTCTTCAGCAGAAGGCGATTGACCTTCACGGTGGGAATGCTGCCGCCGGTGAATCCGAGAACGACGGCCCGTCCACCCGGCGCACCGTGGGCGAGGACGGTCTCACCCGCCCGGTACCGGGCGCGCTCGTCGAGCGCGAAGTGCGCGGTGAAGGAGTTCATGAGCATCCCGGCGCCCGCGGTCAGCGACACGCTGTCGGGCAGCGGGAAGACCAGCTCGCGCGGCAGTGCGACGGTCTGCTGCCACGATCCGTCGATGGACAGCACGGCGACGCGTTGTCCGGCGGTGAGGCCGCTGCCCTCGGGTGCGCTGCGGACGATGCCCGCTGCTTCGGCGCCGAGCACGCACGGCAGCGGCCGGACCATCTGGTAGCCGCCGGTCGTCTGCAACAGATCGGGAAAGGGCACGCCGGCGGCGTGTAGGTCGACGAGGACGAGCGAATCGCCTGCCTCGGGTTCGGGGATGTCGGTCACGCGGACGGCGTCGGGGCCGGCGTGTTCGGTCAATTGCGCTGCGCGCACGGGCGTCTCCTCGACTCGGGTCGTGATCCATCACTATCAGAGTGGCTTAGCGTGCGCTAGCTCTCAGAGATCATTGACCGAGCGCTAAGTCCGTGGTAGAGCTTTTAGCGATCGATAAGTACGCCGCTGGGAACGTCTCCGGCCCGCACGCTGCACTTTCGAAAGGATCGTCATGACCAACGCTGTCATCGTCGACGTCGTCCGTACCGCTGTCGGTAAGGGCAAGCCGGGTGGTGCCCTGTCCGGCACCCACCCCGTCGAACTCCTCGCCCACGTCCTGCGCTCGCTCGTCGAGCGTAACGACATCGACCCCGCGCAGGTCGACGACGTGATCGGCGGCTGCGTCGCCCAGGTCGGCGAGCAGTCCCTCAACATCTCGCGCACTGCGCTCCTCGCCGCCGGTTTCCCCGAGTCGGTGCCCGCGACCACCATCGACCGCCAGTGCGGATCGAGCCAGCAGGCCGCGCACTTCGCCGCGCAGGGCATCATCGCCGGTGCCTACGACATGGTCATCGCGTGCGGTGTCGAGTCGATGAGCCGCATCCCGATGGGCACCGCCACCCTCGGCAAGGACACCCACGGCCCGAGCATCCGTGCCCGCTACCCCGAGGGCCTGGTCAACCAGGGCATCTCGGCCGAGCTCATCGCTGCGAAGTGGAAGTTCGACCGCGACGCGCTCGACGCCTACTCCGCGCAGTCGCACCAGCGCGCCGCCGCCGCCCACGAGGCCGGCCGGTTCGACAAGGAGATCGTCCCGATCACCGTGGAGAACGCAGCCGGTGAGCAGGCCGAGCACACCGTCGACGAGACGCTGCGCGCCTCCACCACCGCCGAGGGCCTCGCCGGCCTGAAGCCGTCCTTCTACACCGAGGAGTACGCCGCCAGGTTCCCCGAGGCGCAGTGGGTCATCACCCCCGGCAACTCGTCGCCGCTCACCGACGGTGCGTCGGCCGCGCTCATCATGAGCGAGGAGATGGCGAACAAGCTGGGCCTGACCCCGCGCGCCCGCTTCCACTCGTTCTCCGTCGCCGGCGACGACCCGGTCTTCATGCTCACCGCCCCGATCCCGGCCACGCAGAAGGTGCTCGCCCGCGCGGGTCTGGGCATCGACGACATCGACGCCTACGAGGTCAACGAGGCGTTCGCGCCCGTGCCGCTCGCCTGGGCGCACGAACTCGGTGCCGATCCGGCCAAGCTCAACCCGTGGGGTGGCGCGATCGCGCTCGGCCACGCACTCGGCTCGTCGGGCACCCGTCTGTTGTCGACCCTCGTCAACCACCTCGAGGCCACCGGCGGTCGTTACGGCCTGCAGACGATGTGCGAGGGCGCGGGCATGGCCAACGCCACCATCATCGAACGTCTCTGACTTCTCGAAGTCTCGAAGATCTCCGAACCGCAACCACTCTCGAAAGGGTAATCAATGATCGTCAACGACAGCGTCGCCGTCGTCACCGGTGGTGCCTCCGGCCTCGGTCTCGCCACCGTCAAGGCCCTGCTGAACGACGGTGCCCAGGTCGTCATCATCGATCTGCCGTCGTCCAACGGTGAGACCATCGCCAAGGAACTCGGCGACCGCGTCCGCTTCGTCGCCGCCGACGTCACCGACGAGGCCGCCGTCACCGAGGCCCTCGACGTCGCCGAGTCGCTCGGACCCGTGCGTGTCGCGGTGAACTGCGCCGGCATCGGCAACGCGATCAAGACCGTCAGCAAGAAGGGTGCCTTCCCGCTCGACGCGTTCAAGAAGGTCGTCGACGTCAACCTCTTCGGCACGTTCAACGTCATCCGTCTCGCCGCCGAGCGCATCGCGAAGACCGAGCCGATCGACGGCGAGCGCGGCGTCATCATCAACACCGCTTCCGTCGCCGCTTTCGACGGCCAGATCGGACAGGCCGCCTACTCGGCGTCCAAGGGCGGTGTCGTCGGCATGACGCTGCCGATCGCCCGCGACCTCGCGTCGCTGCTCATCCGCGTCGTCACCATCGCACCGGGCCTGTTCAAGACCCCGCTGCTCGGCTCGCTGCCGGAGGAGGCACAGGCCTCGCTCGGCGCACAGGTGCCGCACCCGGCCCGCCTCGGCGATCCGTCCGAGTACGGTGCCCTCGCCGCGCACATCGTCTCGAACCCGATGCTCAACGGCGAGGTCATCCGCCTCGACGGCGCGATCCGCATGGCTCCGCGCTGACCCGAGCACCGACTGTGAGAGGAGGGGGTCGATGACCCCGGCATACGAGGCCGAGGAATCCGACACGCACCACGCGGACGTGCCGTGCGCGGACTGGCGTGAGTTCCAGCCTCTGGGGCTCGACCCCATCCTCGAACACGCCCTGGAAGCATTCAGCGAGAACGGCTTCCACGGAACCACCGTCCGCGACCTGGCCGGCCGGGTCGGCGTGACGGTGCCCGCGCTGTACTACCACTACGAGAACAAGGAAGCCGTTCTCGTCACGCTGCTCGACGCCGCCGTCCTCGACCTCATCGACCGTGTGTCGGCCGCGGTCGCGGACGGCGGCGACGACCCGGTCGCCCGCTTCGTCAACGCCGTCGAGGCGATCGTGCTGAACATGACCCACCGTGCACAGCGTTCGGGCCTGGATTCCGAAGTGCGCCACATTTCCCCGGAGAACCGCCGGACCTACGCCGCGACCCGCAAGCGTCTCGAGCTGATGATGCTCGACCTGGTGCGCGAGGGCGTCGAACAGCAGGTGTTCGACGTAGACGACGTCGAGGAGGCCGTGCGCGCCCTCCTCGGGATGTTCCAGTCCATCGTCCGCTGGTACCAGCTCGGCGGTCCCCTCACTCCCGCTCGGATTGCCCAGCGGTACATCGTGATCGCACTGCGGGTCGTGGGTCACCACCCGGCCGCCTGAGAGTCTTTCCAACCACCTCCACGCAAGGAGTCCATGCCGTGCTGACCACCGCCTTCACCGAAACCTTCGGCGTCCGCCATCCCATCGTGCAGGGAGGGATGCAGTGGGTCGGCCGTGCCGAACTCGTCGCAGCGGTCGCCAATGCCGGCGCGCTCGGCATGATCACCGCTCTGACGCAGCCGACCCCCGAGGATCTCGCTAAGGAGATCGAACGCACCCGCGAGCTCACCGACCAGCCGTTCGGCGTCAACCTCACGATCCTGCCGGCGATCACCCCGCCGCCCTACGAGGAGTACCGCCAGGTCATCATCGACTCCGGTGTGAAGATCGTCGAGACGGCCGGATCGAATCCCGCGCCGCACCTGCCCGACTTCCACGCTGCCGGAATCAAGGTGCTGCACAAGTGCACCAGCGTCCGGCACGCCGTCAAGGCGCAGGACATCGGTGTCGACGGCATCAGCATCGACGGTTTCGAATGCGCCGGGCACCCCGGTGAAGACGACGTCCCCGGCCTCGTGCTCATCGCCGCCGCGGCCGAGAAGATCACCATCCCGATGATCGCCTCCGGCGGCTTCGGTGACGGTCGTGGTCTGGTCGCGGCCCTCGCGCTCGGCGCCGACGGCATCAACATGGGCACCCGCTTCATGTGCACCGAGGAATCGCCGATCCACCGCACCATCAAGGAAGCCATCGTCGCGGCGAGTGAGACCGACACCGAGCTCATCTTCCGTCCGCTGCGCAACACCGCCCGCGTCGCGAGCAACACCGTCAGTCGCGAGGTCGTCGAGATCCTCGACCGCGGAGGACAGTTCGAGGACGTGCGCGACCTCGTCGCCGGTGCCCGCGGCCGCCTCGTCTACGAGAACGGCGATCCCGAGGCCGGCATCTGGACGGTCGGTACCGTCCAGGGAATCATCCACGACATCCCCACCGCGGGGGAATTGGTCGAGCGCATCGTCGCCGACGCCGAGAGTCTCATCGCGGAGCGTCTGAGCGGCATGATGTCGCGCGTGAACGCCTAGGAAGCCATGAAACGCACCCATTTCGACGACGATCACGAGGCGTACCGGGAGACCGTGCGCGAGTTCCTCGCCCGCGAGATCGAACCGAACTACGAGCGGTGGGAGGAGGAGCGCCTCGTCGACCGGTCGGCGTGGATCGCCGCGGGCAAGTCCGGCATCGTCGGCCTCGGGGTACCCGAGGAGTTCGGCGGTTCGGGCGTGACCGACTACCGCTTCCGGCACATCGTGCAGGAGGAGATCGCGCGCACCGGAACGACCTCCTTCGGCGCCGGACTCGCACTGCAGGACGACATCGCGATCCCGTACATCCTCCACCTCGGCACCGAGGACCAGAAGGCGCGCTGGCTGCCGGCACTCGCCACCGGCGAACGAATCGGCGCGATCGCCATGACCGAACCGGGCGCCGGATCCGACCTGCAGGGCGTGAAGACCACCGCCGTACGCGAGGGTGACGAGTGGGTGATCAACGGACAGAAGACGTTCATCACCAACGGAATCCACTCCGATCTCGTCATCGTGGTGTGCCGCACCGATCCGAACGCGGGGTCGAAGGGCTTCTCGCTCATCGTCGTCGAGCGCGACACCCCCGGTTTCGGCAGGGGCCGCAAACTCCACAAGGTCGGTCTCGCCGCACAGGACACCGCCGAGCTCGTCTTCGAGGACGCCCGCGTCCCCGCCGGGAACCTCCTCGGCACCGAGGGTCGCGGCTTCGTGCATCTGATGGAGAACCTGCCCCTCGAACGCATCGGTATCGCCGTCAGCGCGATCACCTCGGCGCGGGCCGCCTACGAGTGGACCGCGCAGTACGTCTTCGAGCGCAAGGCGTTCGGCAAGCCCATCGGCGACCTGCAGAACACCCGGTTCGCGCTCGCCGAGATGCTCACCGAGATCGAGATCACCGAGTCGCATGTCGACCGGTGCGTACTCGCCCTCAACGCCGGGGAACTCACACCGGTGGATGCGTCGAAGGCCAAGTGGTGGGCGACCGAACTGCAGAAGCGCGTCGTCGACCGCTGCGTGCAGCTGCACGGCGGGTACGGCTACATGATGGAGTACCCGATCGGGCGCGCCTACGTCGATGCACGCATCCAGACGATCTACGGTGGCACCACCGAGATCATGAAGGAGATCATCGGCCGCGACATCGCTGCCGGGTACGCGTAATCGTTTCAGGGAAGAGGGATTCGATCTTCGACCTCACAGGCAAGCGCGCTCTCGTCACGGGTGCTTCCGCGGGGATCGGTCTCGGCATGGCACGGGGTCTCGCCCGTGCCGGCGCCGACGTCACCCTGTGGGGCCGGAGCGAGGACAAGCTCGCGAAGGCCGCGGCCGACATCGGGAGGTTCGCCGGCCGTGTGGCGACCCGCACGGTCGACGTCTCCGACGAGCAGGCCGTGACCGACGGTGTCGCGGCGCTCGTCGACGACTTCGGTGGGCTCGACATCGTGGTGGTCAACGCCGGCATCTGGTCGTCGCTGCAGAAGTTCCACGAGTCGACGACCGAGCGGTACCGCGCCGTCATGGCGACGAACGTCGACGGCGCGTTCTTCACGATGCGGGAGACCTCGCGTGTGCTCGTCGAGCAGGGCACCGGGGGTTCGATGATCGTCACGTCGAGCCTCGGTGCGCTGCAGGGCGCCGGACGCAACCAGCCGTACGGGGCGAGTAAGGCCGCGGTGCTCGCGCTCGCGAACGGCTGTGCCGTCGAGTTCGCGCGTCACCGGATCCGGGTCAACAGCGTGCTGCCGGGCCGGCTCGCCACCGACATGACCGGTCCGCTGCAGGAGTCCGACGTCTTCAACTCGAACGTCATCGGCCGTGTGCCGCTCGGCCGGTGGGGCACCCCGGAGGATTTCGAAGGCATCGCCGTCTATCTTGCGAGCGATGCGTCGTCCTTCCAGACCGGCAACACGACGCTCATCGACGGTGGCTACAGCATGTTCTGACCGGTCCTAAGCTGGTCCGGTGAACCAGCACCCCGCGATTCGTGACCGTGTGATCAGAGTGAGCGCCGTCGTTCTCCGCAACGCCGCCGGTGAGGTGCTCACCGTGCGGAAGCGGAACACGTCGCGGTTCATGCTGCCCGGAGGAAAGCCGGATCCGGGGGAGACCCCCGCCGAGACCGCCGTGCGCGAGTGCGCCGAGGAACTGGGCGCCGAACTGGATCTGTCGTCGTTGCGTCTCGTCGGGGTCTTCGACGCCGAGGCCGCCAACGAGCCCGGTTACCGGCTCGAAGGAACCGTCTACGAACACCCGCTCGTGGAGGTCGCCGGCGCCGCCGCGGAGATCGCGGAGACGCGCTGGCTCGACCCGGCGGCCCTTCCGCTGCCCGACGATCTCGCGCCGCTGCTCGAGCACCACGTCCTTCCCGCTCTCGCCTCGGCCTCCCGATAATCCTGTTTCCGCAGAGGTATTGCGCAGTTCTCATCCATGGGGAAATGTGATGAGAGCAGTCACCTCGCACATCACGGAAGGTCTCCCATGGCGCTCACCGCTCTGCTCGAACTCGAATTCAAGGCCGACTCCCTCGACGACGCGAAGAAGGTCATGACCCGCGTGCTCGACGAGACGCGACAGTTCGACGGATGCGACGGCATCGAGATCCTTGTGGATCAGAAGAACGAGGCCCGTTGGGTGGTCGTGGAGAAGTGGCGCTCGGCAGAGCACGACGCCGCCTACCGCAAGTTCCGCGCCGGCGAGGGTGCCATCACCGAACTCGGACCCCTCCTGGCGGGAGCGCCGAAGCTCGAGCACTTCACCACCCTCTGAGTCCCCCATCGGAGCGCGGGCGGAGTCGGTCGTCACCCGGCGGAACGCGGACGGTAGGGTGACCCCGGGGCGGACGTGTGCCGTTTGCCTCGAAGTGACATCGACTGTGGAGGTAACCGGGCATGTTGGAACTCTTCGGCGTCATCGTCGTGTGGCTCACCGTGGCCGTCGTCGCTGTCGGAACCGTCATCATGTTCGTCGTGTCGACGCTCAGCCCGCACTTCGGTCAGCGCAAGGCCAAGGGACCCCGCCTCGACAAGGCGACCGCGGCCCGCAACAAGTAGCACCCGGTACCGATCGCGAAGAGCGCCTCAGCCCCAGCCCAGCTGGTGGAGGCGCTCTTCGTCGATTCCGAAATAGTGCGCGATCTCGTGGACGACAGTGACCAGTACCTCGTGCACGACGTCGTCGTCGCTCTCGCAGATGTCGAGGATCGCGTCGCGGTAGATCGTGATCGTGTCCGGTAGCGATCCCGCGTAGTGGCTGTCGCGCTCGGTCAGCGCGACGCCCTGATACAGACCCAGCAGGTCGGGTTCTTCCTCGTGGCGGGGCTCGACGAGGACCACGACGTTGTCGATCGCCCGCGCGAGTTCGCGGGGGATCTCGTCGAGCGCTTCCGAGACGAGCTCCTCGAAGTGCTCGTCCTCCATGTGCACCGGCACGTCACGACCCCGGCAGGGGAACGGCGCCCGGCAGCGGCGTCGGCAGCGACCGGCCTTCCGGCACGGGCGGCGGCGGCACGGGCGGCTGGCCGTCGATGAGGATGTCGCCCTTTGCGCTGCCGGTGATCGACGAGAATCCGCCCCCCTCGACCTGCTTGCCGATCGAGCAGTTCACCTTGCGGCTGCCGGCGAGCCAGCTGTCGTAGTCGAGGTTGTCCCAGAACAACGTGAGGGTCTTGTTGCGCAGAGCCTCGGGTTCGCCGAGGTACTCGTTGACCAGGCGCGTGCAGGTCTCCTCGAGATAGCCGTCCTGGTCTTCGATGCTCGGCAGACCGCCCGGGAACTGCCCACCGAGGTCGACGACCGCGACGACCTCGAAGGCGTGCGGCTTGGAACACTCCACCGGGTCGGCAGGCACACCGTTGTTGATGCCGATGCAGACGCCGACGTCCCAGGCCCGCGACTGGTCCTGATCGGCGACCCGGCCCTTGATGGGGAGCAGGTTGCCGGTGGTCGACGAGAACTGCAGACCGCACCGCAGCGTGCGTTCGCCGGCCGCCCAGCCCGCCTCGCCGGGGTTGATGAGGCCGATGCTGAACTTGCCGTGCGGGTCGAACCGGCCGTCGAGATAGTCCATCGCGGCGGGTGCGCACTGCTCGTCGCGCAGCTCGGTGAAGCGCGTGACCGACGGGAAGCGTGATCCCGGTCCCCATTCGGTGCCGGGATACAGGCTCAGGTCGATGTCGGCGACCACCTCGAACAGATGCGTCTCGGCGCAGTCGACCTTCGCGAGGTCGCTCGCGTCGAGAGCACTCCAGGTCAGGCAATCGCCGGTGGTGGCGGTACCGAACGCTTCCCCCGCGACCGCGCCGGTCGTGCTGATGTTGGCGCCGGCGCTGTCGTCCCCGCCGCCGGCGCCCTGGAACCCCGCGACGACGAACGTCGCGATCGCCGCCAGGACGGCACCGGCCGCAACGAGCACGAGGGCGCGTCGGGTCAACCGCGCCGAGGGCGGGCGCCGGTCGGGCTTGGGCTTGTTGTCTTCGGCCATCACTTCCATCATGCCTGTTCGAGTGGACGCAGGTAGTTTCGGCTCATGGCCGACGACCCGATCGATCCCGAGATTCTCGAGATCGCCAAGCAGACCTTCGACGCCGCCCGCCAGGGAGACGTCGAGACCCTCACCGCGTACGTCGACGCCGGAGTACCGGTGAACCTCACCAACGAGACCGGCGACACGCTGCTCATGCTGGCGTCCTACCACGGTCATGCCGAGGCCGTACAGGTCTTGGTCGAGCGGGGAGCCGACGTGAACCGGCTCAACGACCGCGGCCAGTCGCCTCTCTCGGGGGCGGTCTTCAAGGGCGTCGAGGCAGTGGTGCGGGTGCTCGCCGAGGCCGGTGCCGACCCGCGTCACGGGCACCCCACCGCGGAGGACACAGCGAAGATGTTCGGGCGCGACGACTACCTGGAACTCTGGCAGCGGTAGGCTTCGATTCCGTGATCGACCTCAAGTTCCTCCGCGAGAATCCCGACGCCGTCCGCGAGTCGCAGCGCATGCGGGGAGAGGACCCGGGCCTCGTCGACGTGCTGCTCGAGGCCGACGCCTCCCGTCGCGCCGCTGTCCTCGCCGGCGACAACGCACGCGCCGAGCAGAAGGCCCTGGGCAAGAAGGTCGGCAAGGCGTCTCCCGAGGAGCGCCCCGCGCTGCTCGACGGCGCCAAGGAGCTGGCTGCGAAGGTCAAGGAACTCGAGGCCGAGCAGCACGCCGCGCAGGAGGCCTTCGATCGCGCGCACCTCGCGATCTCCAACGTCGTGCAGGACGGCGTGCCCGCCGGCGGCGAGGACGACTTCGTCACGCTCGAGACCGTCGGCGAGCTGCCCACCTTCGACTTCGAACCCAAGGACCACCTCGCGCTCGGCGAGTCGCTCGGGCTCATCGACATGGAGCGCGGCGCGAAGGTCTCCGGTGCCCGGTTCTACTTCCTCACCGGTTACGGCGCGCTGCTCCAGCTGGGTTTGCTGCAGCTGGCCGCCCAGAAGGCCACCGCGAACGGGTTCACCATGATGATTCCGCCCGTGCTCGTGCGCCCCGAGGTGATGCAGGGCACCGGCTTCCTCGGCCGGCACGCCGACGAGGTGTACCGACTCGAGGAGGACGACCTCTACCTCGTGGGCACCTCCGAGGTGCCGCTCGCGGGCTACCACTCGGGCGAGATCCTCGACCTGTCGAAGGGGCCGAAGCGCTACGCGGGCTGGTCGTCGTGCTTCCGTCGCGAGGCGGGCAGCTACGGCAAGGACACCCGCGGTATCATCCGCGTGCACCAGTTCGACAAGGTCGAGATGTTCGTCTACTGCCGCCCCGAGGAGGCCGCGGCGGAGCACGAGCGTCTGCTGGCCTGGGAGCGCGACATGCTCGCCGCCATCGACGTGCCGTACCGCGTCATCGACGTCGCCGCCGGCGATCTCGGGTCGTCGGCGTCCCGCAAGTTCGACTGCGAGGCCTGGGTGCCCACGCAGGAGCGCTACCGCGAGCTCACGTCGACGTCGAACTGCACGACCTTCCAGGCGCGTCGCCTCAACATCCGCTACCGCGACGAGAACGGCAAGCCGCAGACCGCCGCGACCCTCAACGGCACGCTCGCGACCACCCGCTGGCTCGTCGCGCTGCTCGAGAACCACCAGCAGGTCGACGGTTCGGTCAAGGTGCCCGAGGCTCTCGTCCCGTTCGTGGGACGCGAGGTGCTCGAACCCGCCGGCTGATCCGTCCAGCGGTACAGCACAGCCTCGACGACGGCTCCTCATTGCGCCCGCGGTGGGGAGCCGTTTTCGTGTGTCCGTCCGATCATAACGAACTGGAAGTTGGTTTTTAGGATTTAAACGGTCCTGAAGTACTTATTTCACGCTATTCTTGGGCGATGGAGAAGGTTTTGGTGGTCTACGGAACTCGTCCCGAGGCGATCAAGATGGCGCCGGTCGTCACCGCCCTGCAGAGATCGGAAGTACTCGAACCCGTTGTCGCAGTGACCGGCCAGCACCGCGAGATGCTGGACCAGGTCAACACCCTGTTCGGTATCGAACCGAGCCACGACCTCGACATCCTCACCCAACGGCAAGGGCTCGAGGCCATCACGGCCAAGGCCCTCGGCGGGGTGTCGGATGTGATCGCGCGGGAGAAACCCGGTGCGGTTCTCGTCCAAGGAGATACGACGACCTGCTTCGCCGCGGCCCTCGCGGCGTTCTACTGCCAGGTGCCGCTCGTGCACCTCGAGGCCGGACTCCGGACGGGGGATCGCTACAACCCCTTCCCCGAGGAACTCAACCGACGCCTGACCTCGCAACTGGCGTCGCTGCACCTGGCGCCCACCCCCACCTCCCGCGCCAATCTCCTGGCGGACGGGATCGATCCCGGCGATATCGTCGTCACCGGAAATACGGTGATCGACGCGCTCTACACCGTGACCTCGCAGCAACCCTCGCTCGACAATCCGGATCTCGCTCCGCTGCTGGATCGTCCGATGGTTCTCATCACGGCGCATCGGCGCGAGTCCTGGGGCGAACCGATGGCGTGCTCGGCGCGGGCCATCGCCCGTCTGGCCCGCGCGTTCCCGCACATGGCCTTCCTGTTGCCGGCACATCTCAATCCGATCGTGCGGGAGGTCCTCCTCCCGCCCCTCGCCGGCCTGGACAACGTGGTGGTGACGAATCCGCTGTCCTACAGCGACTTCGCGCTCGCGATGGCGGCGTCGACGATCGTGCTGACCGACAGCGGCGGTGTGCAGGAAGAGGCACCGAGTCTCGGCAAGCCCGTCCTGGTGATGCGGGAGACCACCGAGCGGCCCGAAGCCGTCACGGCGGGAACCGTCCGGTTGGTGGGGACGGACGAGGAGCTCATCGTCGATTGGGTCACCCGGCTACTCACCCGGCCCGCGGCGTACGACGAGATGGCCCGCGCAGTCAATCCGTACGGCGACGGGAGCGCCGCCCAGCGTTCGGTGGCGGCGATCGAGCACTTCTTCGGCCTCGGACCCCGCCCCTCGGAGTTCGCGCCCGTCGAGGCGGTCGGCTCCTACTGACGAATCCGGATACCGCACAGTCCGAAAGGAATTTCGCCCGAAAGGAATACGGCCGGTAGGTGTGAGAACACCTACCGGCCGTATTCTCGTGGGTGCCGGATTCTCGTGGGTTCAGCGCCACACCCCGCGGGTGTCGTAGACGACCTTGCCCGCCAGGAGACTGCGCGACAGCGACCGGAACTGGTCGTGGTCCACGAGTTCGACGACGATGTCCGCCGCGGCGATGGCGTCCCGGCACCGCGCGGTACGCACGCTTTCGTAGCCGACGAGGGTATCGGGCACCTCGTGCACGAACGGATCGGCGAGCAGGAGTTCGACGTCGGGCAACGCCTTGGCGATGAGCTCGACGACGTGCAGGGCCGGACTCTCCCGGATGTCGTCGACGTTGGCCTTGAACGTCAGCCCCAGACACGCGACCGTCGGATTCTTGAAACGCGAACAGGTTTCGATGACCTGCTGGGCCACGTAGTTCGGTTTGGAATCGTTGATCTCGCGTGCGGTGCGGATCAGCTTCGCCGAACCCGGCGAGGCACCGACGATGAACCACGGATCGACCGCGATGCAGTGCCCGCCGACACCGGGGCCGGGACTGAGGATGTTCACCCGGGGATGGCGATTCGCCAGCCGGATGACCTCCCAGACATCCAGTTCGAGTTCGTCCGAGACGTACGACAACTCGTTGGCGAAGGCGATGTTGATGTCGCGGTAGGCATTCTCGACGAGCTTCGCCATCTCGGCACTCGCGGCGTCGGTCAGGCAGATCTCGCCCTGGCAGAAGACGCGATAGATCGAGGCGGCGCGCTGAGCGCACAGCGGCGTGATCCCGCCGACCACCCGGTCGTTCGTGATCATCTCGATCATGATGCGTCCCGGGAGCACCCGTTCGGGGCAGTGGGCGATGTGGATGTCCGGCAGACCCTCGTCGGTGTGGGGGAGACGGAGATCCGGCCGCAGTTCGGACAACCACCGGCTGACGCTCTCGGTGGTGCCGGGTGGTGACGTCGATTCGAGCACCACGATCTCCCCGCCGCGCAACTGTGGGGCGATCTGTTCGGTCGCCCGCCGCACGTACGACAGGTCGGCGGTGTGGTCGGCGTTGAACGGTGTCGGCACGGCGATGATGTACGCGTCGGCGAGGGGAACGGTGTCGGTCGCGCTCAACGTCCCCATGGCCACGGCGCCGGCCAGGCTCACCGCGAGATCGGGTTCGGCGAACGGCACCTCGCCCCGCGAGACGGCCGACACGATACGGGGATCGATGTCCACACCGATGACGTCGACGTCGCGGGTCGCGAGGACGACGGCCGTCGGCAGGCCGATGTAGCCGAGTCCGACGACGGCGACGGTGCCGCTGAATGTGTCAGCCATGATGCTTCCTCGGGGTCGGGAGTTTCTCGGGACGCGGATAGGGCGGGGTGGTGCGGAAACGCTCGCGGGCGAGCAGGATCAGGAAGGCGGTGTTGGTGGTGAGATAGCGCCGCCACATCCGGCGCGGTTCCTGTAGGAGGCGGTAGGCCCACTCCATGCCGGCGCGTTGCCACCGCTCGGGTGCGCGCTTGGTGATCCCGGCGAGAACGTCGAACGAGCCACCCACACCGTGACGGATCGGGACGTCCAACACGTCCTCCCAGCGCCGCAGGAAGTTCTCCTTGCGAGGAGAGGGCATGCCGAGGAACAGCATGTCCGCCCGGGATTCGCGGATGGCCCGGGCGATCGCCACCTCCTCCGATTCGTCGAAGTAACCGTGGTGGGCGCCGGCGATCCGGAGTCCGGGGTACTTCGTGGTGAGGACGTCGACGAGGGCGTCGAGCACCGACTGCTCCGCGCCGAGCAGATAGACGGAGCGGTGTTCGGCGTCGGCCGTCGCGAGGAGCGAGGTGAACAGGTCGATTCCGGCGACGCGTTCGGGTAGCGGATATCCCAGGAGGTTGCCCGCCCACACGACCGCCTGCCCGTCGGCGAGGAGTATGTCGCACTCGAGCAGGGATTCGCGCAGGGCCGTGTCCTTGCGGAGACGAACGGTCTTCGCGGCGTTGACGACTCCGACGGTCATCGGTTCTCGGCGTTCGAGGGCGTCGCGGCATCGCGCCACGGCCTCGTCCATCGTGACGGCGTCGAGCGGCATCCCGAACAGGGTCGTCGCCGTGGGGACGTCGGTGGTGGGGTTCGCGGTCATCGGGTTCCTCCGAATTCGTTGCGCGGCAGCCACGCGTAGAGCATCCAGCCGAGTTCGTACGGGCGGCATTCGTAGTCCACGACTCCGGCGGGAAGGAGCCGATCGAGTCCCGGCAGTTCCGAACCCGGGCACAGCGCGGTGGTCGCGGCAGCCAGAGATCTGGCGGCCTTGCGCGGTTCGCGCCGGCCGACCTTGCGCCAGACGACGTCCTGGGACTCGCAGACGAGATCGGCCAGCGTCTCGGGATGGCTCTGCAGCCAGTCGATCCCGAGTTCGATCGCGGCGGTGTGGTCGTCACCGCCGGCTGCGGCAAGATCGAACAGCACCATCGGCGCCATCGCGTGCTGATGGACGCTGTAGACGGGGAAGCGCTCGACCACGCTGTGCCCACGCGAGTCGTAATGCCACCACCACTGGCCGGCCTCGCCCTGCAGCGCGCAGATCCGGGTGGCGCACGCGTTCGCCGCGGCGAACGCGACGTCGTCGTCTGTCGCCGCGGCCGTCCGGGCGAGTGCCTGGAGGGGATAGACCTGGTCGGCGAAGGACCCGATGTGCCGGCGCAGTCTGCTGCCCGTGCCCACGGGGATCATGTGGGGGAAGAGACCACCGGGACCCTGCGCGGCGAGGATCCGTCGCTTCAGCGTCTGCACGAGACCACCGGAATCGAATTGTGTGCGCGCGGCGAGTGCGGCGGTGAGGGCCCAGGACGCGTCGACCGTCGCCAGGGGGCTGCCGCTCTCGCACCGGCTCCGGAGTTCCTCGTAGAGCGCGGAGTCGACCGAACCGGTGATCTCGGCGCAGGCCCACACCGCGAGGGCGAGGGCGCCGGTGTCGCGGTGACCGCGGGCCCGGATCCCCGTGCGACGGGCGAGCTCCGCGGCCGTGTCTCCGTGCAGCGCGCTCCGCTGTGCGTGTTCGGGCAGCAGGTGCAGTCCGAGGGCGGCGATCGAGGTGTAGCGCGTGCTCCGCCCCTCGAGCCGGAGTTCGGTACCGAACGATGTCCTCGCGCCACGCGCGGTCTGGGGGAAGCCGTCCCCGTCGTACATCCGGGTGAGCCCGCGTACGGCGAGATCGGTCAACTGGATGACGCGTATGGCCGTCTCCGGTCGGGTGCCGGTCCGGGACGGTACAGGGTTGCTGCCGCTCTGCGGCGGTACAGGGTTGCTGCCGCTCTGCGGGGGTGCGTGATCTTTGTGCAGTCCTGCCGCAATCTTCATAGGGACTCCTTCGCGGGACGAATGCCGTGTCCGTGGAGTGGATGAAAGTCTGTGGATGTCGGAAATAAACTGATGCAAGGATAGCTACTGCGCCAGAAAAAGTCCTAGAGTTTGTTTAAGCCTTGTTGGCGGACTCCGGATGTGGTTTAGTGGGAACCACGATCGAAATCTCGGACCCATCGACATTCCTCTGCGGGGTCTTCCGTCAGCCTGGCCTCCGTCGCCGAAGACAAGGTGTTGATCATGAAAGTGCTTCTGTCTCCCGTCGTTTGCGCTCCCGGCCGCAGCACCGAGGGGGTGTGGGAGTCGTGATCGAGCTGATGCCGCGCAACGTCCGCGAGGTCGCGCTGTTCGGCGCCCACTGCGACGACATCGCCATGGGGGTCGGCGGAACACTGCTGACCCTGTCGGCGGCGTGCCCGAACCTGCGGGTGCGTGCCTTCGTCCTCTCCGGCGGCGACACCCCGCGCGAGATCGAGGAGAACCACGCGCTGCGGGCCATGTGCCCCGGAGCGGACGTGATGGTCCGCGTACTGGACATCCCGGACGGGCGTGCCCCGGGGTACTGGGAGGGAATCAAGATTGCACTCCAGTCCTTCCGCTACCACACCGAACCCGACGTGGTGTTCGCTCCGCAGCGCGCCGACGCGCATCAGGACCATCGGTTGCTCGCCGAGATGGTGCCGACGGTCTTCCGCGACCACCTGGTCCTGGGCTACGAGATCCTCAAATGGGAGGCGGACACGCCGGCCACCGCCGTGTACCACCCGCTCACCAGGGATGTCGCGGCGGAGAAGGCGCGTGTGCTGCTCAAGCACTATCCGTCGCAGACCGATCACGACTGGTTCGACGAGGAGTCGTTCCTGGGCCTGTCCCGTCTCCGCGGGGTGCAGTGCCGGTACCCGCACGCCGAGGCGTTCGTCCTGGAGAAGGCGGTCGTCCGGTTCGGCGGGCAGGGCGCCTGAGCATTCACCACAACACGTCGGCCGGGTTCTCCGAGGAGGTGAGCCCGGCCAACAGGTCCTTCCAGCTGCCGGCAGCGGCGTCACGTGCGCTGATCGTCGTCACCGGCAGTGGCCAGACGATGCCGAGATCCGCATCGTCGTGTGCCACCGCGAGATCCTCACGCGGATCGTGCGGGCGGTCGATGCGGTAACAGACGTCGGTGACGTCGGCCAGCGCCTGGAAACCGTGCAGGAATCCCGGCGGGACGAACAGGTGGGCGAACTCGACGTCGTCGAGCAGGAATGCCTGTGAGCGGCCGAAAGTGGGCGATCCGGGACGGATGTCGACCAGCACGTCGTGGATCGCTCCATGTGCACAGCGCACCAGTTTCGCCTCCCCGTCCCCGGAGCGACCGTGCATGCCACGTACGACGCCCCGGACCGAGCGGGACTGCGAGTCCTGCACGAAGTCGCATGCCCGGACGGCCGGCGAATCCGGACGGCTCCGGAGGTAGGCGTCGAATTCGGTCGCGTCGAAGGTGCGGGTGAACAGGCCTCGATCGTCACGGAACGGTTCGGGGTGGAGAACGAGAACACCGGCCAGGTCGGTGGTGTCGATACGCATCGCAGGTCTCCCTCGTGTCTACGGGATGGGAAGGTGCGTCAGACCGGCGCGTTCAGACGGACGGCCACCCGCCCGGCCGCGCTCGTCAGTCGTTGTTTCGCCGGGTACAACAGCCGGACCGGGCCGGGAGCCACCGTGACGGACGCGAGCGCAACCGCGGCACGCAGGGAACGCCGGTGGGTGAAGGCGTCACGGGCCGCGATCCGGGCGGCGGGCAGATCGTTGCGGAGGAAGGCGGACCGGGCCCGACGCAGTGCCTGGTCGTAGCGGAGCCGACGCACCGTCTCGTCCAGGGCCTCCTGCTCCTCCGGGGTCGTCGCCAACGCCGCGCCCGCCTGGAACGACCGGATCAGCTGCCGTTCGAAGGTCGAGACGGTGGCCTCGTCCCGCGAATCCGAGTCGCCGCGCAAGCGGTACCGGGCGAGCCGGTCGGGCAGCATCTGCACCTCGAAACGGTCGGCGAGGCGGAGCCAGACGATCACCGATTCGTCGACGTCCTCGATGCCCGACGCGTAGGCGTTCACCGCGGACCACGCCTCGCGGCGGATCGCCGCCGTGTAGTAGGGGACCTCGCCGCCGAGGACGTCGAGCAGGGAGAGGCGTCCGCGCCCCCGGCGGTTCCCGCCGGCCCCGATCGACCGCATGTACCCGGTGGGCAGCAGTCCCTCGGCATCGGTGAACAGGTGGGCGTCCACCGCGACGGCGTCGATCTCCGGCCGGGCGTCGAGCACGGCACCGACCCGCGTGCAGAAGCCCGGCATCAGGTGGTCGTCGCTGTCGAGGACGCACAGGTATCGCCCGCGTGCCGCCTTCGCCGCCGCGGCGATCCCGCCCGCGTAGCCGCGATTCTCCTGGCGCACCAGGATAATTCGCGGGTCGTTCAGATACCGCCCGACCACGCGGGCCATGTCGTCCGACATGCCGTTGTCGACGATCACGTGTTCCCAGTCGTCCAGTTTCTGCGCGAAGACGGATTCGATCGTCTCGGCGACGTAGTCCTCGGTGCGGTAGGCGGTGGTGAGGAAGCTGAAGGTCGGTTCCATGCTCGAACTCCTCGGAGAAACTGCGGGGATCAGGCGGGTGATCAGGAAACGGGGTCGGCGACGTCCTCGCGCCGCACGTGTCCGGGCGGGTCGCTGCTCGACAGGACGGTGTGGAGGTGGGCGCCGTCCTCGTCGTGCCACCGGACGGTGATCGCGTCGTCGCACAGGGCGACGGCGAGTCCCGACACCGCCGGTTCTCCGGCGCCGCCCGGGGTCAATGTCGTCACCAGCGCGACCGGGGTCTGCGCGTGCACGACACTGCCGACGAGCCATGCGGGGACGCGGGATTCGAGCCGGTGCGACCACCAGCCCAGATTCGTGTCGGTGTCGCCGCGGATCTCGCTGCGGATCGGTTCTCCGGAGGACGCGGCGTAGGCGAGCTGCAGGGCAGGTGCGTCCTCCCGGAGGGCGAGATGGCCGCACCCGGCGGGTCGGACGTCGAGGGAGGGATGCAGCGGCCAGGCGGTGCGGAACTCGTGGTGGCCGGCACCGGTGAACAGGTCCACCACCACCGCGGTGACACGGTCGGGCGGTGCGATGAGCCACCTGCGGTGTACGACGGGTTCGTCGAGCCGGAGGTAGCCGTCGTGCTCGGCGTCCACGAAGCCCGCTGCGGTGTCCACGGAATGCGTGTGCACCCGTGCGTGCTGCCGCCAGAGGAAGGCACCGCCGATGACGGATTGATCGAGTCCGTCCACCGAGGCGGTCGGGTGGGCTCGCGTGCCCCGATGTGCGGACCGCCAGTCGGGATGGCCGTAGTAGCTCGTCACACCCGGATGTCCGACGAGTTCGTGGCCGTCGGCACTCAGGGTGACCGCGAGTGCGTCGGCGTGGCCGTGCGCCGCGATCGACAGGTACCCGAGGGGCCCGACGTCCATGGTGATCCGGCGTCGCCCGGAGCGCAGCACCACGAGGCCGCCGTCGGGCGCGTGGAAGCTGCCGAAGGGTTCGCCACGAGGCACGTCCTCGGTGGCTTTCGTAGGGGCGTCCAGCCATCCGGCCGCCGGCGATCGAGTGCCGGCCCGTATCGCATCGGGTGTGCCGAGGACGGCCCCCACGAGACCGAGATGATCGCGGATGGTGCGCACAGGCGACGCGTCGAGGCGCAGGGCGAACCCTTCGTCGTCGTCCCCGTAGCGCGGTGCCGGGTCGTGGTCTCCGACCACCGTCGCGAGATACCGGCTACTGCGCGTGATCGCGTTCGTGAGCAGGACGGGCGCGTATCCGTCACGTCGCCGGAGCATCTCGGCGACGAGGAGCAGTAGCTCGGCGGTGAACATCTGATAGCCCACGGCCTGTTCGGCACCGCTGCCGTCGGGCAGGATCTGCCGGTCGGCCTCCGCGCACAACGCGGTGACGGCATCACGCTCCCATCGCGGAGAGGGCCGTAGATCGGGGAACAGCAGCGCCACGGTGACAAGGCCCGCGAGTTCACCGATGAGGTGATTGTTCGCCGAGCTGTACAACGAGCGTTCGGCCCAGCATCGGTGGGCGCTCTCCGCGAGCATGCACACGACGGCGCGGAAGCGGGCGACGGTGAGACGCGGACTGTGCCGCAGCCCCTGCAGCGCGACGGCCACCGAGATCGCGCGGATGCCCGCCTCGAACGCTCCGCGCCAGGCGATGCCGCGTCCGGGGGGATTGGCGGCGATCCACGAGTCCAGCTGGTCGAACGCCTCGGCGGCGTAGCGATCGTCGCCGGTCAGGAGCCAGGCCTGCGCCAGCCACGGAAGGTGCTGCAGCCGGTTCAGTTCCCAGATCCACTTCGGGTCGCCGGCCGCAGTGCGGTGATCGATGCGGTGACCGGGCAGCGCCGGCCAGTCGATCCCGCCGATGGGGTCGTGATTCCAGTCGATCTCGGGTCCGAGTGCCGCCTCCGGATAGCCGAAGTAGGCGAAGCGGTGGTCGAGAACCCGATCCGCGGCGACGAGCGTGGCGGCGGCGATCTCGGTTCCGGCGAGGCCGCCGGCCTGTTCGTGGCCGAGGAGGACGGGACGGCCCTCGGTTGCACGGAAACGGTCGAGGGTGCCGCGCCAGTCGAGGTCGGGCCCGACGAGTTGCGCGTCGGTGAACGATCGGGACGGAAGTCGTTGTCCGACCAGGCGGCGGACCCGCCATTCGATCTCGGCGGGTTCCATCGCGCGGAGCCGATGTGCGTACCAGGTGAGTCGTTGCACGGGACCTCCGTTACGAGGTGGTTGCACGGGACCTCCGTTACGAGGTGGTTGCACGGGACCTCCGTTACGAGGTGATCGACAGGGGATCGGCACGGTGCGGATCCCCACCGTAGCAAAATCAAAGTCTGTATATTGCCGCTTAATCAGACTACAGGTATGTTTAGCGCGAGCGCATCCGAACGAAGGTGGGCCCATGGCACCTCCGAAGAAACTCGTCGCCGTCCAGCACCGCGTGCGGCGTATGCATCCACTCGCCGCCCCGATGAGCCGTGAACTCCGCAGGATCGCCGCGGCGGGCCCCGACGAGATCCGTGCCTTCCAGGAAGGTCGGCTCCGCGCGATGACGCGATGGGCGGCCGTCGCCTCGCCGTTCTACCGGCAGTGGTTCCGCCGCGAGAAGGTGGACCCGCGTGAGATCCGCACCCTCGACGACCTGCGGCGCCTGCCCGTCCTCCGCCGCAACGACCTGATGGACCGTCCCGAGACGTTCCGGGCCTATCCTGCGCGCGCGATGTGGGAGGCCCATTCGAGCGGGACGTCGGGCCGGGCCGTCACCGTCTACCGGACCCCGGGCTCGTCGGTCTACGAGATGCGGGTGCTCGAGCGGCAGTGGAGTTGGTTCGGTCTGCCACGTGCCCCTCGCCGGGTGACGCTGCGCGGCAGCGACTTCGCGGCCGACTGTCCCGGACACCCGACCGAGATCGTCCCCGGCGCACGACAGCTGCTGGTGTCGAGTTACCGGCTCACCCCCGACGATCTGCCCACGATCGTGTGGGACATCCGCAGGTTCGGTCCCGACGCGATCGACGGCTGGCCGTCGAGCATCTGTCTGCTCGCGGAACTGCTGTACGAGCAGGGGGAGCGGCTCCCGGTCCGCGCCGTCCTCACGTCCTCCGAGACGATGCGGTCCGCCCAGCGCGCCCTGATCCGCGAGGTCTTCCGAGGCCCGATCGTCGATCACTACGGTCAGACGGAGCGCGTCGCGATGGCGGGCACGTGCGAGGTGGGCACGATGCACATCTTCCCCGACTACGGCATCGTCGAACTCGAACCCGTCCCCGGTGCACCGGACAGATGGGAGATCATCGGAACACCCTTGCACAACTGGGGTTTCCCGATCTTCCGTTACCGGACGGGCGATCTGGTCGGATCGGCACCGGCAGACGGGTGCGCGTGCGGCCGGGCGTTCCCCACCCTCGGAGCGCTCGACGGTCGGGTCGAGGACGCGTTCACCACCGCGGACGGCAGGCCGCTTCCGTTGCCGTCCACCGTGATCGACGACGTCACCGGTGTCCGCGAAGCGCAGATCGCGCAACTCGCACCCGGGCGGTTCGAGATCCGGATGGTTCCGGGCGTGGGCTTCGACGCCGAGCGTGTCGAGCAACAGTACAGACGCAATGTCGAGCGGTTGTTCGGCCCGGGGCAGGAACTCCGCGTGGTGACCCTGGATGCCGTGCCGCGCACCGCCTCCGGAAAACTCAAGACGGCCGTGGTGGAGGGTGGGGGAAACCGTGCCGTTCCGGCGGCCGTGGCCGAGGCCTTCGCCGGCTATCGCCTGGGTCCGGGAGAGTGAGGCGTCATCCCGTGTACAGGAGAACGGGACGCCCCCGCGGATCCGGAGGATCCCGGCACCGCTACCGATCCGGAGGATCGAAGGGCCGTACGGTGTCCCGCATCCTGCTCGTCGTGCTGGTGACGACGTCGTCGCTGTCCTGCGCGGCGCCCACCGCGCGCGACACCACCGCGGATGCGGCGTCGACAGCGATGTCCCTGCCGGGTATGCCCGCGACCGGTGAGCCGACCTTCCCGAGAACCGCCACCTACTATCTCGACCAGGATCGTCTCCCTCCGATGGAGGAGCTCGCCCGATACGATCTCGTGGTTCTCGATCACGAATGGGCGCATCGTGTTCCGGAGTCGTACTTCGACGGGCTCCGGTCGCGGAATCCGCGTGTCCGTCTGCTCGCGTACATGAACCTCGTCGACCTTCCGGGAGCGCTGGGGTCGCCGGGATACTGGGCCGATCGGTACGCCCTGTGGCAGTTCGACGGCCCGAACAGCAGCGCCTTCCCGGAGGAATGGCTCGCCACCACGGCATCGGGGGAGCCGGTCAGCGAATGGCCCCGGACGACGATGGCCAACCTCACCGACGTGGCGCCGCGGGTCGACGGCAGGATCTATGCGGAGTACGCCGCGGAGTGGGTCGCCGATCAGGTCTGGTCGACCGGGATCTGGGACGGTGTCCTTCTCGACGTCTGGGGGGATCGGATCTACTCGGCCGACGCGGATGCGTGGGACATCGACGGCGACGGTGTGGATGAACCGGATTCACAGATCTACGGCACCGACGGTCCGTGGGCGCGGGGACTCACCGTGGCGGAGCGGATCATGCGGGAGCGCATGCCCGACGCGATCATCGTCGCGAACGGCGATCGCAGCCCGGTCGACGGCCTGCTCGACGGGCGGGCCTGGGAGAGCTTCGCGGATCCGATGGTCGAGCGCGACCCGGGCATGGACCTCGACCGCTATCTCGAGACGAGTGCCGGCGGAGGACACCGATCGCCGGGAGTGTGGATGACGATCGACCGCCTGGGGACGGGCCGGAGTGTGGCCGACACCTATCGACGAGCGCGCTTCTTTCTCACGGCCACGCTCCTGGGAGACGGTTACTGGGCGCCGATGCTCCTGCACTACGGCAGTACCGCCTACTACGACGAGATGGACGGGGCGGGACTCGGCCCTGGTTATCTGGGCCTGCCCGTCTCCGAGGTCGGCCTGCAGGGCGACGCGGGACGGACCGTGCTCCGCCGGGACTTCGAGAACGGGATCGTCCTCGTGAACAGCGGGGACAATGCCGAACACGTGTACCTCGAGCGCCCCTACCGTCACCTGCAGGGGACGCAGGACCCGAGCGTCAACGACGGCAGCGTCACCGACGAGGTGGTGCTCGAACCGCTGGACGGCCTCATCCTCCTGCGGACGGACTGACCGGTCGATCTGCCCGTCAGCTCGACCGGGCCGTCAGTTCGTCGAGCAGGGCCTCGAACGACCGTGCGGTCCGGGAGATCCGGTACTCGCGTTCCGCGCGTTCGCGGCCGTTCGCGCCGAAGCGGCGGGCGAGTGACCGGTCGGCGGCCAGCACGCATAATCGTTCCGCGAGTGCTGCGGCGTCTCCGACCGGGACGAGGAAGCCGTCGGTCCCGTCGGTGACCATGTCGGGCAGGCAACCGCATTCGGTGGCCACGACCGGAAGCCCGGCGGCCATGGCTTCGATGACGGTGATGGGTGCACCTTCGTGGACGGACGACAGCGCAGACACGTCCAGTCCCGGCAGCAGTGCCCGGACGTCGCGGCGCACACCTGTGAACACGGTCCGGCCGGAGATACCGAGATCATCGGCGAGCGAACGCAGTTCGGATTCCCTCTCGCCCCCACCGATGACCAGCAGTTGCAGCTCGGGACGGGCGTGTGCGGCGAGCCTCACCGCTTCGAACAGCACCTGGTGTGCCTTCTGACGGCTCAACCGCGCGACGATACCGACGGCGAACGCGTCCGGGGACAGCCCGAGCGCTGCGCGGGCCCGGTCGCGGTCCTCCTCGGTGGGTGGCTCACCGATGTCGATCCCGTTGGTGATGACCACTTCTCGCGTGCGGGACCACGGCCGGCGGGCGACCCCCTCCTCGCGGCGCAGATAGTCTCCCTGGCGCGGTCCCAGCAGCACGAGGGCATCGGAGAGGAAGAGGGTGGACACCACCCACCGGGGAAGACACCGCTTGCCGATGCTCTTCAGATCCATGTCGTGTGCGGCAACGAGATTCGTGGGTGTCCCGGCCAGTCGCGCCGCCAGTCTACCGAGTGCCAGGGCGGCATGGTGGTGGTGTGTCACGAGCACGGCGTCGGCGCGGTCGGTACGCAGCATCCGCACGAGCCGTGTCAACCGACGCGGATCGTAGCGGCCGGATCGGGGGACGACCTCCACCTCGAATCCCGCGCGCCGATATTCCTCGGCAAGCGGGCCGGCTTCGCGCAGGCACACCAGACGGGGGCGCACGACCGACGGATCGAGGTGCCGGAACACCTCGAGCATGAGGACCTCGACGCCCCCGACGAACGTCTGGTCCAGCACGAGCGTGAGGCGGACGGGATCCGTCCGATCGGCTCGCTCCGTCGGCCGTGCGGGTCGCACGATTCTGGACCGTGCGGGTCGCACGATTCCGGACCGTGCGGGTCGCACGATTCCGGCGGACCGTGCGGCTTCCACGAGGGCGGTCTGGGCGCCCTCGACACTTCGGTGGAGTGTGAACTCCGATTCCACGCGTTCCCGCGCGGCCCGCCCCATCTTGCGGGCGAGTTCGGGATCGTCGAGCAGTTCGAGCATCCCGTCGGCGAGTGCTCGTTCGTCGCGGGCAGGGACGAGTCGGCCGGTGACCCCGTCGACCAGCATCTCGGGGACACCGCCGACGGCCGTGCACACCGCGGGACGGCCGGATGCCATGGCTTCGAGCAGAGCCATGGGGAAGCACTCGATGCTGTACGACGACAGGACGACGAGATCCAGGGCGCGGAGGATGCGGGGAATGTCGCCGCGTGCACCGGTGAAGACGACGTTCGCGCGCAGACCGGCGGCGTCGGCGATCACTTCGAGGTCCTCGCGGCACGGCCCGTCGCCGATGACAAGGAAACGGGTGTCGGGCCGCACGTCGGCGACCCGCCGTGCGGCGCGGAGGAAACAGGCGTGGTCCTTTTCCGGACGCAGTGCCGCCACGATCCCGACGGTGGGAGCATCCACGGGCACGCCGAGTTCGGGCAGCACGCTGCGATCGTCGGTGGTGTCGTACAGTGACGGATCGACCCCGTTGTGCACGACGGTGATCTTCTCGGGTGGGTAGCCGAGATCGTCGGTCATGAATGCGCGCTGGGCCTCGGCCACACCGAAATAGGAATCGGTGATCGGATCGAGGCACCGGTCGATCAGTCGCCGGAGCGGGCCGCGAGGTTCGGGATCACCGCAGTGGTGAACCCACACCACGACGTGCGGAACCCGGGCGAGGAAGGCCGCAGCCCGTCCCAGCGTCTCGGCGTTGTATCCCCGCGTGATCACGATGTCGGGACGGAACCGGCGCATCTCCCGCACCAGATCGACGAGGGAACGCACCATCTGTCGTTTTGTCCTGCGCAGCGCCGTTGCGGGAATCGACGAGTCCACCAGGTCGGAGAACAGCGCGCCGGGTTCTCCGATGCAGACGGCGCACGAGGTGAAGCGCTGGGGGTCGAGTCGGGGGAGCAGGGTGGTGACGTGCCGTTCGGCGCCGCCCACACCGAGATCCGGCACGACGTACATCAGTCGCAGCGGACGGGACATCTGCCGACCTCTCTGTAGAGGGCGTCGAAACGCCGTGACACGACGTCGACGTCGAATTCCGTGCACACCCGGTGCCAGGCGCCGGCACCGAGACGGGCCCGCTCCGCGTCGTCGGTGACGACCTTCCGGAGGGCGGCGGCGAGGGCGTCGGGATCGTCGGGTGGGACGAGAATTCCCGAATCGGCGTCGACGAGATCGGGTATCCCGCCGACCGGACTGGCCACCACACACAATCCTGCCGCCATGGCTTCGAGGATCGCCATCGGCTGACCTTCGTTCCGGGACGGGAGCACGAGGATGCGGCTGTCACGGAGCAGTCCGGAAACCTTTTCCGGCGCCGCCCATCCCGCGATGGTGACGGTGTCGTCGATTCCGAGTTCGGCGACCTGCTGTGCGGCCGCGTCCACGGCGCCGTCGCCCGCAATCGTCAGGTGCGCGCCGGAGACGACTCCTTCGTGCGCGAGTCGCGCCCATGCCTCGAGCAGGACGAAGGTGCCCTTGCGTTCACCGACCTCGCCGAGGAAGAGCACGTTCACCGGTCGCCCGTCCGGCAGTTGGGAAACGGGCGTCCGGGGCCGGACGGCATTGGGCACGACGATGATCCGGGCGCGAGGTGCGATCTCCTGCAGGCGGCACGCCCACCTCTCCCCGAGTGCGATCACCGCGTCGGCCTCGGTGAGGGTCGCGCGGATGACGGCCCGGGCGGGCTTGGGGCACAGGGAGTAGAAGCGGTGGAACTCGGCACCGTGGACGTGGAGGATCACCGGGATGCGGGCAGCGCGTGCGATCCACGCCAGCGTGGCCTTCCGGACGAAGCTCCCGTACGAGGCGGTGTGGAGGTGTACGACGTCGGGTCGCCTCCGGATCACCGTGTAGGTGAACGAGACCAGCCCGACGGCGAAGGCGACGATCCGGAGGGGGATCGAACCGTTGCGATGGGTGCCGATGTGTTCGATATGCCAGTCGCTCCACAGATCGGTGCTCTGCATCGTGCGAACGAACGAGGCGACACCGCCTCGGGTCGATGTGCTGGTGGAGACCCACAGCACCCGTGGGGCATTCATGACGAGACCTCCTCCGGGGATCTCTCGGGATCCCACTTCCGCGGGACGAACCGGTCGGACCATCCGATCGCCACACCGGCGATGAGCAGTGCCATCGCATTGGTGACATCGAAATTGCGGAGTTCGGCGGTGAACCCGGTGACGAGCAGGCACAGCACGGCGAGGACGGCCGCGATCGCGAGCGGTTGCCCGGTGAGCCGGCCCGGTGGCAACCTGCGGTAGGCGCGGACGAGTTGGACGACGAGCAGCACGAGCACCGTGATCCACAACAGACCACCGACGATGCCGAGTTCGGCGAAGATCCCCAGTTCCGTGAAGTGGGCGTCGATACCGAATCCGCCCTCCCACGGGATGCTCGGTCCCCACGCCCGGTGGAAGAAGGTGTTGACGGACACGAAACGCGCGACACCCCATCCGGTGAGCGGTTCCTCGCGGATCGCCCAGAAGGCCGTCGCCATCGCATTGAGCCGGTCGTGGATCTCGCTCGTCGAACCCACCCCGCCGGCCTTCCGGTCGGCGCTGGTGAAGGTGGACCAGTTCATCGCGACGGCGACCACCATCGCCGTGGCCGTCAGGGCGAAAGCGCGGCGGAAGTCTCGGGCGCACAGCAGTCCGACGAGGACGACGATCCCGAACGCCAGCCACACCGCGCGTGTGTAGGTGAGGAAGACGCCGTAGGCGCAGGCCGCGGCGATCACGGCGGCGAGGCGCCGGAGCCAGACGGGTTCGGATTTCTGAGAAGCCAGGACGACCGTGACGATGAATCCGAAGATGAGGATCGTCCCGTTGCCGACGGGCTGATTGGTGACACCCACCGCGCGGCCCGGCCAGTGCTCATTCTCGAGCATGTAGCGCGGCCATACCAGAGCGGTCGGACCTTTGAGCTGGAAGATGCTCATCATCGCCGAGAACGCCGCGATGGCGGTGACGGTCCAGAGCATGCCTCGCACCGCACGCTCCCGATCGAAACTCAGGCGGCCCATGACGAAGACGGCGAACGGGATGACCGTGCCGATGATGATGAAGCGGGACACCGAGGTGGGTTGACTCGTCAGGGGAACCACCGCGGGGAAGCGGTGCGAGGCGAACATCGACCAGAAGTTCCACAGGACGAACAGGCCCATGAAGATCTCGAGCATGCCCAGCTGCCGGATGCGATCGGGGCGCACGGTGATCCAGAGCCCGAACGACCCCAGCGCGACCGCGAAGAGGAAGACGAACAGATCGACGGGCAGCATGGGGATCTCGGGTGTGGGGAGCCGGAAGAACATTGCGACGATCAGCACGAGCACCGCGGTGGCCGGGTGGTAGACCGCCGCGGCGATGACGGCCAGTCCCACCGCCCCGGGCAGGATCAGCGCAAGCAGTTCGCCCGGGAGGACGAATGCGGCCAGGGCCGCGGCGACGAGCAGGCCCGCGGCCGTGGCGGCCGTGGCGGCCGTGAGCGCCGCGCGTCCGAACCGGGCTCCCGACGATCGGATGCCCGGCCGGACAGCTCCTGCGGTGGTCATGGTGTCGCACCCGGCTTGCCGGACAGCAGTGTCGCGGCGTCCCGGTCGGGATGGTGGCCGTTGGACGAGATCGTCGTCGTGTCGGGGCCGAGGTTGTCGATCCGTTCGTAGCGCACCGTGGCGAGGGACTCGCCCCGCTTGTTGCGGCGGAAGAGACGGCGGACGAGCGAGCTTCCGGTGCGGGGGTCGACGAGGACCGCGCCGAGCAGTTCGGCGTCGGCGAGCAGTTCGACGGCCTCGCGGGTGGGACCTACCCGGCCCGAGCGCCGATCCAGGACGAGCACGGTCCGGTCGCTCACGACGCACGCGGAGTGGGCGAAGGGATCCTCGGTGAGCGGCGGGACCTCGACGATCACGAGGTCGGCATCGGCCCGGAGCCGTCGCAAGAGGTGGGTGAACCGTTCGCGGTCGAGCGGGGCGTCCGGGTCGTCGAGCAGATCCCGGACGAGTGCCGTGCGTACCGTGACGGCGTTGTCGGCGGCGGTGCGTTCCTGCACCGTGGCGGTGTGCATGTCGGCGTGGAGCAGGACGACGCGCTCGCCCTCACCGGCCCAGAACTCGGCGATCGCCCGTGCAACCTGGCCGGTCGCCGGTGTGCGGGTCGGCGAGACGACGGCCAGGGTCCCCGGCCGCGGTACCTGGCGGTGTCCGGCGCGGGTCGCGAGGCGGACGAAACCGAGATGTCGCGCGCGGTCCTTGCGCCGGCTTCCCCCGCGGGGGATCTCGACGAGCGGATTCACTCCCGTCCTCGTGTGCACGTCGTGGGAGGTGCCGAGGGTGGGTGAGAACAGGGCGGCGAGAACTGCGGCGACGGAGCCGAGGACGAGGCCGCCGAGGAGTCCGACCAGCACGTTGCGGGACATGCTCGGTTCCGACATCGCGATGCCGGCGTCGGGCTGCAGGATCTGGAGCTGGTTGGTCGAATCGCCCTGCAACTGCTGGATCAGCGTCTCGAGTTCGATGATCCGCTGGGTGGTGTAGGCGGGGTCCGCGCCCTCGGTGAGCAGTCTGCGCCGCTCGTCCAGCTGGCTGCGGAGTGCATCGAGAGAAGCATCCTTCTCGGCCCGCCGCACCGCGTCGACGTCCCACCGGAAGTTCGTGGCCAGGGCAAGGGCGGCGTCCTTGGCTCCCACATCGGTACCGGCCGTCGCCTCGACGAAGATCATCGAGCTCGCGGCGGCGGTGCGTGCCTCGAAGGTCGTGCCCGGCGGGAGATGGGTCGAATCCCGAAGTCGCGCTTGGTAGGCGGGATCGTTGAACAGGTCGATGTAGCCCCGCACCATGACGGCGTCCTCCTCGGGGACACGTCCCGGCGAGGAGACGATCAACACCGTCCGGCCGGTGTAACTCGGCTCGGCGGTGTAGGTGCTCACGGCCGACGCGATCACGGCCCCGAGCGTGATGAGAAGGACGAGGGGCCAGAAGTGGCGGATGCGCTGAAATTGGATCCCGACGGTCGTCGCCGTGCCGAGTGTATCGGCGTCGGTAGTGGTGCTCGTGTGTGTCATGGGGTACCCCAGGTCCTCGGGAGACGACGCTTAAAACAATCTCTGAGTCTCTTTTTACACGATAGAGCAGAGTTTCAGTTTGTTAAATCCCAATTTTGATGGACTATGGATTCGAACAGTACCCATGAGCCTGATTCTGGGTATGCTTCGCTACACCGCACCGCCGGGGACTCCCGGACCCTCCCTCATCGAGGATCGGATCATCGGATGATCGACAATCATTTCGGACTGCACTCGGACGAACCGGCAACGCGACCGGTCCGCATTCTTATCGAGAGCAGCGAGTACTGGCTTCGCAACAACGGCGACCTGGCGATGCTCGAGGTCACGATCACGCGCCTGCGTCGCAGATGGCCCGACGCGCAGATCGGCGTGCTCACCGACGTCCCGCTCCTGCTCCGCGCCTACCACCCGACGGCGAAGGGGATCACCGTCCTCTCGACCGACCCATGGGCCGAGCCGACGGTCGCCGAGGACTTCTTCGCCGCACTGGGACCGCACATCGTCGGCCCGATCGCCCTCGGCATGGTCCGCTTCCGGGTGTGGTTCCCGCAGAAGGCACGCGGACTGCGCCGGCGGCTCGAGCGGCTCGTCCGCGCGCGTCTCCCGTCCGAACAGGCGGTGGAAGCGCCCGTCTCCGCGAGTGAGGCGGCCGCTCGCCGGCCGGTGCACCCGGGCAGCGCGGCCGCCGTCGAGAAGGCCTCCCTCCTGCTCGTGCTCGGAGGCGGCTACATCACCGATTCCGATGCCGCCCAGGCCCACCGTGTCTTCACCCTCATCGAGCACGCCCGCGACCACGGTGTTCCCGTCGCCATGGTCGGCCAGGGCCTCGGACCGCTCGACGACCCCCTCCTGCAGAAACGCGCGGCCGAGGTGATGCCGCGCGTCGACTTCGTCTCCCTGCGGGAGAACCTTCGCGGCCCGGCCATCCTCGAACGGGCCGGTGTGCCGGACGATCGAATCCTCGTCACCGGCGACGACGCGATCGAACTCGCCTACACCGAATGCGACACCGGCCCCGGAACCGACCTCGGCGTGTGCCTGCGTCTCGCCGCCTACGCCCCCGTCTCGGAGATCGCCCGCGACACCGTCCGCAGGGTCGTGCAGGCCGTGGCCACCGAGTACTCCTCGACGCTGGTGCCGCTGATCATCGCGGAATACCGTTCCCAGGACCGCCGTTCGACGCTGCCCATCGTGCGCGGAGCGGACTCGGTGGCCGAACCGCCGCCCCGGTACACCTCGCCCGGACAGCTCGTCGAACAGGTGTCGAGGTGCCGCGTCCTCGTGACCGGTGCCTACCACCTCGCGGTGTTCGCGCTCTCGCGGGGAATCCCTGTGGTCGCCCTGTCATCGACTCGCTACTACGACGACAAGTTCCGCGGCCTCGAGGACATGTTCGGCGGTGGCGTCACCCTGCTGCACCTCGACGATCCCGCGCTCGGAAGCAAACTCGCAGATGCGACGCGCACCTCCTGGCAGCAGGCGGACGAGGTCCGCGGTCGTCTGCGTGCCCGTGCCCGGGAGCAGATCCGCCTGGGACACGTGGCCTTCGAACACGTGTTCGCGCTCGCCGAACGGGCGCGGGTCGAGAACCACTGAGACCACTGGGATCACCGAGCAGTACAGGCCGGAAGGATGTCGCCGGAGTGAGCAGCACGACCCCCGAAGAGACGGACCCTGCGAGCCGGACGGTGGAGACCGGCCCGTCCGGTCGGTCGCTGATGTCCTCGATCGGACGGGTGGCCGGCGCGTCGACTGTCGCGTTGCTCTTCTGCGAGCTGGTCTCGCTCGCCCAGACCGTCGCCCTCGCACGCCTGCTCACTCCGGCCGAGATCGGGATCTTCGTCGCGGGAACGGTTCTCACGACCTTCTTCGGCACATTCGTCGAAGGTGGACTGCGGTCGGGGCTCATCCAGCGCGACACCGACGTCGCCGACGCGGCCGAGACCGTCTTCCGCGTGACCCTGCTGGCCGGGATCGTCATGAGCATCGGCGCGCTCGCGGCCGCACCCGTGATCGGGGCGATCTTCGACAGCACCACCGCCGGGCTGGTCGCCGCCGCGACCTCCGGAGTACTGCTGGTCTACTCGGTCGCCAACGTGCCGGAAGCCATGCTGCAACGCGAATTCAGCGTCAAGAGGCGGCTGATCGTCGGTCCCGCCGTCGCCGTCAGCTACGCGACGGTCGCGGTGTCGACGGCCGCCCTCGGCTGGGGCGTGTGGAGCATGGTCGCCGGCACCTACGTCTCGTACATCACCCTGGTGGTATCCGTCTGGACGATCACCAGCTGGCGGCCGGGTTGCGGCCGCGCCTCGTTCGCCCTCTGGCGCGAACTCGCCCGCTACGGAGCACCCCTCGTGCTCGGAATGATCGGCTCGCGGGTGCAGGCGGCGACGGAGGCGGTGGTGGTCGGCCGAGGGCTCAGCGCCTCCGACCTCGGCTTCTTCCGGTACGGCCAGCGGATCGCCCGGATCCCGGCGATGGCGATCATCGAGATCGGGTCGGTCGCACTGTTTCCCGCCTTCTCACGGATCGCCAAGGACCCCGACAGGCTCGTCTCGGCCTATCTGCGCGCCCTGCAGTGGGCGACCATCGGAGCCGCCGCGTGTTCCGGACTGATGATCGCTGCCGGCACACCCGCCGTCGTCGTCGTGCTGGGAGAGCCGTGGCGCGGAGCCGGACCGGTGGTCGTCGCCCTGGCCGGTCTCAGCCTCGGCAAGGCGTTCATCTGCGTGAGCGAGGAGATCATCAAAGGATGCGGCCGGACGGGCCTGCTGAACTGGTACACGCTCACCGAGGTCGGTGTGGGTCTGGCGCTCCTGCTCGTGTTCGTCGGATTCTTCGGCCTCGTCGGAGCAGCACTGTCCGTGTCGATCACGGCCATCGTCGTGGGGATCGTCGTCATGGCCCTCGCCAGGAGATGCATCCCGGTGTCGCTCTCGCAGCTCGCCGGCGCGATCCTTCCCCCGCTGCCCGCCGCGGCAGTCGCGACGGTCGTGCTCTGGTTGTTCGAACACCATCTCGCACACAGCGATACGCACCCCACCCTCACCGCCGTCGCCTTGTTGGCACTCGACGCACTCGTCTTCGCAGCCGCCTATCTTCTGGCGCTCGGCGTGTTCGCGAGATCTGCCACGACCGACCTGGTCGGCACGGTCCGCCGACTTGTCGCAACCGCCGTCAGGACGAGGAGAGATACCCGTGTCGATTCCTAGAACCCATCCCGAGAAACACGGCTCCGCCGAACTCGCCGCGGTCGCGCGGTCCGGGGAGGTGGTCCGGCTCCGGCCCCCGCGGTTCTCGGACCATCGGGAGTGGCGCCGGATCCGGCTGCGCGACCGGGCCATCATCGAACCGTTCTGGGCGACCAGTCCGCTGTCCTGGGAGGCGCGGCACACCCAGGACGAATGGGTGCAGGAGTGCCTGCACCTGCGATCCTGCCGCCGGTCGCGTGGCTTCGTGATCGAAGTCGACGGGCGTTTCGCCGGACAGGTCAACCTGTTCGGCATCGATCACGTGAGCCGCTCCGCGGAGCTGGGTATCTGGATGGATTCGGCGGTGGGTGGTCGGGTCATCGGGCACCTGGCGATATCGATCCTGATGGACCACGCGTTCACCGCCCTGGGACTGTACCGGCTGACCGCGCCGATCTGTGTCGACAACCTCCCGGCCGCCCGCGGCGCGGACCGGCTCGGGTTCGTCCGGGAGGCGACGATGAAGAAGTCCTTCGCGGCAGGAGGCCGTCGCAAGAACCACATCCTGTTCGCTATGACGGCCGATCGGGTGCCCGGCGAGGGACTGACCGCGCAGTGGTCCGATCCCTCGGTTCCCCTCGTCCTACCGGTGTGCTCGGTCGACCGGCGCATCTCGCCGAGAAGTCTCGCGATCGGCTGTCGGTACGTGCTCGGTACCGCGAAACGGCTGGCTCCCGGACGCGCATCGCTGCAAGCGGCATCCGCCCACGTCGGTGGGCTGATCCTGCGACCGGTCCACGCCCTGTCTCCTCCTCTGTTGCGACGACACTGCGGGGAGGAGGACGCCGTCCTGGAAGGGATGTGGCAACCGAGTTCACCGCTGGCGGGCTGGTCGGGGCACGCCTTCGGATACCGTGTGGAGAAGGACGGCCGGCACCTCGGCACGGTCGGTTTCGAACCGATCGATCTCGTCCGGCACGACGCCACACTGCGTGTGGACGCGACCGGCGACGACAGTCACCGGGCGCTCCTGCAGGCAGCGGGATGGCTGCTCGACCGGGCATTCGGGGTGCTGAACATCGAGCGGGTGCAGACCGGGGTCGATTCCTGCAACGCGGTGGCAGCCGGTTTCGCGAAGGCGCTCGGGCTCACCCTCGAAGGACGGATGCGAGGCATCACCACACGCGACGAACGGCTGCGCGATCTCGACCTGTGGGCCAAGGTCGCGGACGGCAGCGCAGACAGCGAAACACCCAGACTCGATCACGCAACCCCCGCGGGAGAATGACGATGACCGAATCCGTCGACCTATCAGAAAAATTCGACATGTCCGCCCACCTCCAGCGGCGCCTCCACGAACTCGTGCCCGGAGGTGCCCACACCTACGCCCGTGGTCCGGACCAGTATCCCGAACACATGACGCCGGTCCTCACCCACGGAAACGGCGCACACGTGTGGGACGTCGACGGGAACCGCTACGTCGAATACGGGATGGGACTGCGGTCGGTGACGCTGGGACACGGCTACCGCCCGGTCGTCGACGCCGTCACCGAAGCCGTGCGCAGAGGGACGAATTTCAGCCGTCCCACCCTCCTCGAAGTCGAGGCGGCCGAGGACTTCCTGTCGCTCGTGCCCGGCGCCGACATGGTCAAGTTCGCCAAGAATGGATCCGACGCCACCACCGCGGCGGTCCGTCTCGCACGCGCCGTCACGGGGCGCGATCACATCGCCGTCTGCGACCACCCCTTCTTCTCCGTCGACGACTGGTTCATCGGCACCACGCCGATGAGCGCGGGCATCCCGGAGAGTTCGCGATCACTCACGCTGCGCTTCCGCTACAACGACCTCGCATCGCTCGACGCTGCCCTCACGTCGCACCCCGTGGCGTGCGTCGTCCTCGAAGCGGCCACTGCCACAACAGAACCCGCACCCGGATTCCTCGAGGGAGTGCGCCGGCTGTGCGATCGCCACGGTGCGCTCATGGTGCTCGACGAGATGATCACCGGGTTCCGCTGGTCGGAGCACGGGGCGCAGTCGGTCTACGGCGTGCGGCCCGACCTGTCGTGCTGGGGCAAGGCGATGGGGAACGGATTCCCCATCTCCGCGCTCGCCGGTCGCCGCGAGTACATGGAACTCGGCGGACTCGGGACCGACGCCGAACGGGTCTTCCTGCTCTCGACCACCCACGGACCGGAAGCGGCGTCGCTCGCGGCCTTCCGCGCAGTGGTACGCGCGTACGGGACCGAGCGGCCGATCGAACGGATGGAGGCCGCCGGAACGCGCCTGGTCAGCGCGGTGAACGCGCTCTCAGCGGAGATGGGACTCGACGAATACGTCCGGGTCGAGGGCAGACCGTCCTGCCTGGTGTTCTCGACGCGAGGACCCGACGGGACGCCCTCGCAGGAGTACCGGACGCTGTTCCTCGCCGAACTGCTCGACCGCGGGGTCCTGGGCCAGTCGTTCGTCGTGTCGGCGGCCCACACCGACGACGACATCGACCTCACGGTCGCCGCGGTGGAAGCGGCGCTCGTGGTGTACCGGAAGGCGATCGACGCCGGGAGCGTCCGGGGTCTCCTGCGCGGACGGCCGGTGGCACCTGCCCTCCGCCGCTTCGCTGCCCCGCGCCGACTGCCGTAGCGGTCGGTGCAGGAAACGGTCAGCGCAGGATCAGGCAGGTGGTCGAGCCCGTCGCGAGCAGGCGGCCCTCGGAGTCACGGGCCTCGCCGCGCGCCGTCGCCGTGCGACGTCCGGTGTGCTCGCAGAAGCCCTGCACACGGATGACGCCCTTGCCGGTCTGCACCGGACGCACGTAGCGGACCTGCAGGTCGAGGGTCGTGTACCCGACCCCGGCCTCGAGGGTGCTCGACACGCAGAAGCCCATCGCGGTGTCGAAGAGGGTAGCGAGCACGCCGCCGTGGATGCTGCCCACCGCGTTGGCGTGGAACTCCTGCGGCTCGAGGGTGACCTCGGCGTAGCCCTCGCCGGCATCGGTGACGGTGAAGCCGAGCGTGCGGGAGGTGGGGTGGTGCGGGATCGTCCCGTCCATCAGCCCGCGCAGGAAGTCGAGTCCGTGCATGTCGCGGTTGGCCGCCGACGTCGGTGCCGGGTCCTCCCACGTGTAGGTACGCTGCCGCTGCTGTTGCTCGTCCGTGCTCACGATGACCGACCGTATCCCACCTCCGGAGGGGTGACATGTGGAGCCGGGCGTGCCATTCTCGTTGCATGCGCCGTCGATGTTGATCCGATCCGGTGACCTCGCTGTCCGCGCGGGTGGTCGCGTACGCGTCCGTCCGTGAGTTCGTGCCGCTCTACGGCCTGTACGCGTTGCTGTTCGAGGATCACGGTCTCGACACCCGTTCCATCTCCTCGCTGTTCGTCCTGTGGTCGGTGGTCGCCTTCGTCTCCGAGGTGCCGTCGGGTGCGTGGGCCGACACCGTCTCCCGTCGCGGTCTGCTGTTCGGCAGCGGAGCCCTGCTCACGGCAGCGTTCACGATGTGGCTGGTGTGGCCCGGTTACTGGGGATTCGCGCTCGGTTTCGTCCTATGGGGCATCAGCGAGTCGATGAAATCCGGCACCTTCGAGGCCCTCGTGTACGACGAACTCGCCGCGCGCGGGTGCGAACACCGGTACGCGGCGATCATGGGATACGCCAACGCGGGTGAGATGACGTGTGTCTTCGTCGCGATCCTCACGGCGGCACCGCTGTTCGAACTCGGCGGCTACGCGCTCGTGGGTTGGGTGTCGGTCGCGATCACCGTCGTCGACATCGCGCTCGTGGGAACGCTTCCCGCCGCACCGAAGGTGGAGGAGGCCGATGAGATCGCCGGCAGAGGCGACACCGTCCTCGTCCGCTACATGTCGTCGCTGCGCGCGGGAACGTCCGAGATCCGCACCGACCGGGTGGTGCGACGATCGGTCGTCCTCGCGGCCGCCCTGCTCGCCTGCCTCGCCTTCGACGAGTACTTCGCTCTCCTCGCACGCGAATCGGGAGCGGAGACCGGATTCGTGCCGGTGCTGGTCGCGCTGACGGCCGTCGGACAGGTGGTCGGTGCCGCGACCGCCGGACGGACTGCGACGATGAGCGGCCGCACCATGGGTGCCGTCGTGATCGTCGGATCGGCACTGATCGCCGGTGGTGCACTCGCCGGGGGGATCGCCGGATTCACGGCGATCGGTGTGGGCTACGGCGCGCTGCACAACACGGCGATCGTCGCCGAGGCGCGCCTGCAGGACACGATGTCCGGTCGTGCCCGCGCGACCGTCTCGTCCGTCGTCGGCCTGACGAGCGAGGTGCTGTCGGTGGCGGTCTTCGCCGCCTACGCGATCGGCTCGCTGTGGTTGCCGATGGCGGCGCTGGTCGCGGTGACGGTGCTCCCGCTGGTCGGGTTGGGCGTGGTCGCGCCGAGGCTGTTGCCCGCGGCGCGACCCGCCGGGACCGAACGGGAGCGGTGACTACCGGATGCGGATCACAGCTTGGTGCTGCGCAGTTCGTGACCTTTCGAGGTCTTGCAGCGGCCCGATTCGAGATCCCACTGCCAGCCGTGCAGGTTGCAGGTCAGCGTGGTGCCGTCGACGACACCGAACTTCGACAGGTCGGCCTTCAGGTGCGGGCAGCGACGCTGGATCTCGTAGCCGCCCAACTCGATCGACGCCGAGTCGTCGTGCGCCTCGGCGAACCAGCCGTCGGCGTACGCGATGCGCTCGTCGGTCAGGCACTTGAAGAAGGTGTAGAGGAACTCGTTGTATCCGCCGATGCGCCAGGCCGTGAACCGGGTGGACAGGAAGATCGTGTTGACCCAGTCGGGCTCGTCGTCGCGCAGAACCGTGCGCACGAGCTCGGGAGCGATACGGAAACCGTAGCGGTACTTGCCTTCTCCCTCGATGGGTTCGCGCACGACGCGCTTGGGGAAGTCGAGCACCACGGTCTCGTCGCCCATCACCAGACCCACCGGGTAACCGATGCCGTCGCAGATGAGATCGGACTGCGCCATGATCGGCTCGAACTTCGCCTTGAGTGCGGGCAGCAGCGGCTCGCCCTCGGCGGGAGCCCAGGCCGCCTTCTGCGCCGCGATCACCGGAGCGAAGCGCTGCGCCATGTCCTCGATGTAGGCGGCCTTGTTCGTGAAGATCGCCTCGACCTGCTCGTCGGGGATCGGGTGCGTGAGCGTCATGTGCTCGCTGCCCTTCAGATCCACCACCGAACCCGGGATCATGAGCAGACCGCCCTCGCGGCCGTGGATGCGCAGTTGCTCGAGGAAGACCTGCTGGTCGGGGAAGATGTTGCCCTCGTCGCCGTGGTCGTCGTTGAGGTCGCGCAGGTCGTCGTCGAGGAAGACCGGCGGACCGGCCGACGGCACGATCCACGTCGCGTCGACCTGGTCGATGTAGCTGCGGCAACGGTCCATGCCGCGCTGGCGCTTCTGCTTGCCGAAGTTGGCCTTGGTCTTCTTCGGGATGTCGTAGACCATCGGGTACCAGATGGCGCCCGAGTACTGCAGCAGGTGGATGTCGATCTTCCCGAACGCCTCGTGCATGACGTCCATGTCGATCGGCCGCGCGTCGTTCATGTTGAACACGGTCGACTCACCGTCGGAGACGATCAGGCCCGAGTCGCCGATCGGTCCGTCGGCCGGCGCACGCAGCGCGATGATCATGATGTCGAGATCGCCCGGCGAGAGCGGAGCCTGCGGAGCGACCTCGATAGTGCCGTGCCGCAGCCGGTGCTTGACGGAGTCGGTGGTCTCGAAGAATTTCGAGAAACCGAGCTTCTCGAGCTCGCGACGCAGGTCCGGTACCGGATAGTCGGGCAGCAGGACGGTCGCGTCCTTGTTGACGTGCTTGCTCAGCGTGTCGGGATCGAAGTGATCCTTGTGCAGATGCGAGACGTACAGGTAGTCGACGTTGCCGAGAGCGTCCCAGTCGAGACCGGTGTTGTCCGGGAAGGGCACCCACGAGGCGAAGTACGCGGGCGTGACCCACGGATCGCACAGGATGGACCCCGCTTCGGTCTGGATGTGGAAACCGGCGTGTCCGACGCTGGTGATCTGCACTTCGTACCCTCCTGACGTGCTGACCGACGCCTACCAGAGTAGGCGCCGCCCGTCAGTCCACTGCGCCCAGGCAGTACCCGTTGCTGCCCGTGGTGAGCAGGACCACCAGGTCACGGGGTGTACCGGCCTCGACGATCGGAATCGTCACATTCGTGTACACCTCCGAGACCGGGGTGACGGAAGCGGCCGCGGCGTCGAAGGATTCGAGGTCGCCGACGACGTCGGGATCGGTGGCCAGCGGCGGCACTCCGGGGTTCCCGGTGCCCCAGGGATCCCACGTGCCCCGCGCCTCGCACACCAGTGGGTACCGCTCCTCGGTGTCGTCCGGATCCACCGGCGCGCCGATCGCCCGTCCGAGGAATCGTTCGACGGCGTAGCGGGCGTCCTCGTCGGTGTAGCCCGGCGCGCCGGTCGGGTTCACGTACGGGCACGCGTAGCCGGACGCGATCTCGCTGCGCAGGACGGACAGGTCGATGCCACCGGCCGACCACGTCACCGCGTACTGGCCGTCCCTGCCCGGCTGCTGCACCGCGGCGGTGATCGCGTCGACGTCGGCGTACATCTGCCGGGCCCGTTCCGGGGCGATCGTCCAGCACTTGCCCACCACATCGATGCCGCCGACGAGGTCGTTCGTCCATGCCTGCAGCGCCGCGGTGGCGGCGGGATTACCGGGGACGTCCCCGACGACCACCGCGGGCGTCGCGGCGGGGGTGGTCTCCTCGACGGTTTCCGCCGCGGTCGGTTCCGGGCTCTCGGTCGGGATGCCGGACTGCCCGTCGCCCTCGCAACCGGCGACGGTGAGGACCACGGCGACGGCGAGGCCGGCGAATGCGAGTACGTCGGGCTTTCGGGCGAGGGTGCGCACAGTAGTGGCCTTTCGACGATGATCACGGTCGTTCCTCCACCGGGCCCCGCTAGGCTGACCGGCGTGGAACCCTTCTATCGGACCATCATCGGTGTCGCCCGCACGCTCTTCGCAGCGCAAGGGCTGAAGTTCGCGATCACCGGGGCGGAGAACATCCCGGCGACGGGTGGTGCGGTCATCGCGATCAACCACACCGGCTACATGGACTTCACCTACGCCGGGATCCCCGCCCGGGTCACCAAGCGGTACATCCGCTTCATGGCGAAGAAGGAAGTCTTCGACCACAAGATCTCCGGCCCCATGATGCGCGCGATGAAGCACATCCCCGTCGACCGCGGCGACGCCGGCGAGTCCTACCGACTCGCCGTGGAGGCGCTGCGTGCCGGTCAGCTCGTGGGTGTCTTCCCGGAGGAGACGATCAGCCGCAGCTTCGAACTCAAGGCGTTCCGGTCCGGCGCGGCACGGATGGCGAACGAAGCCGGTGTCCCGGTGGTCCCCATGGTCATCTGGGGGTCGCAGCGGGTGTGGACGAAGGGCCACCCGAAGCGGCTCGGACGTACGAACACCCCGATCACCATCGAGGTGGGCGCCCCCATCCATCCGTTCGAGCCGGCAGCGGAGATGACCGCGCAGCTCCACGCGACCATGGAGAAGATGCTTCACCGGGTCCAGGACGGTTACATCCACGAGGACGGTGCCTACTGGGTGCCCCGCCGCCTGGGCGGATCCGCGCCGACCCTCGAGGAGGCGACCGCCCTGGACGAGGCCGCGGCCGCCGAGCGTCGCGCCCGGAAGGCCCGGGAACGTGCCGCCCGTGAAGGTGCTGCCGGTAGCGGCAACGATGACGCAGGCGGCGACCGCGGTACTTCGGCACAATGACGGAGTGAACGCACAGTCGAGTCGAGAGCCGTATCGGGACCACATCACGGACGCGGTGCGTCCTGCTTCCACGGACGCGGTGCGTCCTGCTTCCACGGACGCGGTGCGTCCTGCTTCCACGGACGCGGTGCGTCCTGCTTCCACGGACGCGGTGCGTCCCGGATTGGTGGCTACGGACGTGGACGGCACCCTGATCGACGACACCGAGAAGGTGTCCGATCGGACCCGCGCCGCGGTACATGCGGTGGTCGACTCCGGTGTTCCGTTCGTCCTGGCCACCGGCCGCCCGCCGCGCTGGATCGCGCCGGTCGTCGAAGAGCTGGGCTACGCGCCCATGGCGGTGTGCGCGAACGGTGCCGTGCTCTACGACAGTTCCACCGACCGTGTGCTCAGCGCCGCGGTGCTCGAGGTCGACGAACTGGCGTGGCTCGCCGATGTGGCCTCGTCGGTGCTTCCCGGTTGCGGTCTGGCCGCGGAGCGGGTGGGGGATCGGGCCCACGACGCGGCGACGCCGCAGTTCGTCAGCGCTCCCGGTTACGAACATGCCTGGCTGAATCCGGACAACACCGAACTCGCCGAGCACGAGGTGATCAGTGAGCCCGCCATCAAGTTGCTCGTCCGGCTCCCCGGCGCGACCAGCCGGGAGATGGCGGAGGCTCTCGTGCCGAAACTGCACGGGCTGGTCGACGTGACCTATTCGACGACCCACGGGCTCATCGAGATCTCCGCGGCGGGGGTCACGAAGGCTTCCGGTCTCCAGGAGATGGCCCGGCTACTGGGTGTCTCCCACGAGAATCTCGTGGCCTTCGGCGACATGCCCAACGACATCCCGATGCTGTCGGTAGCGCGTCACGGTGTGGCGATGGAGAACGCGCATCCGGACGCGAAGTCGGTCGCAGACGAAGTCACCGCCACCAACGTCGAGGACGGGGTGGCCCGCGTTCTCGAACGGTGGTGGCGGTGACTCGTTCCTACCGGTGCGCTGCGGGTCAGCCCGCGGGCGCCGGTTCGGGTGCCGGTTCCGGCGCAGGTGCCGGTTCGGGTCCGGGCGCAGGAGCACCCTCGGGTGCGGGTCCTGCGACGTCGGCCGGCTGATCCTGCATCGCCTGGTCGTAGGCGTCGTCGTAGGCGCGCAGCACCTTGGTGACGACACCCGTGACCTCGTTGAAGATCAGCGAGCCGAACTCGAAGTCCGAACGCCAACCGTCCGGCACCCGGTACTCGTCGCTGGTGGGCAACCCCAGCTCACCAGCGTCGAGTCCGTTCTTCTCCCACGCCTTGTAGATCTCGCCGAGTACCGTCCACGTGCCGCCGTTCGGTGACGTGTAGATGGCCCCGTTGACGAAATTCACTCGTTCGAAACCGCTCTTGACCGCGGGAAGGATCGAGGTCACCGCCTGTCCGAGCCGTCCGAGTTCGCCGCCCTCGGCGAGCCACTTCTGGACCAGCGGGTGGCCGCTGAGGCGGATCAGCTCGTCGACGACACCTTCGGCGGTGTCGGCCGAGCCCGAGGCGAGCGCTCCGACGTTGATGTCCGGCACGTTCGGCGACGGATTGGACGGCGACGGGTTCGAGGGTTGCGGGTTCGAGGGTTGCGGGTTCGACGGCGACGGGTTCGAGGGCTGCGGGGCAGTGCCACCGCCACCGCCCTTTGCCGCAGCGACGGCGATATCGCGGATCTTGCCCATCTGCGAGTAGCCGGCATCACCCGGGCAGCTGGTGTTGCCCACGTCGCGGTGCGCGAAGATGATCGGCAGATCCACCGCCGCACCCTGCGGGTAGGGGGTGAACGATGTGCCCTCGGAGTACATCGTGGTGCGGCCCTTGGGGTTCAGTCCCGCGCGGGCCAGACGCCAGCCGAGGAACTTGCCGACCGACTCCACCGCGGCCTGCGGCGGGGCCTGGGTCGAGAAGTCGCCCATCATCGCGATGCCGTGGGTGTTCTCGTTGAATCCACCCGCGTGTGCGCCCTGGACGTTGCGGTCGAGACCACCGGCGCGACCCTCGAAGATCTGGCCGTACTTGTCGACGAGGGTGTTGTATCCGATGTCGCACCAGCCGAGCGTGCGTGCGTGGTACGCGTAGATCGCGCGCACGATCTCGGCCGATTCGGCCTTCGAGTAATTGTTGCTGCCCGCGGTGTGGTGCACGGTCGCGCCACCGAGGGAGTCGTCGTAGGTCGGGGTCTGGCAGCGCATCGACTCGTCGGCGCCCCACTGCTGGCGGGTGATCACCTTCAGGCCGGAGTTACCGAGCGGGCTCGCGATGTCCTCGAGTCGCGCGTCCGCTTCGCTGCTGCCGGGCGAGATGAGCACGGCACTGACCGCTTCGGCGGCCGCCTGCAGCGGGTTCTCGCGCAGCGGCTTGGACGAGGACGCGGGCACGTATCCGAGATCGGGTGCATCGGCTGCGGGTGCAGCGACCGGCGCGGGTGCCTCGTCGGCGGGGACCGGGGCCTCCGCCGGGGCTGCAGGAGCAGGAGCTTCGGGCGCCGGTGCCTCCGGGGCGGGTGCCTCGGGAGTGGGAGCGGGGGCTTCGGGTGCCGGCGGGGCCTCCGCGCCGGCGAGATTCGGTTCGGGGCCGGGACGCGGCGTCAGCAGCACCTGCACCGCACGGGTGGCACCGACGTAGATCGGCTCCGTGCCCGTGCGTCCCTCGCTGGTGGCGTCGTCGGCGCGCGTCTCGATCGGCTCGGTCGCGGTCCAGGGACCCCAGCTGCCGTCGTCCTGCTGCGCGCGGATGAGCGCGTCGGTGGCGGCGACGTCCTCGGCGGCGAGCGCGACGAGGCTGAACGGGGTGTCGCGGGTGAGTTCCTTGACGGTCGCACCGACGCGCTGGACGAGTCCGCCGTTCGGGTCGGGAGCAGTCGTGATCTGCGGGAGCCCGTCGACGATCTCCTTCAGGCTGAGGTCCGGCAGGTTGAGACCGGTGAGCTCCTCGAGCGGGATGATCAGGTCGGGCACCGAGGCGAGCACGACTTCCGCGATATCGGGTGCCACTGCCTCGACGGTGTCGTTGGCATTCCGGATCTCGGGAGCGGTGCTGGTCAGCCCGGTGACGGCGAAGGGCGTCGCGACGGCCAGGGCGGCGACGGCACCCAGGACGATCGACGGCTTGGGGCGGCGATGCGGCACTGTTTGCTACTCCCTGTCGTTGGTGCTCCAGCGGACGGTTCCGACTTCGGATCGTCCCTTACGTGTCGCTTCCGTGGCCCGGTTCGGACACGAAAGTTCTGTAACTCGTGATTCTTGTGTTGCTTCTGTGACATTTGTTGCCTAGCTCCGTCACTCTTGTCACACTAGACGCAGCAAACCTTAAGCCTCAACCTGAGCTTGAGGATCGGTCGAAATTGTCCGATATCGCGGATCACGAGTTCGCGCCTACAGCGACAACGAGGGAGCAACGTCATGTCACGACAGTCCATCGGGCGCAGAGGCAAGATCCGGAGGCGGCGCATCATCCTCGGCAGGCCGCTGCGCAACGGATGGCGTCCCTCCGTCGCCCGTGCCGCCGCGATCGGGGTCGCTCCCGCGCTGCTCGTCGGAGCCGGCGTGGGCGCGCTCGTCCAGAGCAACCAGGCGGCACCAGGTGTCGTGCAAGCGGTTTCGGCCGACACGCCCTTCACGTTCAGTGGCTTCGGTCACGGCCACGGTCGTGGCATGGGGCAGTGGGGTGCCTACGGCTACGCCCAGGACGGGTGGACCGCCGAGCGGATCATCGGCCACTACTACGGCGGCACCGAACTCGGCACGGTCGACGACGCGATGATCGCGGTCCGTCTCATGGCGCGCGACGACCACACCCTCGACGTCTACTCCGACACCGGCATGGTCGTCGCCGGTAAGCAACTCGCGCCCGGCGAGGCCGCGCACCTGACACCCACCCCGGACGGCGGCGCGAACGTCGTCGTCACCGAGGGCTGCAGCGGCGACGTGCTGTGGCAGGCAGCCACCGACCTGCCGTGGGTGGACCCGATCGACCTCGCCGAGGACCGTCCCGCGAACGAGCACCTCACGATGTGCTCGGACGACAAGACCTACCGCGGTGCCCTCGGTGTGGTGCTCGACGGCACCGCCCCGCGCACCGTCAACCGCCTCCACGTCGAGGACTACCTGCGCAGCGTGGTCCCCGCCGAGGCGCTGCCCGCCTGGGCCGACACCGGTGGTGCCGAGGCGCTGCGGGCGCAGGCCATCGCCGCGCGGTCCTACGCCCTCGCCGAGAAGCGTCACGAGAAGTGGCAGACCTGCGACACCACGGACTGTCAGGTCTACGGCGGGTCGGGCGTCGAGGATCCGCGCACGGACGACGGTGTGCGCACCACCCGCGGAACCGTCCTGATGAAGGACGGCGAGGTCGTGCGCAGCGAGTTCTCCGCCTCCACCGGCGGCTACTCGGCCGGCGGCACCTTCCCGCCCGTCGAGGACGAGGGTGACAAGGTCGCCCCGAACCGCGAATGGGCCAAGACCTTCACCGCGGCCGAGATCGGCAGCAAGTTCGGCGTCGGCGACCTCCAGGCATTCGAGGTGCTCTCCCGCAACAATCTCGGACCCGAAGGCGGTCGCGTGACCCGGGTCCGCGTGGTCGGCTCCGACCGCACCATCGAAACGACGGGCGCCGAGGCACGGACCAAGCTGGGACTGCGTTCCGACTGGTTCACCGTCAAGGAAGGCATCGACGAGGACGCCCCGGAGATCACTCCGGCACCCGAACCCGGCCCCGAAACCGGCACCGATCCCTTCGGCAGCGGCACCGGCACCTCGCCCATCGAGCAGGCCTATCTGGACCTCGGCGGCGTCGACAGCGTGCTCGGCTCGCCCATCGGCCCCGAGCTGATGCTGCCCGACGAGATCGGCAAGTTCCGGATCTTCACCGGCGGCGCGATCGTGTGGACACCGGACCTCGGTGCTCAGGTCATCGACGCGAGCTTCCTGAAGGACTGGTTCCCGAGCACGGGTAGCGCCGAGTAACCCGACGGCACATCTCGACCGGCCGGTCGCCCCGAACAGGGCGGCCGGCCGGTGGCGTTCCGGCACCGCGACGACGATGGTTGACATTGACGCAACGTCAAGATGCACGCTGGGCGTAGCCGGAAAGAAGGAGGTGGGCACGTGCGGGAATGGTCGATCCAGCAACTGGCACGCGCCGCCGGTGTCACCAGCCGCACACTGCGGCACTACGGCGACGTGGGGGTGCTGCATCCGAGCCGCACCGGCAGCAACGGCATGCGGTTCTACGACGAGGACGCACTCGTGCGTCTCCAGCGCATCCTGCTGCTCCGCGATCTGGGACTGGCCCTGCCCGCCATCCGCGACGTGCTCGCCGGTCACGACGACACCGCGAGCGCACTGCGCACCCACCTCGACCTGCTCGAACACGAGCGCCGGCAGTTGGACCGCCGTATCGCGGCGGTGCGCACCACCTTGGCGAAGACGGAGAGAGGGGAGGAACTCGTGGCAGACGAAGTGTTCGACGGGTTCGACCACACGCAGTACCGGGACGAGGTCATCGAACGGTGGGGCAAGGACGCCTACGACTCGGGCGATCGTTGGTGGCGGGGCATGGACGACGCCGCCAGGCACGACTGGATGAAGCAGGTCGAGCAGCTGAACCATGACTGGATCGCGGCGGCCCGGGCCGGTCTCGACCCGGCGGGCCCCGAAGCGCAGGACCTCGCGCGGCGGCACGTCGCCTGGCTGTCGTCGATTCCGGGCACCCCGGGAGGCGGCACTGCGGCGGGCAGTCCGCGGGAGTACGTGCTCGGTCTCGCCGACATGTACGTCGAGGACGAGCGTTTCGCGGCGAACTACGGAGGACGGGAGGGCGCCGAATTCGTCCGTGACGCGCTCACCTACTACGTGTGAGTGTGACGGCCCTCTCGGTCCGCCCGGACCGAGAGGGCACCTCCGCGACGGAGTCGCATACCCTGGTCTCCCGTGACTGCTGCATCAGCGCCCCAGCCCTCCACCGGTGAGTACGACCTGATCGTCGTCGGCTCCGGATTCTTCGGACTGACGATCGCCGAGCGCGCGGCCACGCAGCTCGGCAAGCGAGTGCTCGTGATCGAGCGTCGCCACCACCTCGGTGGCAACGCATACTCCGAGCCCGAACCGGAAACCGGAATCGAGATCCACAAGTACGGTGCCCACCTGTTCCACACCTCCAACAAGAGGGTGTGGGACTACGTGAACCAGTTCACCGATTTCACCGGCTACCAGCATCGCGTGTTCGCGATGCACAAGGGCCAGGCCTACCAGTTCCCGATGGGTCTCGGACTGGTGTCGCAGTTCTTCGGCCGGTACTTCAGCCCCGACGAGGCACGCGCCCTCATCAAGGAGCAGGCCGCCGAGATCGACACCGCCGAGGCGAAGAACCTCGAGGAGAAGGCGATCTCCCTGATCGGCCGCCCCCTGTACGAGGCGTTCGTCCGCGACTACACGGCCAAGCAGTGGCAGACCGACCCGAAGGAACTGCCCGCCGGCAACATCGCCCGGTTGCCGGTCCGCTACACCTTCGACAACCGCTACTTCAACGACACCTACGAGGGCCTGCCGGTCGACGGGTACACGGCGTGGCTGGAGAACATGGCGGAGAACGAGCGGATCGAGGTCCGGCTCGACACCGACTGGTTCGAGGTGCGCGATGAGGTCCGTGCCGCGAGCCCGGAAGCCCCCGTCGTCTACACCGGCCCGCTCGACCGCTACTTCGACTACTCCGAGGGCCGGCTCGGATGGCGCACCCTCGACTTCGAGACCGAGGTGCTGCTCACCGGAGACTTCCAGGGCACCCCGGTCATGAACTACAACGACGCCGACGTGCCCTACACCCGCATCCACGAGTTCCGGCACTTCCACCCCGAGCGCGACACCTACCCGACCGACAAGACGGTCATCATGCGTGAGTACTCGCGTTTCGCCGAGAACGACGACGAGCCGTACTACCCGATCAACACCCCCGAGGACCGCGAGAAACTCAACGCCTATCGCTCCCTCGCGAAGAAGGAAGCCGCGGACAACAAGGTGCTCTTCGGTGGCCGGCTCGGCACCTACCAGTACCTCGACATGCACATGGCGATCGCGAGCGCGCTGTCGATGTTCGACAACGTCCTCGCCCCGCATTTCGACTCGGGAGCGCCCATCGCCGGGGACGCCTCGTGAGCGCCGCGAAGCACGCGGCCGTCGCGAAGCACGAGGCGGCGAGTACCCCCGCCACGGAGGACGAACTGCTCGGCCGGTCGCTGCTGCAGCGCATCATCCTGCCGCGCCCGGGCGAGCCCCTCGACGTGCGCACGCTCTACCTCGAGGAGTCGCCCACCAACGCGCGTCGCGCCCACGCGACGAGCCGGACGACGCTGGCGATCGGCGCCGAGTCCGAGGTGTCGCTGTGCACCTACTTCAACGCCTTCCCGGCGAGCTACTGGCGTCGCTGGAGCACGCTCGGCTCGGTGGTGCTGCGACTCGAACTCACCGGCCACGGCCGCGTCGACCTGTACCGCAGCAAGGCCGACTCGAGCCGCATCCACGTCACCGGCCGCGAGTTCCGCGGGTCCGACACGGTCGTCGAGATCGAAGCCGACCTGGGGCCGTTCGAGGACGGCGGCTGGCTGTGGTTCGACGTCACCACCGACAGCGAGGTCACGCTGCACGCCGCCGGCTGGTACGCACCTGTCGAGGCGCCCGGACACGCCTCGGTCGCAGTGGGCATCCCGACCTTCAACCGCCCTGCCGACTGCGTGAAGGCGCTGCGTGCGCTCGCGTCCGACCCGCTGGTGATGGACGTCGTCGACGCCGTCATCATCCCCGACCAGGGCACCCGCAAGGTTCGCGACGAGGCCGACTTCGCGGAGGCCGCCGAACCCTTCGGCGACCGTCTCGTCATCCACGACCAGGGCAACCTCGGTGGCTCCGGCGGCTACAGCCGCATCATGTACGAGGCGCTGAAGACCACTTCCAGCCCGTACATCCTGTTCATGGACGACGACATCGAGATCGAACCCGACTCGATCCTGCGCGCGCTCGCCCTGTCGCGATTCGCGAAGAAGCCCATGCTCGTCGGCGGGCAGATGCTCAACCTGCAGGAACGCAGCCACCTGCACACCATGGGCGAGGTCATCCACCGCTCGAACTTCATGTGGGGTGCCGCGCCGAACGTCGAGTACGACCACGACTTCTCCACCAAGCCGCTGCGCGACCGGGAGAACTCGAAGCTCCTGCACCGACGCATCGACGTCGACTTCAACGGCTGGTGGATGTGCATGATCCCGCGCGTCGTCGCGGAGGAGATCGGCCAGCCCCTGCCGCTGTTCATCAAATGGGACGACGCCGAGTACGGCCTGCGGGCACGGGACGCCGGCTACCCCACGGTGACGATGCCCGGCGCCGCGATCTGGCACATGGCGTGGAGCGACAAGGACGACGCCATCGACTGGCAGGCGTACTTCCATCTGCGCAACCGGCTCGTCGTGGCCGCGCTGCACCAGCACGGCGACGCCAAGCCGATGGTGCTCGACACGATCAAGGCCACGATCAAGCACCTCGTGTGTCTCGAGTACTCGACGGTCGCGATCCAGAACAAGGCCATCGAGGACTTCCTCGCCGGTCCGGAGAACCTGTTCGAGCTGCTGCCGCGTGCCCTCGGCGAGGTGCACGCGCTCCGGAAGAACTTCCCCGACGCCGTGGTGCTGCCGTCGTCGACCGAACTGCCGATGGCATCCGGCGCCGAGGTCGGGGCCGTCGGACTGCCCGAGGGTGCGGTCGCGAAGGTCAGGCGTCTCGCGAAGGGTGTGCTGCACAACGTGCGCCCCGAGAACCGCGAGCACCACGAGCGGCCGCAGCTGAACGTGCCCACCATCGACGCGCGGTGGTTCCTGCTCTCGCAGGTCGACGGCGTGACGGTCACCACGGCGGACGGTCGGGGTGTCGTCTACCGTAAGCGCGACCGTGCTCAGGCCCAGGCCCTGCTCACCGAGGCGCTCAGGCTGCGACGCGAACTCGCGCGCCGGTTCCCCGAGATGAAGAAGCGGTACCGGGACGCGGTTCCCGCCCTGACCAGCAAGGAGGAGTGGGAGCGTGTCTTCGGAATCGGCAACTGACCCCGGCACTGCGGCTGCACGTCACTGGAAGAGCACCGACACCGAGGTGCGGGTGCTGCAGACCGTCCAGGCCACCGCCGGTGCCGTACCCGCAGCGACGACGATCGCCCGCGGCATGTCGCACTTCGGTGAGCACGCTCTCGGCTGGATCGCGATCGGCGCCGCCGGCGCCCTCGTCGACCGTCCCCGTCGCCGCAAGTGGGCGAGCGTGGCGGTCGGCGCGTTCGGTGCCCACGCGGCGTCCGTCGTCATCAAGCGGGTCGTGCGCCGTCCGCGGCCGGTGGACCCGACGGTGCAGGTCAACGTGTCCACGCCGAGCCGGCTGAGCTTCCCGTCGTCGCATGTGACGTCCACGACTGCGGCGGCCGTGCTACTCGCCCGCACCACCGGGCTACCCTTTCCCGCGGTGCTCGTGCCGCCCATGATGCTGTCCCGCCTGGTGCTGGGCGTGCACTATCCGACGGATGTACTGGCGGGTGCGGCACTCGGTGCGGCGTCCGCGGCCGTCGTGGCGCGGGCAGAGACGAAGTGGGGAGATCGATGAGCGAGGAACCGGCGCCCGTCAAGGAGGCGCCCAAGAGCCTGGGCGCCGGGATCGTCAAGGCGGTCCGTCCCCGACAGTGGGTGAAGAACGTCCTGGTGCTCGCGGCCCCGATGGCGGCCGGCTCGGTCACCCAGGTCGACGTGCTGCTGCCCGTCGCGCTCGCCTTCGTCGTCTTCTGTATGGCCGCCTCGGGCATCTACCTCGTCAACGACGCGATGGACGTCGAAGCCGACCGTGCACACCCCACCAAGCGGTTCCGGCCCATCGCGGCCGGCGTGCTCCCGGTGCGACTCGCGTACATCCTCGCGACGGTGCTGCTCGTCGGCTCGATCGCGCTGTCGTTCATCGCGAACTGGCAGCTCGCCGTCGTCATGGCGGTGTACATCGGCATCCAGCTCGCGTACTGCTTCGGGCTCAAGCACCAGGCCGTGCTCGACATCTGCATCGTCTCGTCGGGCTTCTTGATCCGTGCCATCGCCGGTGGCGTGGCCGCCGAGATCCCGCTGTCGCAGTGGTTCCTGCTGATCATGGCGTTCGGGTCGCTGTTCATGGCGGCCGGCAAACGGTACGCCGAGTTGCGCCTCGCAACCCGCACCGGCGCGAAGATCCGCAAGTCGCTCGAGTACTACACCGAGACCTACCTGCGGTTCGTGTGGACCGTCGCGGCGACGGCGGTCGTGCTCTGCTACGGCCTGTGGGCGTTCGAACAGGACAACGTGGCCGGTTCCAACTGGTACGCCATCTCGATGGTCCCGTTCGTCGTCGCCATCCTGCGCTACGCGGTCGACGTCGACGGCGGTGAAGCCGGCGAACCCGAGGAGATCGCCCTGAAGGACCGGGTGCTGCAGTTGCTCGCAGTGGTGTGGATCCTGGTGGTCGGCGGTGCTGTCTACCTCTTCTGACGTCGTGCACGGCGTCCACGACACCGAGGCCGGACCGTCCAGTACGGTCGGGCCCGTTCGGCGTGACCGCCTCACCGGCGGTGTGTTCGCCGCGGGTGTGGTCGTCTCCGCGTTCCTGATGTTCTGGGGAGCGTGGGAGCGGCGCTGGATCGCCGACGACGGTCTCATCGTCCTGCGAACCGTGCGCAACCTCCTCGCCGGCAACGGGCCGGTGTTCAACGCGGGGGAGCGCGTGGAGGCCAACACCTCCACCGCGTGGACGTACATCGTCTACGCGGGCGGATGGCTCACCGGCCTCCGCCTCGAATACGTGGTGCTCACGATCGCGCTCGTGTTGTCGACGGGCGCGATCGTCCTCGCCATGCTCGGCGCCGCACGCCTGTACCGGTGGCGACTGCGCGCCACCACGGGCACCGTGCTGCTCCTGCCCGCCGGTGTCCTCGTCTACATCGCGGTGCCCCCGGCCCGCGACTTCGCCACCTCGGGCCTCGAGTCCTGCCTGGTGATCTGCTGGCTCGGCCTGCTGTGGCTGCTCATGGCCCGGTGGGCGACCCCCACGCCGGGAGGGGACGGATCGCTCCCGGGTACCGGGCAGATCCTCGCCACGGCGTTCGTCGCCGGACTCGGCCCGCTCGTGCGACCCGAACTCGCGCTGGTCGCGGTGCTCGCACTCGCGATGCTGTTCCTCGCGCCCGGCCTCGACCTGCGCATCCGGGTCGCGATGGTCGCGGTCGCCGGGATGATCCCGATCGGTTACCAGATCTGGCGCATGGGCTATTACGGACTGCCCTATCCCAACACCGCGGTCGCCAAGGACGCCGGTGGTGCCAAGTGGTCGCAGGGCCTCGAATATCTCGGCAACCTCGTCTCGCCGTACCTGCTGTGGCTGCCGCTGCTGGTCCTCGCGGTCCTCGCCGCGCTCGTCCTCGCGACCAGCCGTGAGGTGGTGGGCCTCACCGCAGCGGCGGCGCGTCCCGATCCGCGCGACGTGCGGGCCACGCTGACCTGGGCGCAGAAGCTGTTGCGCACGCCGACCGCCGTCGTCGTGCTGTTCCTCGGCTCCGGTGTGCTGCTCGCGCTGTACTCGCTGCGTGTGGGCGGCGACTTCATGCACGGCCGCGTCCTCCTGCCGCCGCTGTTCTGCCTGCTCCTGCCCGTCGCCGTCGTCCCGCTGCGGATCCCGGACCGGGCGGAGCTCGGCAACAACCGGCCGACGCAGGTCGCGGGTGCGTTGGCCGTGCTGTGGCTGGGCACCGTCGTGTGGACGGCCGCCGCGGCCACCACGACCGGCATGACCGAGGGCGCCGTGGTGGGCCGATCCGGCATCGTCGACGAGCGCGCCTTCTACGCCCTCAACACCGGGCATCTGCATCCCATCCTGGCCGAGGACTATCTCGACTACCCACGTATGCGGGCCATGGTCGAGGCCATCGCGAACACCCCGAACGGCGGGTTGCTGCTGCCGACCCCCTCCTTCGACGCGTGGGACGTCGTGCCGCCACCCGAGCCCATCCCACCGGGCGGTGCCGGGCACACGGTGTTCTTCCTGAACCTGGGCATGACCAGCATGAACACCGGTCTGGACGTGCGGGTCGTCGACCAGATGGGCCTGGCCTACCCGCTCGCCGCGCACACCGAGCGTCTCGAGGACGGCCGGATCGGCCATGACAAGATCCTGTTCCCCGACTGGGTGGTCGCCGATTCGGGCATGGTCGACGTCCATCCGTGGATGCCGGGCTATCTCGACGAGGACTGGGTCGCGATGGCGAAGACCGCGCTGACCTGTCCCGAGACCCGGGAGATGATCGATTCCTCGAGCGCCGAACTCACGTGGGCACTGTTCAAGAGGAACCTGCGCAACGCGTTCGACTACGCCTCGTACCGGATCGAACGGGTGCCGAAGTACGAGATCCAGCGCTGTGACCTGCCGATGCCACCGCCGCGGGGGTGACGGCCGGACACCGAGATCAACTTGGCCCCCTTCGACTGTCTCGATAGGATCACGACGCATCACGGATAGGTAACTTTCCGGCAGCGCGTGCTTGACCTATAGGTCAAGAGGTGCCCAAGAGCTGTTGAAACCAGGGTTTGTCAGAGATCACGCGGTCCTTTACAGTTTTGACCGCAGTGTGACTTGGGGCGGCCTTCCGCGGTCGTCATCGCCGGAATCCGGGGGACGCGAACGCGGACGCCGCAGACGAGAAAGAGAGCATTGTTCATGCGTTTTGTCCCGAGGTTGAGGCAGGGCCTTCGACGGCGACTGCTCGGCACCGCCGCCGCAGCTCTGGTCCTCCCCGTGGCTGCCGGCCTCGTCGGAACCACCGCCGCCGTCGCCGCGCCGGCGCAGGGAGCGCCGGTCTCGCACCGCGCGCCTGCAGGGGGCTTCGAAGAGGTCTTCGTCGAGTCCGACATGGGCCCGATCAAGGTTCAGATCCAGTGGGCTGCGCGCGGTGGCGACGCGGCGCTCTACATGCTCGACGGCCTGCGCGCTCGGGACGACGCGAACGCCTGGACGTTCGAGACGAACGCCCTGCAGCAGTTCGCGAACGACAACGTCAGCCTGATCATGCCGGTCGGCGGACAGTCGAGCTTCTACACCGACTGGTACGCGCCGTCCAACCTGAACGGCCAGGACATCACCTACAAGTGGGAGACGTTCCTGACGGAGCAGCTGCCCGACTATCTCGCCACCCGTGGCGTGTCGCGCAACAACAACGGCATTCTCGGCCTGTCGATGGGCGGTTCCGCCGCCCTGACCCTGGCCGCCTACCACCGCGACCAGTTCAAGTTCGCGTCGTCGTTGTCCGGCTACCTGAACCTGTCGGCTCCCGGCATGCGTGAGGCCATCCGCGTGGCGATGCTCGACGCCGGCCAGTTCAACGTCGACTCGATGTGGGGCCCGCCGTGGAGCCCGGCGTGGCTGCGCAACGACCCGTTCGTCTTCGCTCCGAAGCTCGAGGGTCTGTCGCTGTACATCTCGGCCGCCAGCGGTCTGCCCGGTGAGCACGACAACCCGCAGGGCTTCGTCGGCTACTACAACACCGCCAACGGCATGGCGCTCGAGGCGCTGTCCCTCGCCCAGACCCGCGCGTTCCAGCTCAAGCTGGCGACGCTCGGCATCCCGGCTACCTTCGACTTCCCGGCGCGCGGCACGCACGCATGGAAGTACTGGGAGGATCAGCTGTGGAAGGCACGCCCGCAGATCCTCGAGGCGCTGAACGCGTTCTGATCTCCGGTACGCACTGCTAGCAACGACGCCGCCCGCTCACCGATCCGGTGAGTGGGCGGCGTCGTAACTTTCTGCAACAATTTTCTCACCTGTCACAGCGCGGCACCCGCGATTCCGGGTGCCGCCGGTGTAGAAACAACATCCGGGACTCCGGTATCCCGAGTCGGCATACCCAGCCGGGCGCCCTGCCACTGCCGCCGTCGCGGTCCACCCGAAGCCGCACTTCGGCAGGAAATCCGGCAACGCAGAAAGTGAGCGATGCAGATGCGAACTGAGCTCGAGCACGGTGAGCGACGGACGGGGCCGAGCAGGAGAGCGGCTCGCGTCGCGGGTGCGCGGCGCAGAAGATCCCGTGCGCTCGCACTGATCGCCGCAGCCCTCGTCGCGCCCGTCGCCGCAGGTCTGACCACCGTCTCGGTGGCTACCGCCGATCCGCTCATCGCCCAGTCCGGCCCGACGAGCACTGCCGGTGCGACCGTCCGCTCTGTCGATTGGCTCACCGATCGCCGCGTCGCTCTGTGGATCGACTCGCCGTCGATGGGGACGCCGATCCAGGTGCAGCTGCTGCTCGCGCGCGACTGGAACAGCAAGCCCGACGCGAAGTTCCCGTCGGTGTTCATGCTCGACGGCATGCGCGCGCGCGACGACGAGAACGGGTGGACGCTCGAGACCGATGCGGAGGCCTTCTTCGCCGACAAGAACGTCAACGTCGTGCTGCCGGTGGGCGGCCAGTCGAGCTTCTACTCCGACTGGATCGATCAGAACAACGGACAGAACTACAAGTGGGAGACCTTCCTGACGAAGGAGCTCCCTCCGCTGCTCGAACGCGACTGGCGTACCACCGACAAGCGTGGCGTCGTCGGCCTGTCGATGGGCGGTACCGCCGCGATGTTCCTACCCGCCCGCAACCCGGGCTTCGCGCAGTTCGCGGCGTCGTTGTCCGGCATCCTCACCACGACCACCCTCGGCATGCCCGAGGCCATCCACTACGCGATGCAGGACGCCGGTGGTTTCGACTCCGAGGCGATGTGGGGTGCGCCCGGCTCCGAGGGCTGGGAGTCGCACGATCCCTACCTGCTCGCCGACAAGCTCAAGGGCGTGAGCCTGTACGTCTCGAGCGGCAGCGGCACCACCGGCCCCCACGACGATCCGTCGGGCATCCCCGGGGTCAGCACCAACTACGCCGGCATGGGCCTCGAGATCCTCTCGCGCCTCACCTCGCAGGCGTTCGCGACGAAGCTCGAGAAGCAGGGCATCCCCGCCCAGATCGTGTACCGGCCGTCGGGCACCCACACGTGGAAGTACTGGGAGTTCGAACTGCACCAGCTGTGGCCGCAGCTCGCCAACACCCTCGGGGTCGAGGTCGACAAGCCCGAGTGCAACCCCACCGGCGCCTTCGGCGATGTGGCGAACGTGAACGGTTGGCTCGGCGACTGCCTCACCGGTGAATACGACGTCGCCGGTGGCAAGGTGCAGGACTTCCGCTTCGGCCGCGTCTTCTCGTCCGACGGCACGACGGTGCCGGTCGCGGGTGCGATCGGCGGCGCCTACCAGGGTGTCGGCGGTCCGGCCGGGCAGCTCGGCTATCCGACCACCGAGGAACGCGTCGCACCCGACGGACGCGGACGGTTCAACCATTTCCGGAACGGCGCGATCTACTGGACGCCCGAGCACGGCGCCCACGCGGTCCGCGGAAAGATCTTCGAGGAATGGAAGAACCAGGGCTGGGAGGGCGGACCGCTCGGCTACCCGATCCTCGACGAGGCGGCGACCCCCGACGGCCGCGGCGCGGTCCAGGGCTTCGAGATCGGCGCCATGTATTGGAGCGAGGACACCGGCGCCCACGGCGTGCAGGGCATGATCCTCGACAAGTACTCCCAGCTCGGCTACGAGACGGGAGTCCTGGGCTACCCGACGGCCAGCGAGCAGCCCGCAGGGCGTGACGGTCGCTTCAACGAGTTTCAGCACGGCAACATCTACTGGAGCCCGCTCACCGGTGCCTGGCCGGTCCGCGGCAAGATCCTCGAGGCGTGGCTCGCCGAGAAGGGTGCCGAAGGACGTCTGGGCCTGCCGATCAGCGACGAGTTCCCGGCCGTGGACGGCAAGGGTGTCCAGCAGAACTTTCAGAACGGCTTCATCACCCTCGACGGCGACGAAGTGAAGCTGCAGCCGTAACCGAACGACAGCAGGGTCGGCCCGTGTAACCGGGGGGAGGAGGGACGCTCCTACCGGCCGCACGGGCCGCTCTGTAGCCTGGGGCGCATCTGACCAAGTTCGACCGACATCCCGGATGTGAGGACCCCACCACATGCCTGCACGGACCCGCTCACGCTCGACCCGAGTCCTCGGCGCCCTCGCTGCGGCACTGACCGCCACGGCCGTTCTCTCCGCGTGCGGAAGCGACGACTCCACCGCGACGAACACGCCGACGACGTCTGCCGCCACGGAAACCTCGGCGTCGACATCGACCTCCGCGGCCGAGACATCCCCCGGCGCGGCCGGGGCCGAGACCACGGGCGAGACCGAGACGAGCGAGGCGTCCCCGGCTCCGTCCTCGCCCGCTGCCGGAGACGACGATGGCGGAGAGGACACGGGCGTAGCACCCGCTCCCACGCCCGGCGCACAGGCCTTCCTCGACGGTCTCCGCGCCGAGGGCGTCGAGCCCAGCGACGAGACCGGCGCGGTGAACATCGCCGACTACATCTGCAGCGCCCAGGCGCAGGGCGGGTCGCCGGAGGAGATCAAGGTGTTCGTGACCGCGCTCGTGGGTAGTGATGCTGCAGCCGGTGGTGTCGAGTTGTCGGAGGATCAGGCCTCCTCGACGGCCGACACGTACATCGCCGTCGCCGGCGAGACGTACTGCAACTAGGGAACGCGGGGACAGCACGAATGGTCAGGACGAAGCAGCGTCGCGGACGCAGGATCGTGGTCGTGGGGGCGCTGCTCGTCCTGGCGATCGTGCTGGTGCTCTGGTACATGCTCGCGGGGCGGCTGGACATCCCGTCGCCGATTCCTACCCCGCCCGGGCCGGAGGAGCCGCAGTCGCAGCCGGCCTCGTGCCCCGACGTGCAGGTCGTCGCGGTGCCGGGCACCTGGGAGTCCGCGGTGGGCGACGATCCGTACGCTCCGGCCGCGAACCCGTACTCGCTCATGCTCAACGTGACGAGGCCGCTGCAGGAGCGTTTCGATGCCCAACGCGCCGATGTCTACACGGTGCCGTACGTCGCGCAGTTCTCGAACCCCATTGCGATCCCGCCGGACGGCCAGCAGTCCTACAACAACAGCCGCAGTGAGGGATTCGCGGCCACCACCGAAATCCTCGCGCGACGCTCGGCCGAGTGCCCGCTGACCACCTACGTGCTCACCGGTTTCTCGCAGGGCGCCGTGATCGTGGGCGACGTCGCCGCGCAGATCGGTGCCGGCAACGGCCCGGTCCCCGCCGACCGGGTGCTCGGTGTCGCACTCGTTGCCGACGGTCGCCGCGACGGGGTCTCGGGCACCGACATCGGTGCGCCCGTCGCCGGAGTGGGCGCCGAACTGTCGCTCGACGGCCTGCGGCTGCCGGGGATCACAATGACCGGCGCGCGTCCCGGTGGCTTCGGGGAGCTCGACGACCGCACGATCCAAATCTGCGCGCCCACGGACAGTATCTGTGACGCACCACCGAACGCGCTGAATCCCGCCAACTGGATGTCGGCCGCTCCGCGCCTGCTCGAGTACGTCAACAACCCGATCCACGCGATGTACAACACCTACGTCGTGGACGAGAACGGCACGACCGCGACGCAGTGGATCGCGAACTGGGCGGCGGAGAAGATCGATGCCGCACCGGAACCCGCAGAAGAATGAGGTGCAGCCGTCGCTGCACGCGGGGGAGGTTCGGGTCCGAGTGAACCCTCCCACATATTACTCGCCGGTAGTGTCCGATCTCACCACCCGGTACACTCGAAAGACGGGCTGCCTTTAGACTCATCCCTCGGCTGCGGCCCGGCCGTCCGGGATCGTGGCGCACGACGACTGCCACAGGAGAAGAGGTTCATGGTGCCAGTGACGGCACGGCGAACGGCCGGCCCCCTCCGGGGGCGTAGCGACGGCCCGCGACCGGGAATGATCCTTGTCACGAGCTCTCGCCTCGGTCGGGCGTACGTACCGGGGCGCCGATCCTGGGCAGCAGAGGGCGGCGGGTTGCACCGTCGGTCGGTGTCGGCGTCGAAAAACCCTCGCACACAATCGGATCGTGTGCTCGTCTCGTTCGACGGGCGCGGAATGTGTGTGTGAAGACGACCATGTCGTATCTTTGTGTTTCCCGTGTGCGAGGGGAAGCGTTCTTCCCGGCGACCGCACTTTGCGTGGGTGCGCGTGATGCCGATCTGTAACATATTCGTGATCTGGGGTCGATGGACACGTTCGAGGAACGGACCGCCGGAAGCCGTGGGGGGCGGTATCGGTACGACGATCCGCCGGCGCGGAGGAAAAGTTAGTGGCGCAACCATGTCGAGTGGTTGTGGGATCGCTTCGACAGGGAGAAGGAATTGAGCGTCGGGTTCGAAGAGTTCATCGATGAGAACGGGCGGATCAGGCTGCCTGAAGGGCAGACCCTGCTCGATCACCTCGAGGGGAACTTCGCTTCAAACGGTGACGACCTCGCCTACCGGTACATCGACTACTCGCGGGAACGCGACGGCGAGGTGCACGAGCTGACCTGGGATCAGTTCGGCGTGCGCATCAAGGCCATCGCCGCGCGCCTGCAACAGGTCACCGCTCCCGGCGACCGCGTCGCGATCCTCGCTCCGCAGGGCCTCGACTACGTCGTGTCCTTCTTCGCCGCGATCTACGCCGGCACCATCGCCGTGCCGCTGTTCGATCCCGACGAGCCCGGCCACACCGATCGCCTGCACGCCGTTCTCGGCGACTGCACCCCCAGCGCGATCCTCACCGCCACCTCGTCCGCGGCCGGCGTGCGGCAGTTCTTCCGCCCGCTCCCCGCTGCGCAGCGTCCCCGCGTGATCGCCGTCGACGCCATCCCCGACTCGGTCGCCGAGTCCTGGAACCGGCCGCCCATCGGCACCGACGACATCGCGTACCTGCAGTACACCTCCGGCTCGACCCGCGTTCCCGCCGGCGTCGAGATCACTCACCGCTCGGTGCTCACCAACGTCATCCAGATGGCCGACTCCATCGAACTCGACGAGTCGTCGCGCGGCGTGACCTGGCTGCCGCTGTTCCACGACATGGGCCTGCTCACGGTGATCCTGCCCGCGGTCGGCGGCAAGTACATCACCATCATGAGCCCGCGTGCCTTCGTGGCCCGGCCGAGCCGCTGGATCCGCGAGCTCGCCGCCGTCTCCGACGGTGCCGGCACCTTCGCCGCCGCCCCGAACTTCGCGTTCGAGCACGCTGCGGCACGCGCGGTCCCCAAGCCGGGCGAAGAACTCGACCTGAGCAACGTCATCGGCCTGATCAACGGCAGCGAGCCGGTCACCACGTCGTCGATGCGCAAGTTCAACGAGGCATTCGGGCCCTACGGTCTGCCCCGCACGGCGATCAAGCCGTCCTACGGCATGGCCGAGGCCACCCTGTTCGTCTCCTCCACCCGTCACAGCGACGAGGCGAAGGTCATCTACGTCGACCGCACCGCACTCAACGCGGGCCGGGTCATGCGCGTCGAGCCCGATGCCGAGAACGCCATCCCGCAGGTCTCCTGCGGTTACGTCGCACGCAGCCAGTGGGCCGCGATCGTCGACGCCGAGACCGGCACCGAGATGCCCGACGAGCAGGTCGGCGAGATCTGGCTGCACGGCGAGAACATGGGCATCGGCTACTGGGGTCGCAAGGAAGAGACCGACAACACCTTCCACAACCGCATCACCAAGCGTCTGGCCGAGGGCAGCCACGCCGAGGGCACCCCGGACGACAGCAAGTGGCTGCGCACCGGCGACTACGGCGTCTACATCGACGGCGAGCTCTACATCACCGGTCGCGTCAAGGACCTCGTGATCGTCGACGGCCGCAACCACTACCCGCAGGACCTCGAGTTCTCGGCGCAGGAGGCCAGCTCCGCGCTGCGTCCCGGCTTCGTCGCGGCGTTCGCGGTGCCGGCCAACCAGCTGCCGCGCGAGGTGTTCGACAACGACGCCTCCGGCCTGCAGTTCGATGCCGACGATTCGTCGGAGCAGCTCGTGATCGTCGCCGAGCGCGCTCCCGGCGCCGGCAAGGCCGATCCGCAGCCGATCGCCGACGCGGTACGTGCCGCGATCTCGTCCCGGCACGGTGTCACCGCCCGCGACGTGCTGCTCGTGCCGGCCGGTTCGATCCCCCGTACGTCCAGCGGAAAGATCGCGCGTCGGGCGTGCAAGACCGCATATGTCGAGGGAACGCTGCGTGGTGGTTACCAGCAGCAGGCCTTCCCGGACAGCGTGTAAGAACGAATGTCCTCTTTCCCGGGTAGCGTGGTGGGTTGATGTCTGACACTGAAATGACGGTTGCGCAGCTGCGCGAATGGCTGCGCAACTGGATCGCCGACGCGACCGGGCAGCCGGTCTCCCAGATCTCGGACGATCGTCCGATGGAGGAGTTCGGGCTGTCCTCCCGGGACGCCGTCGCCATGGCGGGTGAGATCGAGGAACTCCTCGGTGTCACCCTCAACGCGACGATCGCCTACCAGCACCCGACGATCGCGTCGCTCGCGACGCGCATCATCGAAGGTGAGCCCGAGGCACCCGCCGAGGACGACTCCGCCCTGTACACGGTCGGTGCCGCGGCGGGTTCGAAGGACGTCGCCATCGTCGGTCTGTCCACCCGTTTTCCGGGCCACGTCGACACCCCCGAACAGATGTGGGAGCTGCTCGCGTCCGGACGCGACGGCATCTCCGATCTGCCCGAGGGCCGCTGGTCGGAGTTCGAGAACGATCCCGCCGTGTGGGAGTCGATCCGCAACGCCAACACCAGGGGCGGCTACCTCGACGACGTCAAGGGCTTCGACGCCGAGTTCTTCGCGATGTCGCCGCGCGAGGTCGAGATGGTCGACCCGCAACAGCGCCTCGCGCTGGAGCTGACCTGGGAAGCACTCGAGCACGCGCACATCCCGCCGAGCGACCTCAAGGGCGGCTCGGTCGGTGTGTTCATCGGCAGCTCGGCGAGCGACTACATGCTCCTCGCGGTCGGCGATCCGTCCGCAGCGCATCCCTACGCGCTCACCGGCACCTCCACCGCGGTCATCGCGAACCGCGTGTCGTACTTCTACGACTTCCACGGCCCGTCGGTCACGCTCGACACGGCGTGCTCGTCGTCGCTGGTCGCCGTGCACCAGGCCGTACGTGCGCTGCGTAACGGCGAAGCCGACGTCGCCCTCGCCGGTGGCGTCAACATGCTGCTCGCCCCGGCCGGCACCCTCGGCTTCGACGAACTCGGCGTCATGGCACCCGACGGCCGCATCAAGGCGTTCTCCGCCGACGCCGACGGCATGATCCGCGCCGAGGGCGGGGGTCTCGTCGTGCTCAAGCGTCTCGAGGACGCCGAGCGCGACGGCGACGACATCCTCGCGGTGATCGCCGGTTCGGCCGTCAACCAGGACGGCCGCTCCAACGGCCTGGCCGCTCCCAACCCCGAAGCGCAGGTCGACGTGCTGCGCCGCGCCTACCGCGACGCGCAGATCCTGCCGTCCGGTGTCGACTACATCGAGGCGCACGGCACCGGCACGGTACTCGGCGACCCGATCGAGGCCGACGCGCTCGGCCGCGTCGTCGGTCGTGGCCGCGAGGACGACAAGCCGGTCCTGCTCGGTTCGGCCAAGACCAACTTCGGTCACCTCGAGTCCGCCGCGGGTGCGGCCGGTCTCATCAAGGTCGTTCTCGCGATGCAGAACGATCAGCTGCCCCCGACGCTCAACTACACCGCGCCCAACCCGTACATCCCGTTCGACAGCGCGCACCTGAAGGTCATCCCCGAGGGCGCGAAGTGGCCGCGCTACACCGGTCGCGCCGTCGCCGGTGTATCCGGCTTCGGTTTCGGTGGCACGAACGCGCACGTCGTCGTGCGCGAGTACACCGGCCCCGAGGGGCTCGAAGCGTCCGAGGCCGAGGTCGAGGTCCTGCCGGAGGAGATCCCCGCCGCGGAGACCACCGAGCAGGCCCGCGAGCTGCCCGTCCTGCTCGCCGTCTCCGCTGCGATGCCGTCGCGTCGCCGCCGTGCCGCCGCCGATCTCGCCGACTGGCTCGAGACCGAGAAGGGCAGCACGACGCCGCTCGCCGACGTCGCCCGCACGCTCGCTCGTCGCAACCACGGCCGGTCCCGCGCGATCGTCGTGGCGAGCAACCACGGTGAGGCGATCGCCGGTCTGCGTGCCGTCGCCGCCGGCAAGCCCGCGCAGGGCGTGTTCACCGCCGACGCTCCCGCCTCCAAGGGCGCGGTGTGGGTGCTCTCCGGCTTCGGTGCCCAGCACCGCAAAATGGCCAAGCAGCTGTACCTGGAGAACCCGGTCTTCGCGGCGGCCGTCGACGAGGTCGACGAGCTGATCTACGACGAGTCGGGCTACTCCATGAAGGAGAAGTTCCTCGACGACGCGCAGGACTACGACGTCGAGACGGCGCAGGTCGGCATCTTCACGATCCAGATCGGTCTCGCCGCGCTGCTGCGCCACCACGGTGCCGCGCCCGCCGCGGTCGTCGGCCACTCGATGGGTGAGGCCGCCGGCGCCTACATCTCGGGCGGACTCTCGCTCGAGGACGCCGTGCGCGTCATCTGCTCGCGTTCGCGTCTGATGGGTGAGGCCGAATCCGGCCTGACCGGCGACGACATCCGCCTCATGGCGCTCGTCGAGTACAGCGCCGCCGAGATCACCGACGTGCTGCCCGACTTCCCGCAGCTCGAGGTCTGCGTCTACGCGGCGCCGACGCACACCGTCATCGGTGGCCCGCAGGAGCAGGTCAACGCGATCGTCGCGCGTGCCGAGGCCGAGGAGAAGTTCGCCCGGGTCCTGCAGACCAAGGGTGCGAGCCACACCTCGCAGGTCGATCCGATCCTCGGCGAGCTCGCGGCCGAGCTCGCCGGCATCGAACCGCACCGCCTGAAGGTCGACCTGTACTCGTCGGTCGATCAGGAGACCCTCTACCGCGCAGGTCACGAGGGCATCCACGACGTGGAGTACTGGACCAAGGGCATGCGCCACAGCGTGTACTTCACGCAGGCGATCCGGCAGGCGCTGTCCGACGGGCACACCACCTTCGTCGAGCTCAACGCCAACCCCGCGACGCTCATGTCGGTCGCGGCGACGGCCTTCGACGCCGGTGTGCAGGACGGCCAGTTCATCCAGACGCTCAAGCGCAAGGAGGACGAGTCCCTCGGTGTGCTGGCCGCGCTCGCGCAGTTGTACGTGCACGGGCAGTCCGTCGATCTGAGGACGCTGCTGCCGGAAGGCGACTACGCCGACCTGCCGCGCACCGCCTTCCTGCGCAAGCCGTACTGGGTCGACGCCAGCATCGGCACCTCCGGCAGCGGCCGCGCGCCCGGCGCCCGGGTCGCACTGCCCGACGGCCGCTACGTGTGGGAGGTGCAGGCATCCGCCGTCACCGATGCGGCCGAGCTGGTCGTCGCGGCGGCCTCGCAGGTGCTGTCCGATGTCACGCTCACCGCGTCCATCCCGCACACCGACGTCCCCGCGACCGGCACCCTCACCACGACGCTCACCCGGCACCCGGGTGGCGCGTCACTGCAGGTGCACGCGAACACCGGCGACGGTTTCACGCTCGTCCACGAGGGTGTCGTCACCTCCGGTGAGCCGCTGCCCGCGCCCGTCGCGGTGGCCGCGAAGCCGGCCGCGCAGGCCGAGGAGCTTCCCGAGGTCGTCGAGTCGTTCGGCGACCAGTGGGATCCCAACGGATCGCAGAGCCTCGACGACCGCCTGACGCTGATCGTCGCCGAGTCCATGGGTTATGCGCCCGAGGATCTGCCCGCCGAGATCCCGCTCATCGAGCTGGGCCTCGACTCGCTCATGGCGGTCCGCATCAAGAACCGCGTCGAGTACGAGTTCGACATCCCGCAGCTGCAGCTGTCGGCGGTCAAGGACGCGAGCCTGCGCGACGTCGCGAAGTACCTGCGATACGCCGTCGAGAACCGCGAGGAGGTCGCGCAGCTCGCCGAGCAGCAGGCCGCCGAGAAGGCAGCCGAACGCGCCGCCGCTGCGAACGGCGAGGACCTCCCGCAGGTCGCGGAGCAGGTCGAGCTTCCCCCGCTCGAGGACACCACCGCGGTGGGCGAGGCCGAGCAGATTCTCGCCGAAGCCGAAGCCGAAGCCGAAGCCGAAGCCGAAGCCGAAGCCGAAGCCGAAGCCGAAGCCGAAGCACAGACCGCGCCCGAGACGGCCGAGCCCGAGCAGGAGTCGAGCGGTGTCGACGTGCCGCCGCGCGACGCCGCGGAACGGTTGACCTTCGCCTCGTGGGCCGTGGTCACGGGCAAGTCGGCCAAGGGCATCTTCAACCCGTTGCCGAAGCTCGACCGCGATGTCGCCGAGAAGCTCGCGGCACGGCTGACCGAGCGGGCCGAGGGTGAGATCACCGTCGACGACGTGCTCTCCGCCCCGACCGTCGAGCAGCTCGCCGAGACCGTCCGTCAGCATCTCGAATCCGCCGATCGCATCGACGGACTCGTGCGCACCCTGCGGCCCCGCGCCGAGGGATCGGACACCGTGCCGGTCTTCGTCTTCCACCCCGCGGGTGGTTCGACGGTCGCGTACGAGCCGCTGCTGCGCCGCCTGCCCGCGCACACCCCGGTGTTCGGTTTCGAGCGCACCGAGGGCCCGATCGACACCCGCGCACAGGCGTACCTGCCGCTCATCAAGGAGATCCAGGGCGACGGCCCGTACGTGCTGTGCGGCTGGTCGCTCGGCGGTGTCCTGGCCTACGCGGTGGCCCGTCTGCTCCGCGAGGAGGACAAGGACGTGCGTCTCGTCGGCCTCATCGACACCGTCATGGCCGGTGAGAAGGTCGAGGACACGCCCGACGAGATCCGCAAGCGCTGGCAGCGTTACTCGGCGTTCGCGAAGAAGACCTACGGGGTCGACGCGCCGCTGCCCTACGACCTGCTGGCCGAGGCCGGCAGCGACGAGGAGCAGATCGGCATCCTGATGGGTCTGCTCGAGCTGAGCGGGGCGCAGATCCCCGGCGGCATCATCGAGCACCAGCGCACGTCGTGGCTCGACAACCGCGCCATCCAGACCGCGGATCTGCTGCCCTACGACGGCAAGGTCGTGCTGTACATGGCCGACAAGTATCACGACGACGCGATCGATCTCGAGCCGGCCTTCGGGACCCGGCTGCCCGACGGTGGGTGGGGCGAGGTCGTCGCGGATCTCGAGGTCGTGCACGTCGGCGGCGATCACCTGCAGATCGTCGACGAGCCGTACATCTCGAAGGTGGGGGAAGACCTGACCCGCAAGCTGGCCGACATCGAGGCCTCGAGGAGCTGAACGAAGAAGTGAGCACCACGGCACAGAAGCTGGCCGAGCTGCGCGAGAAGCTGGAGATCGCGAAGGAGCCTGCCGGCGAACTCGCGATCGCCAAGCGCGCGAAGAAGGGCATCCCGAGCGCTCGCGAGCGCATCGACATGCTGCTCGACAGGGGCAGTTTCGTCGAGATCGGCGCGCTGATGAAGACGCCCGGCCGCGACGATGCGATGTACGGCGACGCCGTCGTCGTCGGGCACGGCACGGTCGACGGCCGCCCGGTCGCGGTGTTCTCCCACGACCAGACCGTCTTCGGCGGCAGCGTCGGTGAGATGTTCGGCCGCAAGGTCGCCGCGGTCCTCGACTTCGCCCTCAAGATCGGTTGCCCCGTCGTCGGCATCAACGACTCCGGTGGTGCCCGCGTGCAGGACGCCGTCACCTCGCTCGCCTGGTACGGCGAGATCGGCAAGCGTCACGAGCCGCTGTCGGGTCTGTGCCCGCAGATCTCGGTGATCGTCGGCAACTGCGCCGGTGGTGCGGTCTACGCGCCGATCAACACCGACGTCGTGGTCGCCACCGAAGGCGCCCACATGTTCGTCACCGGCCCGGACGTCATCAAGGCGGTCACCGGTGAGAACGTGAGCCTCGAGGAGCTCGGCGGTGCCCGTCAGCAGGCCGAGTACGGCAACGTGCACCACGTCGCGCCGGATGAGAAGGCCGCTTTCGAGTGGGTGCGGCAGTACCTGAGCTACATGCCGTCCAACGCGCAGGAGAAGCCTCCGATCATCAATCCCGGTCTCGAACCGGAGCTCACGCCCGACGATCTCGAACTCGACACGTTCATGCCCGACGCCGACAACTCCGGCTACGACATGCACGACATCCTGCTGAAGATCTTCGACGACGGCGAGTTCCTCGAGGTCCGCTCACAGACCGCGCCGAACATCATCACCGGCTACGCCCGCGTCGACGGCCGGGCGGTGGGCGTGGTGGCGAACCAGCCGCTGTACCTGTCGGGTGCCCTCGATGCGGCTGCTGCCGACAAAGCCGCGCACTTCGTGCGCGTGTGCGACGCCTACGACATCCCGCTCGTGTTCGTCGTCGACACCCCCGGCTTCCTGCCCGGTGTCGAGCAGGAGAAGATCGGCGTCATCAAGCGTGGCGGCCGCTTCTTGTTCTCATATGTCGAGGCGTCGGTCCCGAAGGTGACCGTCGTGGTCCGCAAGGCCTACGGCGGCGGTTACGCCGTGATGGGGTCGAAGCAGCTCGGCGCCGACATCAACTTCGCGTGGCCCACCGCGCGTATCGCCGTGATGGGTGCCGAATCGGCTGTCGCGGTGATCGGTCGCCGGCAGATCGAGGCCGCGGGCGAGAACGCTCCCGCGGTGCGCCAGCAGCTCATCAACTTCTACAACGAGCACGTGGCCACGCCGTACATCGCGGCCGAGCGCGGATACGTCGACGCGGTGATCGAGCCGTCGACCACCCGTCTCGAGATCCGCAAGGCGCTGAACCTTCTTCGCGACAAGGAAGTGTTCAAGAACCCGCGGAAGCATCACCTGCTGCCGCTGTAGAGCCGTTGCCGACGGGGCCTGTGCACCAGTGCGTGCACCGGCCCCGTCGTGTGTATCCGACGCCGCCCCACCGGGCCTGGGGTCAGGGCACGGTCCAGGAACCCCGGCCCGGCAGGAAGGTGATGTCGGTGGTCGTCACGACCGCCTCGATACGTCCGGAGCCGGTCTCGAACCAGGGGTATTCCCATCCTGCGGAGGGGATGGGCGGGTAGATCGGCAGGGTGACGGTGCCACGCTGTCCGGTGGTGACGTTCGTCCAGTTCACGAGGCACGGGCACTGGAAGCTGCTGCCGAATCGCGAGAAGCCGGGACGCTCGGGGTCCACACCGACGGTCACGCCCTCGTTGACGAGGAGACCTCCCCACCCTGCGGAACCGGTGCCACCGACCGCGCCGATCACAGGGCTCAGGGTCGTAGCCGCCACAGGCTCCGCGGACGCTGCGGGAGCGGTGACCACACCGAGCGCGAGCGCCGCGCCCAGGGCTGCCGTGAATGCGATCTTTCTCGAGGTCGTCATGCCCTGTGTGTCGCCCGTCGGCGTCACTTCCGTTACTCGCGCCTCATCCGTCACTCGTAGACGCGCATCGGCGCGGGTTTCCACAACCCGGACCTCGTCACCTCGGTGGTGGTCAGTTCGGCCGGCTGCGCATTCGGGTAGAAGCGCACGTACCGCTCCACCGAACCCCAGTCGCGCCCCCAGTCGTTCTCGAGGTAGGTGGGCACCTGCTCGGGTCGCGCCAGGACCTCCGCGAAGCCGAGCGGGCCACCGTTGTCGGCCGACTGCCAGGTGTCGGTCGACGACACCGCGAGCGGACGGTCGGGGAGGACCCGGTAGTTCGGCATCTCGGCCACACCGGCCCAGTGGTCGAACGGCCGCTGGCACGGGAACTGCAGACCCACGGCCCAGTCAAGCAGGAGCGGCTGCTCGGAACCGAGCTGGGCGTCGAGCCGCTCGAGGGTGGGGACGCGCGGCGGCGTGAACGCCAGCCACTGGTCGCCGGTGAGGTTGGGGTCGTTGGCGACGATGCGGACGGCGTCGACGTCGTCGGGCAGGTCGGCGAGCGGCACACGCAGGTTCCGCCACGACGGTGCGGGGCCGATGTCGCGCGGCAGGTAGGTGCCCTTCGCCTCGACGCTGCCGTCGGCCTGGCGGGTGCCGTACTCGACGAGCAGCGACTGGCCGTAGGTCAGTGCACCGGTGTCGTCGTACGACCAGATGCGACCGGCCGCGGAGATGATCACCAGCGGCGTCTCGTCGGTGATCCCGGGAAGGGCGTACCAGCTGGAGGTGAGCGCGGCGGGTTCCTGCACACCCTCCTGGTAGCTGCCGAGCACCGGGGTGACGGACGGGTCGAGCCCGAAGGGCAGACGCACGGTGCTGCCGTTGACGGTCTGCTCACCGGAACCACCCGTGGTGCCGCCGCCCGCGCCCGTCTCGAAGGTCGGGCCGACGCTCTGGTTGTCGGTGTTGCCCTGGCCCGGCTTGACCTCGACGTAGTCGGCGGTCAGGTCGGACGGCACGCCGTCGGGAGTGAAACCGCGCGGCGCCGCACCGGCGAGCGGGTCGTCGTTTGCCGGCGGATAGGCGGGGTCGATGATCGGTTCGAGGCGTCCCTCGTTGGGGTCGGCCTCGACGAGCACGTCGTTCGCGAGACCGCAGGTCTGCCCGGCGACCGCCCCGATGTTGGAGCGAGCGAGCGAGTACGCCGGGTATTGCGACACCGCGCCCTTGAGCAGCGACAGCACCTCGAACAGCACCATCACCGCGGCGACGACCGTGAGCGGCGCAGCCGCGAGGGCGCGGATCCGCCGGCCCTTCTTCGTCTCGGGGGACTCCGGCGGCGGTGCGTAGCCCTCGCGGAGGTACTGCCACGCGACGAGCACCAGGGCGAGACCGAACAGGACCAGGAACAGCGAGCTCGACTGGTAGCCGCTCAGCGAGACGGTCTTGTCGAACCACGGCACGCCGTAGCTCGAGACGTACCACCAGCCGTTGATGCCGGCGAACGACACCGCCAGGACGAACAGCACTCCGGCGAGGAAAATCGTGCGGTTGCGCCGCGACCGCAATGCGCTCGCGGAGACCACGACGGCCGTGACCGTCGCGAGCGATCCGGCGATGCCTGCGTACGCCCCGAAGTGGTGGGTCCACTTCGTGGGGTTGAACATCATGAAGAAGATCGTGCCGAAGACGATGCCGAGCAGACGCCAGGTCGGGCTCACGGCGACGCCGGGGATCCGGCGGCGGCGCAGCAGCACGAACAGCGTCGTGAACAGGCACAGCAGCATCGTGAGGAACGCGAAGCGGCGCGGCAGTGAACCGTCGACGGTCTGCACCATCAGGTAGTAGTAGCGGAGGAAGTCGTTCCACCACTCCTCGTTGGGGCCGATGATGGTGCGCACGCGGGTCGCCTCGAGGACCGCGGCGAGGGTCTGGTCGGAGAACACCACGACGAGCACGAGCATCCCGGCGGCGCCGATCGGGGCGAGCAGTGGCAGGGTGCCGACCTCGCGGTGGCGGCGCACGATGATCCGCGTCATCGGCCGGATGCCGGCGATGAGCGCGGCGATACACATCAGGCCGGTCGGTGCAGCGGCGAGGGTGAAGGCGCCGATGAACACCGCCGTCGCGGCGGGCAGCAGACGACCGGTCGCGATGGCGCGTTCGATCGAGCACCAGGTCAGCAGCGCACCGAGCGCGACGATCGGCTCGGGCCGCAGACCGTTGTTGTAGGGCAGCCAGAAGGCGAGGAAGACCAGTCCGCCGGTCCACAGTGCGATGCGGTTGTGCCGCACGGCCCGGCCGAGACGCGGCACCACCTCACGGCTGATGACCATCCAGCACAGGATTCCGGCGATCAGTGCCGGGATGCGCATCCATGGGCTGGCCGTGGAGATCTTCGCGAACGCCGCCAGCACGTCGTAGTACCAGCCGAAGGGAGCTTCGGGGACACCGAACCAGCGGAAGTAGTTGGCCATGTAGCCGGAGTTCTCCGCCGCCCGGGCCATGGTCAGCAGGTAGCCGTCGTCCGAGGTGTTCGCGCCGAAGAAGTGCCAGCCGACGAGCGTGAGGACCACGACGACGTCGACGCCGGTGAACTTCCACCAGCGGGACGGCAGGAAGCGGCGGTGACCGCGACCGTCCGTGCCGTCGAGCTTGGCCAGCGCGCCGAGCGCGAGTGCCGTCGACAGCACCGCGAGGACCATCGCGAGGGACTTGACCAGCGTCGGCGACGACGTGAACCGGGAATCGACATCGACGGTGACGTCGAGGCCGGGAACCGCGGTCGGCAGGTCGCTGAACACGCCCACGACGAGCGGCCGCAGGTCGCCGGTGAGCTCACCCGACCGCGGGTTGCCGTTCTCGTCCGAGAGGCCGACGAACTCGGCGGTGGTGCGTTCGGAGTCGGAGAAGATCTGCAGTTCGCTGCACGCACCCGACTCGACGTCGGCGCGCGGCGCGGTCGCGACCACCACGTTGCGGTCGAGCACGTCGACGTTCTCGGCGCCGACCCGCACGAACATCGCGTTGAGGGCGGCGTCCTGCCCGTTGGTGGGGGCGGTCGCGAGCAGCATCCCGCCGTCGCCGGGCATCTCCGCGACGGCGCTGCACGGCACGGTGGCGCGGAGCTGGAGGGGGACCTGCGACATCAGCGGCAGTTCGACGTCGGTCGCCGCCGCGTCCTGCGGCCACGACATCGTCGCCTCGGTCACGCGGACCGGGAGAAACGGTGTGGCCAGCGCCAAGATCATGCCGAGCAACCCGGCGACGACGGCGACGAGTCGCGCAGTCCGGTACCGAGTGCGAAGGTCCTCGCCCATCGACCGGGGGGCGGTCGGAGCGGGCGCGGGTGAGGTCGTCACGTCGTCGGGCACGGGAGTCGATGGTATCCGGCGACGTGGTGTGACGGCACTCGCCCTTACTCCAGCAGGACGGGGACCCCGTCACGGATGCGGCCCGGCGACCACAGGCCGGAGCGGGTCGTCACGTCGGTGGTGACCTCCGCGGGGGAGGCATCCGGGTCGATCGGACGGTACTGCTCGAGCGATCCCCAGTCGCGATCCCAGTCGTGGTTCAGATAGGTGGGGACGGCCTCGGCGTTCAGCAGAAGCGGGATCCAGCCGAGCGGTCCGCCGCCGATGTCGTCCTGCCAGCCGTTCGTCGCGTCGGCCCCGACCCGGTCCGGGAGGATGCGGTACTCGGGGACCTCGGCGACACCGTTGCGGTGCCCGAAGGGTCGCTGGCACGGGAAGGCGAGACCCACCGACCAGTCGATGAGGACCGGGGCGTCGGATCCGACGACCTCCTGCAGGGTCTGCATGCGCGGCATCCGCGGCGGCGTGACCGCGACCCACTGGTCGGGGGAGAGGTCACCGTCGTCGACGACGATCCGCACGGCGTCGGCGTCGGCCGGGATCGCGTCGCTCGGCACGCGCAGGTTGCGCCAGGACGGCGACGGGCCGATGTCGATCGGGGCGAGCGTGGCCAGCGGCGTCACGTCGTCCCCGGATGACGAACCGAACTCCAGCAGCACGTCCTGACCGGGGGTGATGACACCGTCGGGGTCGACGTAGCGGATGCGTCCCGCCGCGGTTACGACCAGCAGCGGTGTCTCGTCGGTGCGCTCCGGCAGCGCGTACCAGCCGGATTCGAGTTCGGCGGACTGCTGCACGCCGGAGCGGTAGCTGCCGAGGACGGGCGTGGTCTGCGGGTCGAGGCCGAAGGGCAGCTTCACGGTGCTGCCGTTGATGCCCTCGTCGCTGGTGCGACCGCCCTCGGTGCCGGCGCTGGTGGATGTGGTGGTGCCGCCCTCCTCGCTGTCGACGGTGTTGGCGCCACCGGTCGTGGTGGTCTCCGCGTCGGCGGTGAGGTCGAGGGCCACGCCGTTCGGGGTGAAACCGACGGCCGTGCCCGCACCCAGGGCCTCGCCCGCATCACCGTCGAGGGGCTGAAGCATGGTCGCGTTCGGTTCGGACTCGACGAGCACCTCGTCGGCGAGTCCGCAGGAGTTGCCTGTGAGGGCCGCCGCGTTCGACTTGGCGATCGAATAGGCCGGGTACTGCGAGACCGCGCCCTTGAGCAGCGACAGCACCTCGAACAGCACCACCGCCGCCGCGACCAGCGTGAGCGGGGCCGACGCCAGGGCCCGCACCCTGCCGTTGCGGTCGGGTCGCGGCGTGGTGAACGGCTCGCGCAGGTGGAACCACGCGGCGAGGAGCAGGGCGAGCACCGTGAGGCCGAGCAGTGCCGTGGAGAAGGCGTAACCGGAGATCGACGGCGGCTTGTCCCACCACGGGATGCCGTAGCTCGAGACGTACCACCAGCCGTTCGAACCGGTGAAGGCCATCGCCAGGACGAACAGCACCCCGGCGGTGAACAGCGCCCGGTTGCGGGCCGATCGGATGCCGACCGAGCCCACTCCGATCGCGGCGAGCGCAGCCACCGACGCGGCCAGGCCCGCGTACACACCGAAGTGGTGTGTCCACTTCGTCGGCGTGAGCATCATGAGCAGCAACGACGCGAAGACGATGCCGAGGATGCGCCGCGAGGGTCCGATAGCGGTGCCCGGGATGCGGCCCTTGCGCAGGATCAGCATGACGCACACGACCAGGCACAACAGCATCACGAACACGCCGAACCGGCGGGCCAGCGAACCGTCGGGGGAGACGGTGAGCAGTGCGTCCCACCGCAGTCGCTCCTCGAACCACGGCACGTTCGGGCCCACGGCCGAACGCACGCGGGTCGCTTCGAGGACCGACGCGAGCGTCTGGTCGGCGAAGACGGCGATGAGCACGACGGTGCCCGACGCCAGGATCGGCGCGAGGGGCGCGACGACACCGACGAGATGCCGGCGCGCGATAAGAACCTTCACCAGCGGGCGCATCCCGGCGACGAGTGCGGCCACCGCGATCAGGCCGGTCGGGCCGGCGGCGAGCGAGAAGGCCGCGATGAGGACCGCGATCGCGGCGGGCAGCATGCGCCCGGTCGCGATCGCGCGTTCGATCGAACACCAGGTCAGCAGCGCACCGACCGCGATGATCGGCTCCGGGCGCAGACCGTTGTTGTAGGGGAGCCAGAAGGCGAGGAAGACCAGCCCGGCCGTCCACAGCGACACCCGGCTGTGCCGGACAGCGACGCCGAGCCGGGGGATGACCTCGCGGCTGATGACCATCCAGCACAGGATCGCCGCGATGAGCGTGGGCAGGCGCATCCACACGCTCGACGTCGAGACCTGTGCGAACACGACGAGCACGTCGTAGAACCAGCCGAACGGCGCCTCGGGCACACCGAACCAGCGGAAGTAGTTGGCCATGTATCCGGCGTCGCCGGACACCCGCGCCATGTTGAGGATGTAGCCGTCGTCCGAGGTGTTCGCGCCGATGATGTGCCAGAGCAGCAGAGTGCTCACGACCACCGCGTCCACGAGGGTGAACCGCCACCAGCGGGCCGGCAGGAACCGGCGCGCGCGGCGCCCGTCGATCCCGTCGAGTCGATGCAGAGCGACGAGGGAGACCAGCGTCGCGAGCGCGCACACGATCATCGCGAGGAGCTTGAGCACCGTGGGGGTCGAGGTGAACCGCGAGTCGAGCTCGGCGCGCACCGACAACCGCTCGGTGGAGTCGTCACCGTCGGGTTCGAAGGCGCCGGCCGGGCCGCCGAGGTCGCTGAAGACACCGACCATCTGCGGCCGCTCGTCGCCCTCGAGCTCGATCGCCACCGGCGGGTCGGCGCCCACGATCTCGGCGGCGGTGCGTTCGGAGTTCGATGCGACCGTCACGGCCGTACACGGCTCGTCGAGCGGCGCCGAGACGAGCACCGAGTTGCGCAGGACGGCCTCGACGGTGCCGGGAGCGCCGTCCTCACCGGGTATCGCGCGGATCACCAGGCCCTCCGCCGTGGCGTCGGGGGAGCCGGACGGGATGGTCGAGACGAGGGTGCCGCCGTCGGAACCGAGCTGCGCTGCTGCCGCGCACGGCACGCTGGCCCGCAGCGTGAGCGGGGCGTAGGTGACGAGCGGCGCCTCGACACTGTCGATGCTGCCGTTCTGCGGCCATTGCAGTTCGCCGGTTTCCTGCCGGACCGGCAGGAACGGAAGGGTCAGAGCCAGCACGAACCCGAGCAGTCCCGACACGATCGCGACGATCCGAGCTGTGCGGACGCACGATGTCGGGTCGGACGAATCGGTTTTCCCGGGCGAAGCGGTATCGGCTGGCACAAGCGTCGATGCTAGGCGAGTCCCGTCACGGGGCCGGCGCGTGCCGCTCCGCTCGCACCACTCGCGGGTACTCCGCGGTTCTGTCCGACCACGCCCGGAGCGATGCCTCCCGCCACTAGCATCGCTGTCTATGAGGACCTCCACCCCGATCGGGCGCGCTCTGCGCGCGGCGGGCATCGGGGAGGTCTGCGACGACTCGACCACGCGCGCGCTGTACTCGTCCGACGCTTCTCTCTATCGCGTCCCGCCACAGGCCGTGGTGCGCGCCCGATCGATCGACGACGTCGCCACGACCCTCGACGTGTGCCGCCGGGAAGGTGTCCCCCTCACCTCCCGCGGCACCGGCACCTCGCTCGCGGGCAACGCTGTCGGGCCTGGCGTGGTCATCGACTTCTCGCGTCACCTGAACCGGGTGCTCTCCGTCGACCCAGAGACCCGGACCGCGCGGGTGCAACCGGGTGTCGTGCAGGCCGAACTGCAGCGCGCCGCGGCACCGCACGGTCTGCGCTTCGGCCCCGATCCGTCCACCCATAACCGGTGCACGATCGGCGGGATGATCGGTAACAACGCGTGCGGGGCGCGGGCGCTCGGCTACGGCCGCACGTCCGACAACGTCGTCGCGCTCGAAGTGCTCACCGGCACCGGGCACCCGCTGTCGCTGCCCGGCGAGGATCCGGTGCTGGAACCGTTGCGGGAGATCGTCGCCCGCGACCTCGCGACCATCCGCACCGAATTCGGCCGCTTCGGCCGGCAGGTGTCGGGTTATGCACTCGAGCATCTGCTGCCGGAGAACGGTTTCGACGTCCGGAAGCTGTTCGTCGGTAGCGAGGGCACGCTCGGGATCACGACCGAGGCGACGGTGCAGCTGGTCGCCGACCCTGCCGTCCGCACGATGGTCGTGCTCGGCTATCCAGACATCGTCGCCGCCGGCAACGCCGCGCACGGACTACTGGGTTTCCGGCCCACGGCGTGCGAAGGGCTCGACTCGCGGATCGTCGACATCGTCCGGCACCGGCGCGGACCGCAGGCGGTACCGCCCCTGCCGTCGGGTGCGGCCTGGCTGTTCGTCGAACTGGCCGGTGACGACGCCGACGAGGTGCGCGGCCGGGCGAAGGCACTCGCGCAGGCCGCCGCCGCGACCGACGTCCTGCACGTCGAGGACCAGGCGCGTGCCGCTGCGCTGTGGCGTATCCGGGAGGAGGGAGCCGGCCTGTCGGCGAGAAGTCCGAAGGGACTGCCCGCGCACGCGGGATGGGAGGACGCCGCCGTCCCTGCCCACCGCGTCGGCGACTATCTCCGCGACTTCGAGGAACTGCTTGCCGGATACGACATCACCGGCTATCCCTACGGGCACTTCGCCGACGGCTGCATCCACATCCGCCTCGACATCCCCCTCGAGGTTCCGGGTCTGTTCCGCGAATTCCTTTTCGAGGCAGCTGAACTCGTCGCCGAATACGGCGGGTCGATGTCGGGGGAGCACGGTGACGGGCGTGCCCGGAGCGAACTGCTGCCCGTGATGTACTCACCCGACGCGCTCGCACTGTTCAGGGCCGTGAAGTCGGTCTTCGATCCGGAGAACGTCCTCAACCCCGGCGTGCTCGTCGACCCGCGGCCCGTCGACGCCGACCTGCGCGTCCCGGCAGCCGGGAAGATCCGGGAGGGCCTGACCTTCCGCTATCTCGAGGACGGCGGCGACTTCACGCAGGCAGTGCACCGGTGTACCGGGATCGGCAAGTGCCGCGCCGACAACACCGGCACCGGCGGGGTGATGTGCCCGTCCTTCCTCGCGACCCGTGAGGAGAAGGACTCCACCCGAGGACGTGCCCGGGTGCTGCAGGAGATGCTCAACGGTCACCTCGTCGACGAGTCGTGGCAGTCGCCGGAGGTGCACGAGACGCTCGATCTGTGCCTGTCGTGCAAGGGATGCCTGTCGGACTGCCCGACCGGGGTCGACATCGCAACCCTCAAATCCGAAGTGCTGCACCAGACCTACCGGGGACGACGACGGCCCGTCAGTCACTACGGTCTCGGCAGGCTGCCGCAGTGGGCGGCGATCGCCTCCCGTGCACCACGCGCCGTCAACGCCCTTGCACGCGCTCCGGGGGTCGCCCCGCTCGGGTTGACCGTCGCCGGTCTCGACCGCCGCCGCCGTGTACCGAGGTTCGCGCCCCGCACCTTCCGGAAGTGGTTCGCCGACACCCTCTCGCAACGATCCCGCACGGGCGACCCGGTGCTGCTGTTCGTCGACACTTTCACCGAGTACTTCACCCCGGAGATCGGGGTTGCCGCCGTGCGCGTGCTCGAAGCCGCCGGACACAGCGTGCACCTCACCGACGAACCCCGCTGCTGCGGCCTGACGTGGATCACAACCGGTCAGCTCGACCAGGCCCGGAAGATCCTGGGCCGCACCGTCGCCGAACTCTTCCGCAGCGGCATGCCGATCGTCGGTCTCGAACCGTCGTGTACCGCCGTCCTGCGTTCCGACGCGGTCGAACTGCTCGGGTCCGCACCTGCTCGCCTCGTGGCCGACAGCACCACGACCCTCGCCGAACTCCTCGCCGACTGGGAACCGCCGTCGCTGGACGGCACACGTATCGTCGCACAACCCCACTGCCACCACCACGCCGTCATGGGCTGGGGCGCCGACGCCGCCCTGTTGCGACGCGCGGGTGCCGACGTGCAGCGCCTCGCCGGCTGCTGCGGCCTGGCCGGGAATTTCGGAGTCGAACGCGGGCACTACGACGTGTCGGTGGCGGTCGCGCGAACCCAACTGCTGCCGGCCGTCGAGGCGGCATCCGACGACGCGGTGATCCTCGCCGACGGCTACTCGTGCCGTACCCAGCTGAGCGACCTCACGACGCGGCGCGGCACGCATCTGGCGGAGTTGCTGGCCTCACGACTGCCGTAGGCCCGGAGACGTCCTCACCCTCTACGCCGCCGTCCTCTGGTGCGTTCGCTTCGGGTGGGGCGCGGCCCGAGTTCGTAGGGGATCTTCAGGATGTGGCGGGTTTTGGCGTCGATGTCGCAGTTGCCCGACGCGACGGAGTGGAGGATGCCGTTGTAGACCAGGTCCCACAGGTCGGGGTTGCGTTGGATCTCACTGATCTTGAACGATTGGATTTCGTTGCCGTGGGCGTCTTTCAGTCGGAGCACACGGCTGTAGCCGTCTGCGGAAAAGCGGATGCGGGTGAGTTTGTATGTGTCGACCCAGCTGCTGCGCCATTGCACCCAACTGGCACCGGCTGCGGTCCAATGGTTCGCGGTAGCGCGAAACATCATCCAGGCGCCTACCGCCATGATGACCCACATGATCCACCAGTGGACCCAGCGGAAGTCTCCGTTGAGGACGGTGAGATACACGACCAAGAGCAAGACCATGGAAAGGGCACTAGCCTGGAGATTTCCTCTCATGCGGGCTGAGCCCGGCGTGTAAAGCACGGAAGTGCCTGTCCGGTAGTGGATTCTTGGCTTGTCGAAGGTCAAGTATCCGTCATCGAGAGAGGCACTCCGC